>CAZWIL010000091.1:0-8944 GCA_964634175.1 uncultured Vicinamibacteraceae bacterium
CGTGACCTTGCTTTCATCGTCGAGGATTCCTTGCCTGCCGCAACTGTTCGTGAGACGATCGAAAATACCGCGCCGGACACACTTGTCAACATTCGTGAATTTGACCGCTACCGCGGTAAAGGGGTTCCAGACGGATGTGTCAGTTTAGCGTTGCGCCTCACGTTCCAGGCAACCGAACGTACTCTGACTGACGTAGAGGTTCAAACAGCAATTGATGCCGTCGTCGAGGCGCTTAAGAAACGTCATCACGCGACGTTACGCTGAAGACCCTCTGGGCAAGCCACCAAAGACTACTATGGGCACCTACACCGTTGACATAGAATCGATCGAACGTCTAGCCAACAAGGTCAAAGAACTGGTCGAGCTGCTCGAGCGGACGAAGACTGAACTATCAAAACAGATTGAAGACAATGCTCGCCTGACTAAAGCAATAGAAAACCTTGAAAGCGAAAGATCGGCGAGTCAAAGCGACCCGGTAGACGTAGCGAAACTTTTGGACGAGCGTGAACAGATTCGCAAGCGGGTCACAACAATTTTGGAACAACTGGAACGGATCAACTTCTAGGAGTAACCAATGCCAGTTGAGGCTAATAGAGCGACTGAAGCATCCGGGGTTGTAGTGAATATCGAAATTCTCGGACAACCCTATAAAGTTCGAAGTAATTTGGATGCCAACTACGTGGCCGAACTTGCTGCATATGTGGACCAGAAGATGCAAACAGCTTCCGAGCAGACGGCTGGTGCTGACTCGCTGCGAATAGCTGTCCTTGCAGCATTGAATATCGCCGACGATTACCTAAAGCTTAAACAGCATAGCCCCGATATCGGTGCCACAACCGCTGACCAGGTAACCCTGGACCTCGAAAAAATCGTTGACGAAGCTCTGGCGGGAAGTACCACGTGAAACTTTCGCCGTCGACTTGCCAGCAATCCAGCTTCGCCATAAGATGAAGATTATTTGGAACAACGGCGTGTCTTGATGCGGTCACGAGTCAACCGATGGTTGGCAGATGACGTTATTGTTTAGTTTCCCTGCAATGTTAGTGATGGTTTTTGGGGGCTCGTTTGAGCCAACGTTTCGTCAAAGAGAGCTGCAACGCTTTGTGGTGTGCATGCCTTCGAGTGAGGAAGCCTGAAGCGAAGCTCACGTAGCGGCTCCACCTGCTAGAGGCAGGTTCATACGACCTCCCCACACGGCAACGCGGGGTTTCACTGTTCGTCATTTTTCCGTGACCTAAGTATTCTCCAGGGCCGCCGCAGGTTCCATAAGAAGGAACGTGCGTATGAGCCAGCTATTCTCCGGATCAGCGGCACTCATTATTGTTCTTGCCACCAGCGTCGGTTTTTTTCTCGCGTGGCTTATCACAAAAAAACAGGTTGCCGCGACGGTGGGTCGTGCATCGAAAGAAGCCTCACGGCTGCTACAAGATGCCACACGAAACGCCGATACACGAGGCAAGGAAATATTACTCAAAGCCAAGGAAGACGCCCACGAACTTCAACGGACCGCCGAAGAAGAATCTAGAACTCGTCAAACTGAAGCGTTCGCCCGAGAAAAGCAATTAGCAGAAGACACCCGTGACATAACCGAGCGTCGGTCAGCGGTAGAACAAGCGGAACAAGCGATCCAGCAAGAAACACGTTCTTTTCGAAAACAGACAAAGGAACTTGAAAGCCAAACAGCACACTACACGGCGTTGGTCGAAGAGCATCAACGAAAACTACAAAGCGTGTCGTCAATGACAGCGGACGAAGCAAAGGAAGTTTTGCTGCGCCAATTGGAAACGGAAGCTCGACACGACGCTGCGCACCTCGTAAAGAAGCTTGAACACGAAGCCAGAGAAACTGCGACGGCCAAGGCGAAACACATCATTGCGCAGGCCATCCAGCGTAGCGCGCCTGAACACGCCATAGAGACGACAGTCTCGGTAGTAGATTTACCAAGTGACGATCTAAAAGGTCGAATTATTGGACGAGAAGGGCGCAATATTCGAGCACTGGAAGTCGCAACAGGAGTGGAATTGATCGTCGATGACACGCCAGGGGCAATCATCCTCTCGAGCTTCGACCCATATCGAAGAGCGGTCGCAAAACAAGCAATCGAATCCTTGATCGCCGATGGGCGAATCCATCCGGCACGTATTGAAGAAGTTGTCGAACGAGTTAAATCCGAAGTCGACGAAGCCACGCTAAAAGAGGGAGAAACCGCAGGATATGAACTCGGGTTGCACGATATGCACCCTGAGCTCTATCGAATGATGGGACGACTTAAATTCAGGACGAGTTATGGTCAGAACGTGCTATCTCATTCTAAAGAAGTCGCATATTTAGCTGGCATTATGGCGAGGGAGTTAGGTCTCGACGCCGAGGTTTCCGTACGGGCCGCTTTCCTCCACGACATTGGGAAAGCCATGGACCGCGAACTACAGGGCACTCATCTTGAGCTGGGTATTGAGTTTCTTCGCCAACATGGCGAGAGCGATGCGGTAGTAGACGCTATGGCCGCCCATCACATGGATATTGACTGGCCATCGCTTGAGGCGATGCTCGTGCAAGCAGCTGATGCTATCTCAGCAGCGCGTCCAGGTGCCCGCCGAGACATCCTGGAATCTTATGTCAAGCGCCTAGAAAATCTCGAAAGCATCGCCGACTCATTTAAGGGTGTATCCAAGGCCTTTGCGCTACAAGCAGGTCGAGAAATCAGAATTATGGTCGAAAGCGAGCAGGTCTCCGATGAAGAAGCAGTCTGGCTCTCCAAGGACATCGCGAAAAGAGTGGAGAACGAACTGGAATACCCAGGACAAATCAAGGTGACTGTTATTCGTGAAACGCGTGCAATCGACTATGCAAGATAAGTCTGACTGAGTGCCAGAGTAACGCTATATGACTTCTACTGGTTCCGTTGTCTGAATGTTTCGAAACAGACGAGAACCATTTAAAAATAGGAATCTGGAATCTCGTGCTGTGAGTAATGCACCTCCTGATCAAACCGTCTCGGACGTAGGCGAACATGCCCTAATTCGAAGAATTCAGAATCAAGTCGACCATTCATTCCCATCAGTAATACTAGGAATAGGTGATGATGCGGCTGTCATTGAACCGAAACGTGGAGCGGTTTCAGTGATTACAACAGATGCATTGGTTGAAGGCATACATTTCGATCGATTGTGGGCTCCTATGAACGCCATTGGGCACAAGGCTCTGGCTGTCAGCCTCAGCGACCTAGCGGCAATGGGGGCTACACCCAGCCACATACTCCTTTCTCTCGCTCTACCCGCCACCACTCTGACACGAGAGGTCGACGAGCTGATGGACGGACTACTAAGCTTAGCGAACCGCTACAAGACAGCACTAGTGGGCGGTAACATCACCGCAGCAAGAGAAGAATTACATGTTGAAGTGACTGCCGTGGGACACGTGAAACGCCGAAAACTTCTCAGACGAACTGGCGCTAAACCAGGTGACAACATCTACGTTACCGGCGAGATTGGTAGTGCCGCCGCGGGTCTCGCTTCACTACGGACCCCACAGACTGGCGATTCTTCCGACACTGGCATGAGAGGTTGCCAACACCGGTACCTCTGCCCTGAGCCACGGGTTCGGCTCGGTAGCCAACTGGGAAAAACCCAAGCAGCCCGATCCTGTATTGATCTAAGTGACGGTCTTGCTGATGGAGTTCGCCAGCTAGCAGAGGCGGACTGTTTAGGTGCTCGGATTGATGCAAAAAGCATCCCGCTTAGTTCCGGTGCACGCCACTGGTTCGAATCGTGTGGCCTAGACCCGGTCGTTGCGGCAATTACAGGCGGCGAAGATTACGAGCTTCTCTTTACCGCATCACCGAGTATGCAACGACGGGTAGAAACCGCCAGAAAATTAAGCGGCAAACTTCCAGTTACTTGTATCGGAACGATAACCAAGAACCCGTCGACTGTTCTCATACGAAACGGAAAAGAAGAAGTTCTACCTGACGGATATCAGCACCTTCGAACCAAGCCATAACGGATTTTCACTTCTAGCCTTCACGGGCTTCGCTCGCTACCGTTCTCATCTGAAATCGAATGCCGGTCTTCTTGGTCTTTATACTGAAGCTGGTAGAGACGGTAATAGATTCCACGTAATGCCAACAATTCTTGGTGACTACCAGACTCTCGAAGTTCCCCACGGTGGAATACCAGCACGCGGTCCATGTCTTGGACCGTCGATAGGCGGTGGGCAATCGCAATTGTCGTGCGTCCCTTCATAAGCGTCCGGAGTCCGTCCTGAATAAGAAATTCCGTATCAGTGTCCACATTTGAGGTGGCTTCATCGAGAATCAAAATCTCAGGCTCATATGCTAATGCCCTAGCGAACGATAGAAGTTGTTTTTCACCAGTCGAAAGCGTGGCACCACGCTCCACTACTCGACTATCCAATCCATCCGTCGACCGTGCAATTACACGATCGGCATGGACATGCCGAGCCATCGCAAGAATAGTGTCATCGTCAAGATGATCTTGTCCCATTGCGACATTGTCACGAATGGTGCCAGAGAAAAGATAGCCATCCTGCAAAACGAGTCCGAACCGACGACGCACCGTAGATAGAGGTAACCGCCTTACATCGATACCATCAATCGATACGCTTCCGCGGCCTACATCATAAAAGCGGAGTAAGAGATTAATCAGTGTAGTCTTTCCCGAACCTGTCGCGCCTACAATCCCGACCCGCTCACCCGGGTCGATACTAAAAGACACGTCACGCAATACATCTTCATCACGATAAGCAAACCACACATGGTCAAAAGCGATTCGTCCCCGTTGATCTCTCTCCACTTCAGGCGTGGTCGCCGGGTTCGTAATTCCGACGGGAGTATCCAGAAGACCAAACACCCGTTCAGACGAAGCCATCGCAGACTGCAGAATATTGAATTTTTCAGATAAATCACTGATCGGACGAAAGAACCTCGCCGAATATTGTAGGAATGCAACCAACGACCCGAGCGTGAGGGTATTCTCAAGTGTCCAGCCACCACCGAACCAAATAATTAGAGCGGTAGCAAGAGCGCCGAGAAAATTGACCGCAGGATAAAACGTAGCGTAATAGAAAATCGAGTCTACGTTGGCATCTCGGTGCGATCTATTCAGGCCTTCGAACTCGTCAAAGTTTCGCTGCTCCTGTCGGAACAGTTGAATCGTAGTCATTCCAGTAATCGATTCCTGTAGGGTCGAATTGATTCTCGCAATCCAACCACGAACCCGACGGTAGGACTCCCGTGCATGCTTACGAAACCAGTGCGTCACCGCACCAATAAGTGGCAAAACGGAAAAAGCAACTAACGCCAGTCGCCAATCCATGACCAAGAGAATCACCATAATTCCAAGGAGCGTAAATACATCTCGGAAGACCGCAATCACACCAGAGGCAAACAGATCATTTAGCGCATCGACATCGGTTGTGACACGCGTCATCAATCGGCCAACTGGATTTCGGTCATAGAACTGCACATCCAGAGCCTGCAAATGACTGTAGATCTGAGCACGAAGGTCGTACATGATCCGCTGTCCCATCATCTGCATCGTATACGTCTCCAAATATTCCAGAAGAAACGACGCCAAAAGGATCGCAAGAAATAGGAGAACAATCTGATTAAGCCCAGTCAAATCACCGGTCAAGATGTGTTGGTCAATGGCGACCTTGGTCAGGTAGGGATATGTAAGCTGCATCATCGAATGTCCGACAATCGCAGCTAGTGCAAGAATGACACTATGTCGGTGCGGACGAAGATAGCCAAGCAACCGACGCATGAGTCGTGAATCGTAGGCCTTGCCAATTACGTCTTCGTCCATAGCCATCATGCAAAACTCACGATGCGTCAAGTTCCGCTTCTAAAAGTTGCTTCCGATGGAGCTCCGCGTACACACCGGCCTTGGCTACTAACGTCCGATGATCGCCTCGCTCAATGACCTGACCGCCGTCTAAGACAAGAATCAGGTCAGCCTCGCGAATAGTGGAAACTCGATGAGACACCACGATCGAAGTTCGTTGGCGTAGTAGTGGCCGTAACCCCGTGAGAATCTCCTGTTCAGTTTTCGTATCAACCGCAGAAAACGCGTCGTCCAGAATCAATATTTTCGGATCAGCCATGAGTGCACGAGCAATCGCTACCCGTTGCTTTTGACCACCAGAAAGAGTTACACCACGCTCACCAACCGTCGTATCGAGTCCCTCGCGAAAATCAATTAGATCCTTATCAAGACAGGCAATGTCGACTGCCCGCTCTATCGGATTGATTTCGGACACAGCCTGGATCTGATGTTCAGAACTGGAGAGACCAAACGCCACATTTTGAGCAATTGTTTGGGAAAAGAGGAAAGGTTCCTGAGGAACATACCCTATAGCGCGCCGCAAGGCTGACAAGGACAGATCTCTGATATCGATACCATCAATCAATACAGATTGAGGAGGCGGATCGAAAAGTCGTGGCAGTAAATTAACAAGCGTAGATTTTCCAGACCCTGTGGCCCCGACCAAGGCCAGCATTTGACCTGCCTCCACTGTCGCAGAAACAGCTTCCAAAACTGGTTGGTCATCGTAAGCAAAGTGTAAATTACGAAACTCTACCTTCCCTTGAATTTCCTTTTCCGAATTGCAAGCTCCGCCTAAACCACGGTCTGTAATTGTAGGAACGGCTTCTAAAACGGTGAGAATACGATGCCATGCCGCAAGACCTCGCTGGAGCATGTTTGTGACCCAGCCAAAAGCAATCATCGGCCACGCTAACATCACAAGATAAGCGTTGAAGGCAACGAAATCCCCGACCGTAATCTGATCGGCGACCACCAACCGACTGCCTTGCCACAACACAATGAGACCTGAAAACCCCAGGAACAACGCCATCGTCGGGTAGAACAATGCTTGAAGTTGGATCACGGTTCGATTTCGGTTTAGGTAATCATCATTCGACTCACGAAACCGTTCTATTTCGCCAGCTTCCCGGCCATAAGCGCGGACCACCCTTACGCCGGCCAATGCCTCTTGCACCGTCGCACTCATATGCGCCAATGCCTCCTGAACCTGTTCTGACCGCTGATAGATGGCCTTACCGAATCCTTTTACTACCAACGAAACAAACGGAAGAGGTAGCAGGCCTAGTAATGTCAACCGAGGCGAGATCGAAAACATCAAGAGAACAGCCACTACAAACGTCATTGAGGTCGTACAGGAGTACATGACCGCTGGTCCGACCATCATTCGAACGGCGTTCAAATCGTTGGTTACCCGCGACATCAGGTCACCAGTTCGATGACGTTGAAAATAATCCATAGACAAACGCTGTAGATGAGAGAAGAAATCATTCTTTAAGTCATATTCGACCTGACGCGAGATACCGATAATGGTCCGACGGGTCAGAAAACTAAACACTCCACCAGTCAGTGCAATCACTATTAGTAAGGTTGAGTAAACGGCTAGTTTCTGACGCGTCACGTCCAGCGTAAGATCATCAATCGCGTACATGAGGACCCATGGTGCAATGAGTTGAATACTGACGTTCAGAACCAGAAATATCATGCCGACCGAAAACCGACTTCGGTAGCGAACTAGATAAGGAAGAAGTTTCTGCAGTGAGTCTCTAATTGCCAACTAATTAGGATAACAGTTCTCATCGTTTTCTCCAGATCCAGTAAATCGCTCAACCAAGAGCAACAGTAAGATCTAGGACCTCTCGAGGAACTCGTTGACTCAACGCTATCGTTGGAAAGAAAGCTGGTTGACTGGCCAGCCTTTTATTAGGCGGACGAAGCGAACTTCAACAACTAGGAATTAATCTCTTCAGCCGGGCGAGTCGATGGTCAGCTTCGCGCAGCGTTTCGTCTCGCTTGCAAAAACAGAACCTGATCTTCGTGTCCCCCTGTCCTGGTTCATGGTAAAAACTGCTTCCGGGCACAGCCGCAACTCCCACATCCTCAATCAACCTACGGATAAAAGTGACATCATCGCCAAGTTGAAAGTGACTAATGTCGCTCATAATGTAATAGGCTCCGGCCGGTCGATAGCAGACAAACCCATGGGTTTCAAGAATCTCAAGAAGTAGATCCCGCCGGCGTTGATATTCTTCCTTGAGATTCACGTAATAGGAATCCGGCAGCGACAGTGCCTGAGAGCCCGCGGCCTGCAAAGGGGCCGCCGCACCAACTGTCAAGAAATCATGCACCTTCCGAATGCCATCGGTTAACCAGCCAGGCGCGATCACCCATCCGACTCGCCAGCCAGTCACACTATAGGTCTTGGACAGACTATTGATTGTCACCGTCCGCTCAGCCATACCATCAAGCGTGGCCATGGGCACATGCTGCACATCGTCATAAATGATGTGCTCGTAGATCTCGTCTGTAATAGCCACCACATTCCATTGCTGGCACAGCCTAGCAATGATTAACAATTCATCCTCCGAAAATACCTTCCCGGTCGGATTGTTTGGCGTATTGATGATAATCGCCTTGGTTCGAGAGGTAAAAGCACGCGTTAACTCATCGATATCAAAAGTCCAATCCGGTTCACGTAAGGTTACATAGCGCGGAATTGCCCCAGACAAGATCGCATCAGGACCGTAGTTTTCGTAGAACGGTTCAAACACAATGACTTCGTCACCTGGATCCACGATGGCAAGAAGGCTCGCTACCATCGCCTCTGTTGAACCACAGCACACAGTAACCTGAGTCTCAGGATCAACACTGCAACCGTGACGTGTTCCGAAACTGTTCGCGACAGCACCTCTCATCTCGACGGAACCCCAAGTAATCGCGTACTGGTTCACATCATTCTGAATGGCCGCACACGCGGCATCCTTTACAAATTCCGACGCGGGAAAGTCAGGGAACCCCTGCGACAAATTGACCGCATCATATTTGCCGCAAAGTCGAGTCATTTCTCGGATCACCGATTCCGTAAATCCACGGGTTCTCTG
>CAZWIL010000092.1:0-8881 GCA_964634175.1 uncultured Vicinamibacteraceae bacterium
TACTCAAGCTCTCTTTATCCTCCATCTCGCTGAACATCGCATCGGCGATTCTCTCTGTCACATCGGACCAGATAGCAATAACTTTGTTCTTACGCTCACCATTTGTAATCGCGCCATCGAGGTACTGTTGCTCGACTGCGATCACGTCGTCATTGGCCTGTTTAACAAGTGCCACCTTCTCCTTCGGAATAACGAGATCATCGATGCCGATAGACAGCCCTGATTTCGTCGCATAATAGAATCCAAGGTCCTTTAAGCGGTCAAGCATGGCTACCGTTGTTTTCTGCCCGTGCTGGAGATATGAATACTGGACGAGTTGCTGGAGGCCCTTCTTTTTCAACAAACCGTTCACAAAAGGGACGCCTTCCGGCAGAGCATTATTAAAAACAACTCGACCAACTGTTGTATGAACAATCTTCCGGTCAAGTTTTTCAACTGAACTGTGAATAACATCCTGATCGTCACGCTCAGCTGTCAGGTCCATAAAATCCCCAGTCAGACGAATCCGAATCGGTGTCAGAGTTTCGACGTCACCGGCATCTAACGCAAGCAGGACTTCATCTTTGGAGCCAAATACCCGTCCCTCCCCCTTTGCTCCTGGCTTGGCCTTGGTCAAGTAATAACAACCCAACACGATATCTTGGGACGGGACAGCAATTGGCGCGCCATTTGCCGGTGACATGATGTTGTTGGACGACATCATTAGAACCGAAGCCTCAATCTGCGCTTCAGGCCCTAAAGGCACATGCACAGCCATCTGATCGCCGTCAAAGTCCGCGTTAAATGCCGTGCATACCAGAGGGTGAATCCGAATAGCCTTCCCTTCTACCAAGATCGGCTCGAAGGCCTGAATACCCAAGCGGTGAAGTGTCGGAGCCCGATTGAGCAACACTGGATGTTGGCGGATAACTTCCTCCAAGATGTCCCAAACAACCGGTTCGTGTTGCTCAACCATCTCCTTGGCCTGTTTGATAGTGGCAACCAAGCCCTGGTCTTCTAATCTGTTATAAATAAATGGCTTGAATAGCTCAAGGGCCATCTTCTTAGGCAACCCGCATTGATGTAGCTGCAGTTCAGGACCTACGACAATGACGGAACGGCCCGAGTAGTCAACCCTCTTACCCAAGAGATTCTGCCTGAATCGACCCTGCTTGCCTTTAAGCGTGTCAGATAGTGACTTAAGAGGACGATTGTTTGCTCCTCGCAAAACGCGGCCGCGCCGTCCATTATCAAACAACGCGTCCACGGCTTCCTGCAGCATTCGCTTTTCATTACGAATGATGACGTCAGGTGCACGGAGTTCCATCAATTTCTTGAGTCTATTGTTTCGATTGATAACCCGACGATACAAATCGTTAAGGTCAGATGTTGCAAATCTGCCGCCATCAAGCGGTACAAGCGGACGAAGTTCCGGCGGAATCACAGGAATGACATCAAGAATCATCCATTCCGGACGGTTAGTCGATCGACGAAATGAATCGACAACCTTTAAACGTTTCGCATACTTCAATTTCTTCTGATTTGACGTTTCGACTCGCATTTTCACGCGAAGCTCTTCAGACAAATCGTCGATACGGGCCCGCTTGAGCAATTCTTTGATTGCCTCCGCACCCATTTGCGCAGAAAATTTTGAACCGTGCTCTTCCCGGGCTTTGCGATACTGATCTCCGGTTAAAAGCTGGTTCTCCTTGAACTCAGTATCACCGGGATCAATTACTACATAAGCTTCAAAATAGAGAACCCGTTCCAACTCTCTTAAAGAGATATCAAGAAGGTGGCCGATCCGACTCGGCAAGCCCTTAAAGAACCAAACATGACTTACGGGAGTCGCCAGAGTTATATGCCCTAATCGTTCTCGCCGAACCTTAGATTGCGTGACCTCTACACTGCACTTGTCACAAATCACTCCACGATGTTTCATGCGCTTGTACTTGCCACAGAGACATTCCCAGTCTGTAACTGGGCCAAAAATCTTGGCGCAAAACAAGCCGTCACGCTCGGGTTTAAATGTGCGGTAGTTAATCGTTTCTGGCTTGGTCACTTCGCCGTGAGACCAAGACAAAATTTTCTCAGGAGAGGCAAGACTGATCCGTATTGCATCAAAATCAACGCTCAATGAGCTCCGGTCAGAATAACTGGGTCGCATGAAGTTCCTTTCAATCAGCCCTTACGGTTTCTCTGGAAGAACGTCTTCGAGGGTTGGCTCGTCTTCGGTTTCCAACTCTGAGTCGATGGGTTCTTCTATTGGCTTCTTTGATCTAATGAGGTCGACGTCAAGACAGAGCGCTTGCAACTCACGAATAAGAACATTAAATGATTCTGGAAGACCCGGTGTAAAAGATGCATCTCCTTTAACAATCGCCTCATAGATCTTCGCTCTCCCCGTCACATCGTCCGACTTGGCTGTCAGGAGTTCTTGGAGGATGTGGGCAGCACCGTACGCTTCGAGAGCCCAAACCTCCATCTCCCCAAATCTCTGCCCACCAAACTGGGCCTTTCCACCTAGTGGTTGCTGAGTGATCAACGAGTAGGGACCGATCGAACGCGCATGAAGTTTGTCATCGACAAGATGAGACAACTTCAGCATGTAGATGTAACCGACTGTGACCTCTTGTTCGAACTGATCTCCAGTCATCCCATCGTAAAGAACGGTTTTACCACTCGAGGGCAAACCTGCTTTTTTGAGCCAAGATTTAATTTCTGGTTCCTTCGCTCCATCAAAAACAGGAGTTGAAAAATACAGTCCCAACGCCTGCGCAGCCCAGCCTAAATGAGTCTCAAGAATCTGGCCTACATTCATCCGAGACGGAACCCCGAGCGGATTGAGAACGATCTCAACCGGAGTGCCATCCGGAAGATGCGGCATGTCTTCTTCAGGCAAAACGCGCGCTATCACACCTTTATTGCCATGCCGTCCCGCCATTTTGTCTCCGACCGACAATTTCCGCTTCATTGCCACATAAACCTTAACCATCTTGATGACGCCAGGTGGCAGCTCATCACCACGCCGAATCTTTTCCTTCTTTTCTTCAAACAATTGCCTAATCACATCTACTTGTCGCTCGGTTCGTTCTTCGAGACCTCTCAACTCACTTTGAAGTTTCGAACTTTCACTGCCGACTCGAACTTTAGCTAGGTCTGAATAGGTCAATTCAGAAATCACATCCTGCGTGAGAATCGTGCCCTTGCTTAATAATTTCTCAGTGCCGTGTTCATTAAACAGGTCACGGGTTAGTTTCTGACCGTCAACCATTCCCGTGAATCGTTTCTTAACTTCATCGTGCAAGATACGGACCTCGTCTTCGAGGTTTTTCTCCATCATCTCGAGTTCTTCAGCTTCGATCGATTTTGCTCGCTCGTCCTTCTCAATGCCCTTCCGCGAAAAGATCTTGACGCCAACAACTATTCCCTCGATACCGGGTGGACAAAGTAATGATGCATCACGTACATCACCGGCCTTTTCACCAAAGATGGCACGGAGCAATTTCTCTTCCGGAGTCAGCTGAGTTTCGCCCTTCGGCGTGACCTTTCCGACCAAGATATCTCCGGGTTTCACATACGCCCCGATACGAATGATGCCGCTCTCATCAAGATCCTTAAGAAACCCCTCAGAAACATTTGGAATATCTCGAGTAATCTCTTCCGGACCTAGCTTGGTATCACGCGACTCTATGTCGAATTCTTCAATATGAATCGAGGTGTAGTAATCGTCTTTAACGAGACGCTCCGAAACCAAGATGGCGTCCTCGAAGTTATAGCCGCGCCACGGCATGAAGGCTACTAACACATTTTGCCCCAGCGCCAACTCACCTACTTCTGTGCTCGGTCCGTCCGCCAATACCTGCCCCTTGGTCACCTGCTGACCAACTCGGACGATCGGTTTCTGATTAATGCAGGTGTTTTGGTTTGAACGGCGAAACTTAGTCAAGTTGTAAATATCAGCACCCAAATCCTTGGACTGATCTAGCTCTGGGTCGTCACCCTCCACTCGCACTACTACCCGCTGAGAATCAACATAGTCCAGAGTTCCACCTCGTCGAGCTACGACCACGGCACCAGAGTCTCGCGCCGTGATGAACTCCATACCCGTACCGACAAATGGCGCTCGTGCACGCAAGAGTGGAACAGCCTGCCGTTGCATATTCGAACCCATCAGGGCTCGATTGGCATCATCATTCTCGAGGAATGGCACGAGCGAAGCGGCCACCGAAACCAACTGCTTAGGCGATACGTCTATGAACTCAACTTTATCTCTTGGTGCTAATAAGAAATCGCCGGCTTGCCGACAATTGATTCGCTCATCAATCAGATTACCGTCTTTATCCAATCTCGCATTAGCTTGGGCAATCAGATATCGGTCTTCTTCCCAGGCCGAAAGATAAAACGAATGTGGTTCGAGATCAGCCGGTCGTTTCCCTTTTTTAGTCTTAATCGCTTCGTTCTCTGCTTCGGCTTTCTCTGAGCCAACAATCTGCCCCGTTTCTAGTTTCGTGCCACCCGGGTTAACAACTCTAACGAAATCAACCGCTCGACCATCTTCAACCCGTCGATATGGTGACTCGATAAACCCGAACTCATTTATACGCGCATAACAAGACAATGATGAAATTAGACCAATATTCGGACCTTCGGGTGTCTCAATTGGACATATACGACCATAATGCGTCGGGTGGACATCCCGAACCTCGAATCCAGCTCGCTCCCTAGACAAACCGCCTGGACCCAACGCCGACAAGCGTCGTTTATGAGTAATCTCAGACAAGGGGTTCGTCTGGTCCATAAACTGTGACAGTTGAGATGATCCGAAAAACTCCCGAATGGCCGCCATGACCGGTTTAGCATTAATCAAATCGTGCGGCATAGCGGTTGCCATCTCTTGGTATACGGACATCTTTTCCTTAATTGCCCGTTCCATACGAACCAGACCAATCCGAAACTGGTTCTCTAAAAGTTCACCCACTGACCGCACACGACGGTTCCCCAGGTGATCAATATCGTCGACGTTTGTCGGATTCCGACGAAGCTTCAACAAATAGCCAATAACGTCGTAAAAATCCTGCGGGTGCAAGATTTTTTCATCGAGAGGAGTTTCAAGACCGAGTTTTGTATTCAGTTTCAATCGACCCACTCTTGAGAAATCGTATTTCTGTGGATTAAAGAACATACTCTCAAATAGAGACCTCGAACTATCAAGAGTGGGTGGGTCACCTGGCCGAAGTCTTCGGTAAATTTCAACTAGAGATTCTTCGTGACTTCGAATGGGGTCCTTCCGGAGCGTCTCAGAGATAATTGGGCCCGCTTCATCGCGTTCTGGAAAGAAAACTTCCAATTGCTCAACTTTCTTTTCCTGAACCATTGCAATGATGCGAGGCGTAACCTCCTCATTGGCTTCGAGAACAACTTCTCCAGTCTCAGGGTCGACAACGTCATTCGAAGAGAATGCGCCCTCAAGTTCCGTATCAGACACCTCCACTGAATTTATCTTGGTCTGCAACAAGGCAGCGATCGCGGCTTTCGTGATCTGCCTGCCCTTATGCACCGTAATATCCGATTTCGGGATTTTGAAGTCTTTGCCGGCTCGCCGCCCAACCAAACTGTCACTCACCGCCCAGTGAAATGTTCCTTTCTTAATAGAAATTCGTTCAACTGGATGGAAAGCTTTAATAATCTCGTCGGCGCCACGTAAACCGAGAGCACGAAGAAAAACTGATGCCAAAAATTTTCGCTTTCGATCGATACGGACATATAAAAGGTTCTTCGCGTCGTATTCAAATTCAACCCAAGAACCGCGATAAGGAATGATCTGCGCAACAAATGCCGCTTTGTCTTCGGAATGAAAAAAGGCCCCCGGCGATCGATGTAATTGAGACACGATCACCCGTTCGGTTCCGTTGATAATGAAAGTACCATTTGCGGTCATCAATGGAATGTCGCCGAAGTAGACTTCCTGTTCTTTGATGTCGCGAATAGTTTTTACCCCTGTGTCTGGATCTTTATTCCAAACAACCAATCGAATTGAAACCTTAAGCGGCACAGCGTAGGTCATGCCTCGCTCTTGACACTCCTCAACGTCGTACTTGAGTTTCATGCTCACCGTGGTGTTACACACATCACAAACTACACCGCGGGCCTCGTTAGACTTGCCGCATGAAGAACAAACAACTTGATGATCGCCTAATGGATTAACCACTAGAAGCGTGTCGCACCCAACACATGGCTGGCGTAGGTTCTGAAGTCCGGTCAACCGTCCGCACTTGCATTCCCAATTACCAATCGAATACTCAATAAACTCAAGCGAAGAGTTCTCTCTGAAGTCGCTAATCGGAAACACCGACTTAAAGACCGACTGTAAACCGGCGTCTTCTCGTTCGTTTGCGAGACGGTTCATTTGTAAAAACCGCTCGTACGACTTCTTTTGAATCTCGATCAGATTCGGAATTGGAACAGTCGTAGAGATCTTTGAAAAGTTAATACGTTCTCGATCAGCACTTTTTGGAAAGGTGTACACAGCTATATCCTCGTCCTGGGCCAGGTTCATTCGTAGTGAGTTTCGTGCGTAAGCTGTAGCAACGAATCACCGCGCCGGGTTTCGACCTTGGTCGTTTCCCATGTCGGTACGTCTGGTCCTGCTTGTAAGGGTCTGCATCTAATGAACCAGCTAACCTCCATCACACTCAGCGCAAATCTTACTTAATCTCAACCTTCGCGCCGACTTCTTCAAACTTCTTCTGGAGTGCTTCGGCTTCGTCCTTCGCGATATCTTCTTTTATCGCTTTTGGTGCCGACTCAACCAGATCCTTTGCTTCCTTCAAGCCAAGACTGGTGACTTCTCGCACCGCCTTGATGACATTGATCTTCTTGGCACCCACCTCAGTCAGCGTTACAGTAAATTCTGTCTTTTCCTCATCTGCCGCTGCGGCTCCACCTTGTGCAGCGGCACCAGCTACTGCAACCGGCATTGCTGCCGCGGCAGACACGCCGAGCTCCTCTTCGAGGGTTTTGACCAGCTGAGATAGTTCGAGGACAGATATCCCCTTGATATAATCGACGACTTGTTCCTGGGTCACGTCAGACATTGTTACTCCTTCACCTCAATAGTCAGAAAACACAACTGAAGAGCCCTAGGGATATACGCCGCTCTAGCCACCTGCGTAATACCATAGACCGACTGCTCTCATTGTCAGTTCTATCTTCTGTATTCTTCATCTATTCGCCTTGTTTCTTCTCTAATTGACTCAACACACTGACTAAATCTCTTGGAACTGCACTCAACACACGAACCAGTTGACTGGCCGGAGCCTGCAAAAGCATAAGCAATTTGGCGTACAACTCTTCTTTACTCGGCAAGTTGGCAAGATCAGACACCTCGCTAGGTTGAATTGCCTGACCTTGGATAATCGCCGCTTTAACTGAGAGAGCCGAAGCACCCTTGGAGAATTCAACCAAGGCCTTAGCGAGTAAGACCGGGTCATCATTGCTGCAGGCGATCGCTGTTGGCCCTCTGAAATGACCATCCAAAGACTCGAACGGAGTTCCTTTGATCGCCCGAATTGCCACCCGGTTCTTAACGACCGTATAACTGCCGTGCGCCGCGTTTACTTCGCGACGTAACTGGGTGGCCTGGAGAACATCAAGACCCTTGAAATCAAGCAGGATCGCACTAGTAGAATCGACTAGTTTACCAACAAGGTCTTGGACGCGCTCTTCTTTAACCGCTCTAGTGAGTGCCATTCAATCAAATCCTAGTCGACAACTTCAACGTTCGAGCTGTCCACCCGAACACCAGGCCCCATTGTCGACGATAGAGATATACCTTTTACATACTTACCCTTGGCCGCAACAGGCTTGGCTTTCATGACACTAGAGACTAGTGCTTGAGCATTTGCGAGCAGATTTTCTGTTGCAAACGAAACTTTTCCGATTGGAACGTGCACGATGCCCGCTTTATCGACCCGATATTCAACTTTTCCGGCTTTAATTTCCTCAACAGCCTTTGACACATCCACGGTCACCGTTCCAGTTTTTGGATTTGGCATTAGGCCGCGTGGCCCAAGCACTCGACCAAGTTTTCCAACCGATCTCATCATGTCTGGTGTTGCCACAACCGAATCAAAATCCATCCAACCCTTCTGAATCTTATCGACCAATTCTTCACCACCAACGGTATCGGCGCCAGCGGCTTCAGCCTCTTGCTGCTTTTCCAACGACGCAATTACTACCACGCGTTTCGTGCGACCAAGACCATGCGGGAGAACCACCGTGCCACGTACCATTTGGTCGGCATGTTTAGGATTGACCCCAAGCCGTATGGACAACTCAACTGATTCATCAAATTTCGCGAACTTAATGTTTTGCACGAGAGGAATCGCTTCCTCAAGTGAGTAATGCCTCGCATCAACCTTGGCTTTCGCAGCTTCGAATTTTTTTCCGGTTCTTGCCATGACTATCTTGGACTCCAACGCTCAATCTTCGACGTCGATACCCATCGATCTTGCCGTTCCCTTTACGATCTGCGCTGCCATTTCAATTGAGCCGGCATTTAAATCAGGCATCTTGGTCTTAGCTATTTCCTCCACCTGCTGCCGAGTCACCGTCCCCACCTTGGTCCGATTCGGTTCCCCAGAACCTTTAGCAATATTCGCCGCTCGCTTAAGAAGAACCGAGGCGGGCGGGGTTTTCGTAATAAAACTGTACGACCGATCTTGGTAGACCGTCACCACGGCCGGAATAATCAACCCCTCTTGCCCCGCGGTTTTCGCGTTGAAAGCTTTGCAAAAATCCATAATGTTCACGCCATGGGGGCCGAGAGCAGTTCCGACCGGCGGTGCGGGGGTCGCCTTGCCAGCTGCGATCTGAAGTTTCACCTGACCAATTGCCTTCT
>CAZWIL010000093.1:0-8873 GCA_964634175.1 uncultured Vicinamibacteraceae bacterium
GAGTCAAATGGGATGATCTTGGCAGCCTCTGACCCAGAGAATGGTAAGCCGGTGTTATTGACGGTGGATGACCTGAAGACCATATCGCCTGGTTCCCGGGTGAGTTAGGTCGCAGTCGTGATCGCTGGTGTCCGCAGTGGCGATGTTATGAGATGGAGTAGCAGTGTGCGCTGCAGATAAGCATATTATTCTTTGGCTTGGGTTATATCCTGTCTATGGTCGATTCTCACTGTCATCTTGCTGATGACGCCTTCATCTCGGATTTGGAGCAAGTCGTTCAACGGGCGCAGTCTGTGGGTGTAACGGAAGCGCTTTGTATTATTGATCCGACGAACGAGACCGAGAAACATCGGTTTACGCAGGTTGTTGAGTTGTGGCCGTCTACCCGATGTGCAGTCGGTGTTCATCCCCATCAAGCCGGTAAATTCATGGATACTGTCGATCAACTGGACGGAGTTCTCGAAGATGCCCTGATGGCTTTGCCTGCGTCTTGTGCCATTGGCGAGATTGGGCTTGATTATCATTACGATTTTGCGCCGGTCGAACTTCAGAAAGAAGTGTTCCGATGTCAGCTCCGTTTTGCGCGTGACAGAGATCTTCCGGTTATTATTCATACCCGTGACGCGGATGCGGATACGGTGAGTCTACTTGCAGAAGAAAGCCAAGGCCGGCTCAGAGGTGTTTTTCACTGCTTCACTGGTGGGGAGACGTTTGCCCGACAGGCTCTCGATCTTGGATTCTATATCTCATTTTCTGGGATTGTGACATTCCGGCGAGCCGAAGAAGTTCGTAAAGCGGCGAAGCTTGTTCCTAGTGACCGCCTTTTAGTAGAGACCGATTCACCATATCTTGCTCCTATTCCTCACCGTGGAAAACGGAACGAACCAGCTTGGGTCGAGCAAGTTGTTCAGATGCTGGCCGAAACTCGAGAAGAAACAGTATCTGACGTAGTGGCGGCCACTAGAAGTTCTTTCGTGGAACTTTTTGGGAATAGTTGTGATTCAGATGATTTGCCTAAAGAGTTGGTGCGTTGACACTTGTGAAGTAAGTGTGTTCTGATCAATCTGCGGCTATGCAAACTGTTCGCTCGTCTGCTCCCGAGGACCTTGCCAGAATATTCGAGCCGATCCAGGGACAGCTGGAAGAGGTCGAGGAAGCTTACGCGAAGCATATTCAATCTCGCGTCGATTTAATTCCCCAGATCGGACGTTACATACAGTCAAGTGGAGGAAAGCGGGTGCGCCCGGCGGTCCTGTTAATGGCTGCGAGGCTGGGCGGCTATACGGGCGAGCAGGCGGTCAATTATGCCTCGGTCGTAGAGTTTATCCACACGGCGACACTGGTCCACGACGATATTATCGATGATGCTGATTTGAGACGGGGCAAACAGGCGGTGCATTCACGGTGGGGGAATGACATCACAGTTCTCTTGGGGGACTACCTCTACATTAAATCGATGGGGATGGCCCTATCATACGATTCTCTCGACCTTGTTCGGCTTTTGTGCGATGTGACGTTACGTATGATCGAGGGAGAACTTTATCAACTTACCAAAACCGGGGACGTTGATATTACTGAGGACGAGCACTTCGAAATCATACGACGGAAAACCGCGCATTTGTTTGGCGGATGTGCTGAGATTGGTGGCATGCTCGGTGATGTGTCAGCAGAGCAGCGAACTGCGCTTCGGGAGTATGGGTTTAATTTAGGCATAGCATTTCAGTTGGTAGACGATCTACTTGATTACACAGCTGACAAGACCGCACTCGGCAAGCCGATTGGCGGAGACCTTCGTGAGGGCAAGGTGACGCTACCGGTAATCTTGCTTCTGCAACGTGATAGTAACCGGTCAAAAGAGTTGGTCAAGTCACTACTTTCCGGTCACTCTGCCACCCCTGAATCATGGCAGGAGTTGAAGGAACTATTGCATGAGCATCAAGCCATCAAACATGCTTACGATCGGGCGGTGGAATACGCATCCAATGCCAAGGCCTATCTGGATGTGTTCCCCCGGTCGTCTGAACGTGAGGCGCTAGCGGCGTTACCCGACTACGTCTTGGCTAGAGACCGGTAGGTGGTTGCTATCACTCTAGACCCTGTTTCCTCGCCACCTAGGTGAGAGCTATCAAAGAACTGATCGAACAGCTCCGCGAACGTATCCGGTACCACGAAGAGCGTTACTACGTACTGGACGACCCTGAAATTTCTGATTCCGAGTTTGACGCCCTGCTGCAAGAATTAAAGACCCTTGAAACTGTTCATCCTGAATTTGTTACTCCGGAATCGCCGACGCAGCGTGTTGCGGGGCGTGCAGTTGCGGGTTTTGAGTCGGTCGCACATGCAGAACCGATGCTCAGCTTGGATAATGCCTACACGGTCGATGAGTTGCGAGAGTTTGACCGTAGGGTACGTGATGCTCTCGGCCCAGAAGTCGTCCGGTCCTACATTGCGGAGTTAAAGATTGACGGTCTTGGGATTGCCTTGACATATGACAATGGCAAACTAGTGCGTGGTGTGACTCGAGGAGACGGAACTTTTGGCGAGGATGTGACAGCTAATGTTCGGGCGATTCGGGCGATTCCACTGCTGCTGTCCCATGCACCCAATGGAACGATCGAAGTTAGGGGTGAAATCTATCTTCCGCATCAACAGTTTAACGAACTCAACAAGGAGATCGTTTCATTAAACGAAGAAATTACACAAAAGAATCTTACGCGAAAGAAGAAAGGACAACCGGAAGTTGCATTGAAGACTCTGGCTGTTAATCCGCGCAATGCGGCTGCAGGCACGATGCGCCAGAAAGATGCTTCGGTTGTTGGGAGCAGAGGATTACGTGCGTGGACGTACCAGATTGTTAGTGCAAGGGGAGCGCTGGGGCGTGGATTGGATCAACTTGAACAATTGAAAAAGTGGTCTTTACCAGTTGAGCGACATTGGGAAACATGTGATGAAATTTCTGCGGTAATCGAATTTTGCCGTAAATGGGAAGAGCAAAGGGCATCACTTGGATTCGATATCGATGGCGTCGTGGTGAAAGTGAGAGATGGGGAACATCGGCGTCGTCTCGGGGCAACAGCCAAATTTCCGCATTGGGCGATTGCGTTTAAATTTCCTGCGGAACAAGTAACGACTCGGCTGAAGGAGATTTCGGTGCAGGTTGGTCGAACAGGGGCCGTAACGCCGTACGCGATGTTTGATCCGGTGTTCTTGGCCGGCTCAACGATTTCCAGAGCAACATTGCATAACGCTGAAGAGATTGCCCGCAAGGATATAAGAGCTGGTGATTGGGTTCTTGTGGAAAAAGGCGGAGATGTTATTCCAAAAGTTGTGAAACCGATTATTAGCAGGCGCCCGAAAGGTTCGCTTTCCCCCCAACCGTTTTCGATGCCAACGGAATGTCCCGAATGTGGCACGTTGTTGGTAAGAGCCGACGGTGAGGTTGTGTGGCGCTGTGAAAATGTGGTGTGTCCGGCGAAAGTCAGGCGCTCGTTGGTTCACTTTGCGAGCCGAAAAGCGATGAACATCGAAGGGCTTGGAGAGAAAGCGGTGGATGGTCTTGTAAGCCAAGGTTTAGTGGCGACTGCTGCTGATCTGTACAAACTAGATCTGTCGACACTCGAAACTGTGAAGTGGTTTTCTCCTCCACAAGATCCTCGGAAAGAGCGAAGCGCGAGAGCTGAGAAACTCTTGTCGGAGATTGATCGAAGTAAGCGGAATGAACTTTGGCGGTTATTGTTCGGTCTTGGCATCCGCCACGTCGGCGAAGGAGCCGCGAGAGTACTGGCCAATAAATTTGGCAGCCTTGAGCGATTGGTCGCAGCGTCGGAAGCGGAACTTGAATCCATCCCAGATATTGGACCCACGGTGGCTGAGAGTTTACGGTTCTACTTTGATCAACCTGAGACAATTGGTCTGTTGGAGGCGCTGCGCGCGGCAGAAGTTAATCCGCCTGAGCAGATTGAAAGTTCTAACGTCCATGCAGGAGTTGGGATTCTCACTGGGCAGAGTTTCGTGCTGACTGGATCTTTGACTTCGATGTCACGCGATCAAGCGAAGCAGGCCATTGAGTCGCTAGGAGGACGGGTTGTTTCATCTGTTACGAAGGGAACCAGTTATCTTGTAGTAGGGGAGGCTCCTGGTAGGAAATTGTCGACAGCACAGAAATTTGGAATCAAGACGCTCACGAGTCAAGAGTTCTTGGCACTGGTATCTCCAAAATAACTGTCAGTATCTTGTATTACACGCTTGAGAAGTAGAAGATTGAAAGAGCGGTAGACGTATAGATCTTTGAAATTCCGCTGCAGTCAGCTAGACGACCGCTGCGTGTGTTTGTTTCGATGAACATGCGGAGAGGAAAGTCCGAACTCCGAAGGGCAGTGCGCCGGGTAACTCCCGGTCAGGGTGACCTGAAGGAAAGTGGCACAGAAAATATACCGCCAACCTAAGGGCGTGTTTGACGCTATCGCGAGGCCGTTCATTTTGGGTGGCTTTGTGGAGGTAGGTAAGGGTGAAATGGTGCGGTAAGAGCGCACCGCGCTCGCCGTAAGGTGAGTGGCAGGCTAAACCCCGCACGGAGCAAGACCAAATAGGGAGACGTCTGAGGGTGGTCCGTCCGAAGTCTCCGGGTAGGTCGCATGATCCCGCCAGTAATGACGGGGCTAGAGGAATGGTCGTCCTCCGGCGTGGGTGTGAGAAATTACAACCGGTCGGAGACAGAATTCGGCTTATAAACCGACTGTGGCGGAACTTCAACCAGAGAGTAGGAGAGCGATGGTTTTTTTGATTGGAATTAGAGAGAACTTCGATAGACAAATCATGGCATTAGTTCTAACAGGTAATCTTTAAGAACGAGGTGATGAGTTGCGTAATTTTGGAATAGCCTTGGCAACGTTCATTCTCTTGGGAAGCTTCGTCGCCATTTTTGGTCTCAGTTCAGAGGCTCAGCGCGACAATAGCGACCAAATTAATGCGTCCGATTTAACGGTCGAAGAGTACACCCCTCGATCGACGCTGGTCGTGGAGGAACATCCCGTTCTTCGTGCCAAGTATCCAGTCATCGATGTTCATAGTCATCATCGGTCTTTGTCTTCAAATCAATGGGATCAGATTCTTTCAGAGATGGACCAGCTTAATCTGCAGGTTCTTGTTAATCTCAGCGGCGGTTCTGGTAGTGGACTTCAACGAAAAATTGAAACAATCGAAGCCAGTGCGACACCGAATCGGATGGTGCATTTCGCAAACATCGATTTTGGTGGCGGTGTCTATCCAGGGTTTGGCAAGACGGCGGCGGAGCAGTTGGAGACAGATGTTCATGCGGGTGCCGTGGGTCTGAAATTTTTCAAGAATTTTGGAATTGACGTTCGCGATCAATCCGGCCAGAGAGTTCCGGTCGACCATCCTGAACTTGACCCTGTTTTTGAGAAGTGTGCCGAACTTGATATTCCGGTGCTGATTCACGTAGGTGAGCCATCTGAGTTTTATCAGCCAGTTGACGAATTTAATGAACGATGGCTCGAGCTTACTCTTCTTCCAAATCGTCGGATGCCACGGAGTCAATACCCGAGTTTCGACGAAATGATGGCAGAGCGGGATAGGCTATTTTCGAGACATCCGAACACTCGATTTATTGCAGCTCATTTTGGCTGGCACGCTAACGATCTTGGGCGACTTGGCGAGTTATTGGACCGACTTCCGAATGTGTACCCTGAGACGGCGGCGATCCTGTACGAACTCGGGCGGCAACCTCGGGCGGCAAGGGAATTTTTCATCAAATATCAGGACAGGGTGCTCTTTGGAAAAGATTCTTATCGGCCAGAAGAGTTTCCGTTTTATTGGCGTACCTTTGAGACCGCAGACGAGTATTTTGACTACTATCGTCGCTATCATGCCTTCTGGAAACTCTATGGAATGGACCTTCCTGATGAAGTGTTACAGAAGGTGTATTATGGCAATGCCCTCAAGGTTGTCCCCGGCATCGATCCTACTCAGTTCCCACCTTCTTGAATACGGAACGGAACTAGGACAGTGAAATCGGCTCCTGGTCGTGCTGGTGGCCATGTTCTTGATCTAGTAAAAAGATGACTGCTCGGAAGTAGAGCCACATGACTAAGTATCTTGTGACAGGGGGAGCTGGATTCATTGGTTCTCATGTCGTCGATTCTCTTGTCGCATCAGGAGAACAGGTCCGTGTTGTCGACAATCTTTCGACTGGAAAAGCGGAAAATTTAATTCAGCACGACCCAAGTGCGATCGAATTTATTAAGGCTGACCTGGTTGACGCCAATGTTGCGGCTGATGTTGTCAGTGGGATTGATTGTGTGATTCACATCGCGGCCATACCATCGGTGCCCCGGTCAGTCAGGGATCCCGTAGCGAGCCACTTGGTTAACGTAGATGCCACTCTTCTGTTGCTCGAGGCTTCCAAGGCAGCTCGGGTGAATCGATTCGTGTTTGCGAGTTCGTCTTCCGTGTATGGCGACTCGTCAATCTTGCCAAAACACGAGCAAATGTTTCCAAATCCACTGTCTCCCTACGCTCTGCAGAAAGTGATTGGAGAGCAGTACCTTCGTCTTTTTTCTTCACTGTATGGATTAGACACAGTGGCGCTTCGTTTCTTCAACGTGTTTGGGCCGAGACAGGATCCCGATTCTCCTTATTCTGGCGTCATTTCCTTGTTTGCGGCGGCCTTGAGCGATGGCCGGCCGCCAATAATTTACGGTGATGGGGAACAGACTCGCGATTTCACATATGTGTCAGATGTTGTTGCAGCTGTGGTTGCTGCATCAACTGCGCCTAATGTGAGTGGCAAGGCAATCAATGTTGCCTGTGGCGGCCGGGTGTCAGTGAATGAGCTATTTAACACCCTACGAGATGTTATTGGGGTTGATGTTGACCCGATTTACGAGCCTCAGCGAGTAGGAGACGTGCGCGACTCACAGGCTGACAACACGTTAGCAAAACAACTTCTGGGATTCCGTGCCTTGGTTACGGTAGAAGAAGGTCTTCGGCGAACCGTCGATTGGTACCGGACGAGTCTGTCGAGAAGCTAGCCTTACTGATTTTGCAGGGTGGTTAGATGCCAGATCTGGAATGATTACATGGCTCTACGACAAGTGTCGAACCGTCAACTCCGCTTACCTTAACTGGGTCCCCACGATTTACGATCTCACGGTCACTTTCAGTTCGAGCCAACCAGAGTTCACCACGAACCTTGATGTAGCCATCGGGATTGAGTTGTGCTGTTGCTAGACCAATCCGGCCAATGAGATGTTCGATCGGAAGCCTTTGGTCTAATTCATAAGCTGACCGAAGAAAAGGGTATAGCGCATAATCCTTGATGACCCAGAGCAAGAGAATACTACTCGCAAGCCAGATCGGAACACCCATCGCGTGATAAACCCACCATCCACCAAGGCTCGCGATGATCCATCCTGGAATCTGGAACGCCGTGTAGCGCCAAAAAGCTCGTGAAAGGTTCACCTGATATCCCTTGTTTGAACTGTGAAAGAGTGTTTCTCAGTGATCGTGTTTGGCTTCATACTTGCTTTCGCATGATCCTCAGTTTCTAGCATGTCAGATTGACGTTCCGTCTAGCTAGTTGATTCGGGGCAGGTTTATTCAAATTGGTGTTTCAGCAACAACTCGTCACTGAGGTCATAATGAGAAGTTACTTATCTGTTCAGCTGCCCAAGACGACCAGCGGCCATTTCTTTTTTCGACGTGAAGGGTGAGTCCGAAGCATTCTGACAGTCGATTTGCCGTGAGCATATCCTCAGCCTTGCCCGAAGCGAATAGTCGTCCCTTTCGTAGCAAGAGAACATTGTTAAAGCCAGGCGGGATTTCGTCAACGTGGTGGGTCACCATCATCATAGCGGGTCCAGAACTCTCAGTTGCCAGGCGAGCGAGCAGTGCGACCAGATCTTCTCGTCCGCCAAGATCTAGTCCGGCGGTGGGTTCGTCTAAGATAAGGAGAGTTGGATCGGCCATCAGTGTTCTGGCCAACAGGACACGCTGTTGTTCGCCAGAGGAGAGGCTGCCAAACGCGCTGTGGAGAAGGTGACCGCATCTAAAGCGCTCAAGAAGGTGTTGGGCTTTTTTTCGGTCAGCATCAGTATACGTGTGCCAGTACGGAGCCAGTGCTGCTGTTCTACCTGTAACCACGACATCACGTGCTGCTAGATTCGAATTCACCATCTTCACGATTGCTGCGCTAGTGAAGCCAAGATGTTTCCGAAGCTCACGAACGTCTGTTTGGCCTAAACGACGCCCAAGCACATCGATTGTTCCTTGGGATGGATGAAGATAGAGGCCCGCTAATCGAGAAAGAGTTGTCTTCCCTGACCCGTTTGGTCCCAATATAACCCAGCGTTCATGTCGTTTGATTTCCAAGTTAATCTCGTGAAGAATGGATTTTTCCTCACGAATAAAGTTGACACCGGTGAGTTGCAGGACGGGGGGAATCTCCATAATTGTCTATGACACTAGCGCGCTCTGATGATTGACCGCAAGATCAGGGAACGGTTCTTCGCGAAGGTGCCACAGCTGGAGTAATTTGAATTGCTTGGGGCTAGGCGAAAGAAGGAAGTTAGCGATGGTAATGTCCTATGATGCTCGAAGGGAATTCAAAGGCCCTTGCCCGGAGCGTCGATTGACGGCGGCAGCGCCTGAAAAAAGTTTTAGCTCCTGCATTTAGATAATTAGACCTTGGCTCGATAAGAATGATGGTGACTATCGGCGATAGACCGGTTGATCGAATTGTGATTCGTCTACCTAACTGGGTAGGGGACATCATGATGGCATTGCCAGCGGTTCAATTAGTTAAACAGACTTTTCCAGAGGCTAGGCTAATGGGTATGGCCAGAGCTAAGCACATG
>CAZWIL010000094.1:0-8665 GCA_964634175.1 uncultured Vicinamibacteraceae bacterium
TCCCATCAGGAAGGTCCACGTCGCCGACCAGGTTCTGCGTGACGGCGAAATACGACGGCCCACCATAAAACGAGATATCTGTCCGTTCCCCAAGCTCAGACATCGTGCGAAGGCTCAGATAAACACTCTTTTCAGACCGGGCAAACGGTCGATCGGTATCAAATCGAAGGGGTTCACGAGGGCGAAGAGAATTACGGACTTCAGCCGTCACTCTGGCTTCGTCCCCCACACTGGCTACGCTAAATCCCCCGCCCAGCCCCACGCGCACTTTGCCGATTTTCGCGAGCGTCACACCGCCTCCAGCATCAAACAAACGGCCACGAGCAACAGAATAGTCCGCCCGGACCTTCGTTTGGAATAGTGGCACATCTAGCCTATGGGTGAGTGTGTGAGAACCAAACTGAATGCCTCCGTTCGCTGCAAACCACAATTCCTGCCCAGACACGACTCCGGATAAAACAGAAAGTGATATGACAGCGATGCCAACCGCACGAAGACCGGCAAGAAGACGAAATAACGTTAATGGAGACATATGACCCGACACGCGCACAATCACTCGTCCGCCCTCAGGACTGCGTCGCCGAGCGGAAATAACGTAACAAGAAAACCTTGATTATTTGGATTCTGTTGTGTCTGACACATGCGCCGTCTGTTCCTGCACGCGAGCGCCGTTTAGCAAATTAGTCATTCCGTAGTTACCCTCGTGGCACGCATACTCGTACATACGCTCAGTATTCCTAATCATAGGCACCATGGCTGACCAAGGCTGCTGCCAAACGGTGGAGTCTTCTGCAATGAACTCGTACAGCAATGTGTCCGCATCAACACGGGTAAACCGTTCAATTAGATGAAGTCCCTCTCGAGACCCTCGAAAATTCGTCTGGTTAGTAAAGTTCGTCGTTTCAACCACTAGTGTGTCGCCGTCCCAGTGCCCACGGGCGTCACCCTGCCATTGGCGGATATTCTGATGAACGTGTGGTCGATCATCCAACGGGATCATGCGAACCTCATGAATCATCTCGTTCACAATGGCTACATACTCTGCCGACTGAATGATCTGAAAATTGTTATTGTAGGCCCCGGACAATCTGGGCAAACTTCGAGTCAAACATCGTTCCCACAAACCACGACTTTCTGGCCCATCGTACCCTCGAGATCGACGCCCACGGTCCCGATCCGCGCGATACGGAATCCGTCCATCAGCCGGATCAACAATCAGTGATGTTCGAAGATCAGCCGTCAAGGTTTTTCCGTAGTCCCACCAAAATTCGTTATACGCATTACTGACATCACGAGCAGTCCCGATATCCGACGCACGGCGGTCCTTGTCTCGACGCGCCAAACCCTCTTGGCGAAACGCCGACGCTTCTTCGTCAGTAAAAAACTGTTGCCCCGCCAGTTCGGCGGGCCGCTCAAGCGGCGTCATCGTTCGATAGTCCCAAATGCCTTGAAGATTCGGCTGCCCATCAGCCGTCAGCAATGCACTATCCGTCGCTCCCGCTGTTCCCTGCGCAAAGCCCACAATCGGCATAATTGCCGTCAAAGCCAATCCCAACAGAATGCAACGAGTCATAAGTAAACCTCCTTCATTCTCCCAAACCGCAGCAATTAACACACTTCCGCGCAGACATTCGAAGGCGGAAACATCCACATTATAGCCAGATCTCAAATGCTTCTGACTTCCGGCCTTAAAGACGCGCCTAGATCAGTGTAAATTCGATGACGTTCGAATTAAAAGGTATCCTAGCAAAGACGTTCACATGACCCGTGGCGATACATTAGGTCGAATAAGCAAGTCACAGACTATGCACCTTCGTCAGACCGACTCGCTGTTCGTTTCTTGGCAACACCTAGTAGTCATACCATTAGCCTGTCTGTTGGGCTGTGGCGGACCGACTGCACCCGAATCAACGCTACCGATTCAGACTATCCAAGAGTCAGTCCCTCGATTCAGGGTAGACCCATTCTGGGGAAGTGAAATGCCCGACAACTGGATACTCGGTGAGGTCGCCGGCCTATCGGTTGACGATAAAGACCATGTATGGATCGTGCACCGACCAAGGACATTGGATGCAAGGCAACGTGGCGAAGAAGGTATGTGCTGTATGCCAGCTCCGCCTGTAATCGAGTTTTCTGCCAGTGGTAGTGTGCTCCGCTCATGGGGGGGACCTGGTGACGGCTTCGAGTGGCCGGAAAACGAGCACGGTATCCATGTCGACTACGAGGGTCACGTGTGGATCGGAGGAAATGGCCCATCGGATGCCCATATTCTGAAGTTCACCGCGGACGGTGAGTTTCTCCTCCAAATTGGACAGTCTGGTCAAGGCGTTGGAAGCAATGACACAGAGAACCTTGGCCGACCAGCGGCGATCGAGGTCGACCCACATACGAGTGAGGTGTACGTAGCAGATGGATACCGCAACCGGCGTCTTGTCGTGTTCGATGCTACGACCGGCCAATACAAACGGCACTGGGGTGCGTACGGAGAACAGCCAATCGACCTTGACCCGGGCCCATATACACCGGCCTCAGCACCAGCCCTTCAGTTCGGAACGCCAGTGCACGACGTTACTTTGGCGAACGACGGCCTCGTATACGTAGCGGATAGAACGAACAATCGTCTCCAGGTATTTCAAAAGGATGGCACCTTTCAAACGGAAGCGTTTGTCCGTCCGGCAACACTTGGTAGCGGTTCCGTTTCCGCACTCGTGCTATCCGATGATTCCGAACAACGGTGGCTCTTCATCGCTGATGGAACCAACAACGTCATTTGGGTCGTTGAACGTCAGTCACTCGAAGTGCTGAGTCACTTTGGCCGCCTTGGTAAAAACGCCGGCCAGTTCTATCGCCTACACAATTTGGATATCGACTCGAAGGGAAATCTCTACACCACGGAAGTCAATGCTGGTCAACGAGTGCAAAAATTCAGTCGACTATCTCAGTAACACAGGAAGCCACACACGCTGGGCAACTCTCTCCGCAAGACTCGCAAGTCCCAGATCCATCGCTCGCCTGTCTTCCATCTTTCGGGTTCCCAGCGATGACCTCGAAAGCCGACTGAGAGCCCTTCTAGCGCCGCCCGGTATGCTCGAATTGTAGCCGGCGTATCTTGAATATCGACAGGGGGAGTTCCCTCAGGAGCACCCAACCACGACGCATACCGTTGGTCGTAATGATAGAGATACACAATGTCTGGAGTGAACGTTTTGAGACACTCAGCCACAGGGATTGGTCGCATGCGATCAACTGGAAGATTCATCGGTAGAAACGCAACAGCGATATCGCTGAGTGCTTGAATTTCAGGCACGCATTGGGTGACCCCTGCCAACAGAATACGTTGTCCCCCCAAAGTCACCAGATAGCCGTTGGCGTCACCCTTCGGATGAAAAGGACGTCCAGGCGTTAGATCATAGGCGGGAATTGCTTCTACCTCTACTCCTACAAAAACGGCGCTCTCACCATTTGCAAGAACTGTTCCGTCAGGCCACGCATCTTCCCCGGCTGAGGTAATCACCACAGGTGCGCCTGACTTTGCAAGAAATTCGATCGCATCAGGATCCAAATGATGCCCAGGACTATCTGTCACCAGAATAAGGTCCGCCGGTTTCAACATGGATAAGTCGGCAGCACTCCACGGATCTACGTGAATCACCAAATCGTTGTGCTCAATCTGCACACTGGCGTGAATGACCGGAGTGATAACAATGTCGCCGCCAGACGCTGGAATACGGTCTGAACGCTGTGCGAACGCGCCGTCCGCACAAATAACAAGCATTAGACCCACGAATGTTATTCGCATGAGACAGCCCCTATTCATAGTCAACGGTTCTCAGTGACGCCCGGGCAATCTCGTGATCATTTCGGTAAATAATGTGACCGTTTGCATACGCTGGATGAGACCAATTTACCAGACGATCGAACGAACGCCGGCGACCATAACCCGCACTCGACGTCGGCTCTAGCAATCGTGTGCGGCCAAGTTCTATATATCCCGTAGGAGTAAACTGAGCCATGATTAGTGCCCCCTCGTCATTGTTCACAAAATAGCGGTCCCCATTTCGCACCATGAACGCTGCGCCCCATCTGGACTGTGCCGCTAGTGCCGGACTCATCCACAGCCGTTCACCCGTTCGAGCAGACAATCCCCGTAATTCACCATAACTACCAACACCGTATACATATTCGCCAGAAACCACGGGCGTAGTGATCATCGCATGCAACCCATCGGTTTCATCCGGCATTTCACTTCGACTCGCCCCCTTCCACAACAACGTCGCTGCGGGGCGGTCCTGACTAAGCCGCATCATCATTGACCCATAGTAAAACTGGGATACGAGCAGATAGTCGCCACTTTTCACCGGCGTTGCGACGGACACTCCCATACCCACGTCCCAAGCTTCTTCCCAATAGACTTCACCAGTTTCTGGATTAAGTGAAACCAGCGCCGCAGCGTGCCACACAATTAATTGCCTGACTCCACCAGCAGCATAAATTACTGGCTGCCCGTAACCCATCTCGCCGACCACATCAACAGCACGCCACAATTCGTTCCCTGTCCGTTTATCAAATGCAACCACTAACGCGCCAGGCTCTCCACCAACGACTGCAATCAATCGATCCCCATCGACTAATGGAGCACTCGCCACACCCCACGTCGGCACAAACGAATCGTACTCGGCTCGATAATCCTTCTGCCACAGGATGGCACCAGTTTCAACATCAAGACAAATCAGCACACCAGCCGCACCGGTCACGTAAACTCGGTCACCATCCACGGTAGGTGTTGCTCGAGGACCAATTGCATAAGAACCCATTAACATCCTGTAAGTTGTATTCCATTCAGTTGCCCATAAGATTTCACCAGTCACTTCGTCTAAGGCCAAAGCACGTTCCGTGCCATCCATTGTTCGAGAGTCCGGATCCTCTTCCCAATCCGTTACAAATACGCGTCCGTTGGACACAGCCGGTCCAGAATACCCAGACTTAACTGGAGTCTTCCAAGAGACTTTCAACTCGGTCGGCAACTCTTCAACGATTCCTGTCTCAGCCCATACCGCCAAACGGTCTTCACCACGCCATTGCGGCCAGTCATCAGCATCTAACGTCGCAATCTGTGCAGAAAATCCGACTGCCAGCAAGAACGCGGTCACGCGCAGACGTGACAGCCTCGACGACGGCGACCTCATCCCAATCCGGCTCATCAAGCTATCCATATCACGACTCACTCTTTCTGCTGCCATTCACAGGCGCTGCCCTAAAAACTCTCCAACAAGAAAATCGAAAATGCTCGCTGCTCCGCTCTGTCCGCCTCATACGGTGGCATCGGTTGCTGCGGAGCGGCTAGATACTCAGTCAATTCTTCAACCGTGTAATTAGTTCTGAGATTGCTCAAAACAACCCGGTCAGCCGCCGCCTCATCAACTCTCGCATGACATACCATGCAGCCTTCGGCTACGAGAATAGCCTCACCCATAGCAAGTGCGTCTTCGCGCTCGTTCGGTCCGATCTCTGTTGGGTCATAACCCTGACTAATTCTAGGAGTCGGCACACTGAACGCTTGGTCGTCAGTGTCAAATTTAATGCGATAAACAGCGCCTCCAAGGTCGTCCGATACGTACACACTGCCATCTGAACCTTCAGCAACATCAGCCGGCCGGCCAACTACCTCACCATCGACTAGGAACCCAGTAAGAAAATCACGCTCTTCAATCGACCCATCCGAAGCGAAATGAAGAGACACGACCTTATAGCCATCCTTTTCACGGCGATTCCAAGAACCATGCAACGCAACAGCAGCCGCGCCACGATAGTCGGGAGGATGCCAATCCTGGCGAAAGAACACCATGCCCAGTGGTGCATTATGCGGTTTAAATTCGTGCACCGGTGGAATCGCTGTTTCGTTGACTGCCGACTGCACCTCGCCTAAATCAGGATCGGGCACATTTTGGCCATTCACAAAAGGCCAGCCATAGAAACCACCGGCTACCACTTCGTTGAGTTCACACGGTGGGAACTCATCGCCCAATAAGTCTCGACCGTTATCAGTCGCGTAAAGCGCTCCAGTTAAAGGTGACCAGTCGAAACCCCCGCTATTTCGGAGTCCCGTCGCGAAGATGTCAACAAACTCACCATCCGCCGTGTAACGAAGAATAGTTCCCCGCCGTGAGTCCTCCTCGATACACACGTTGCAACTCGAACCGACCGCCACATAAAGTAAGCCATCAGGTCCGAACCGGATCGTTTTCTTCCAGTGATTTCCTCCCGGAGGCAACCCCCCAATGATTCGCGTGTACTCACCGATGATCGCACGAGTTTCCGCATCAAAGAGGACCCGTCCGACTCCGTCCTCCTCACCCACATAAAGATACCCATCCCGAACAGCGAGTCCATTGGGTCTGGTCAGTCCTTCCAAGAGAACGACTTGACCATCGGTCGAACCATCAGCGTCGTCGTCAGCGTAAAGCAACAAAACGCGCCCATCTCGTGGAGTCGACACCAGAACATCGCCTCCCGACGTCACGGCCAGTCCCCGCGCCTCGGTCACTCCTTGGGCAAACAGCGTTAGTCCGTAGCCTTCGGGAACCGCCAACCGCTCACCCATACGCCCGACTGTCATCGGCGGTGGGTCAAGCCACCGCGGCAAGACTCCAGCCTGCTGTAACATGCTCCGCCACGGCACATTGAGTGGCACTGTCAGCCACACAAACACAAATAACCCAACAAATAAAACGCCGACCGCCACTCCAAATTTGACTAGTAATCGCATGGATAAAGGACTCTCTATGGATAGTACTCCCTCTTTACCTGTTCTGTGGCACACTATCGGTAAGCGTTCCACGACTCATGTGGCAGCTGGGCGGATTTGGGTGGTCTGCCCGACTGGGTGGGTTGGGACCCACCGCACCAAGCACACCCAGAATAGGAGGTGACCTAGTGGGGAACTACAGTCAAAGTCTTGTCGAGGTGGCGTCCTGTTAGAGATCTCCCGCGACACTGTATGACGCAACAACGGGGAACCCCTAACGGGGAAACCCAACGTCACTGAAACGGACGAAGGGCTCCGGTTCCACATGGATCGGGGCCCTTCCATTTTTATCTAGCTTTCTCATGCTGCACTACTGGGTCCACACGTGCACAACATTGACGCACTGATTGTTCTTGCATTTATCGCCTACTCGATCACCGTCGGACTGAAACATCGACGGCAAGCATCACAAAATCTGGAGGAGTACTTTCTAGCCGGTCGAACGTTACCTGGGTGGAAAGCTGGCTTGAGTATGGCAGCCACCCAATTTGCGGCTGATACGCCGTTACTTGTTACCGGCATCATTGCCACAGCTGGCGTATTTGGTTTATGGCAACTCTGGATCTTCGCAGTCACATTTCTCTTTATGGGATTCGTCCTCGCTGGCGCTTGGCGTCGCGCAGGGATAGTCACAGACGCTGAGTTTACGGAAGTCCGGTACGGGGGGAGACCTGCGGCTGCACTTCGAGGCATCAAGGCCTTCTACCTCGGGACTCTGATTAACTGCACAGTCCTTGCCTGGGTCTTATTCGCGGCTACAAGGATCGTCGAGCCTTTTCTTGTCTGGAACCAGTGGCTTCCACCAGGCCTGTTACAGCCCTTAATCGCCCTCCTGGAGGTCATCGACATACCTTTGACCGCAGAGACTAATCACGGGGAGATCTGGATCAAAAGCGCGAACAATCTCATATCCCTAACGCTGCTCCTTACAGTTACCGCCCTGTACTCAGCCACAGGCGGACTCCGTAGCGTTGCCTCGACCGACGTTGTCCAGATCGCGATCATGTTCCTGGGAACTCTCATCTTTACCGTCCTCGTAGTCAATGAAGTCGGCGGCCTTGGTGAAATGACCAGTCAGGTCTACGACACTTTTTCAGGCGGACAATCCGGCACCATCACAGCTCAAGAACTTCTCGCCTTCACTCCAGATCTAGGCAAAGACGTTACAGGCGTCGTCCTCTCACTCCTTGCAGTGCTGTGGCTAATTAACGCCTACTCAGACGGCACCAGCTACCTAGCCCAACGGTCCATGGCCTGCCGAAGCGACCGGGACGCGACCACTGCTGCAGTCATTCTTACGTTTGTCCAGATTCTCGTACGGAGTCTCCTCTGGTTACCTCTGGGTATCGGGCTCTTGCTCCTGTTCCCTCCTGCACCAGGACTAGCGCCAGACTTGCTCCAAGCCGACCGTGAATCCACCTATGTTCGTGGCATGGTTGAACTACTACCACCGGGACTGATGGGTCTGCTGTTGACCGGCATGTTGGCAGCGATCGCCTCCACTGTCGATACACACCTCAATTGGGGAAGCTCCTATTGGACCAACGATATCTATAAACGATTTATCTGCCAGAGCTGGTGGAAGACTGAACCGACCGACCGATCGCTCGTTTGGATCGCACGCGGTTCAAACGTGCTCATCCTTGGAATCGCACTCGCTATCATGACTCAGCTCACATCTATCAATCAGGCTTGGCAAACCACCTTACTTTTTGGCGCTGGTCTCGGTGTAATTTTGGTCCTGCGGTGGATTTGGTGGCGCGTCAATGCGTGGGCTGAAATTGTCGCGATGCTCGTCTCCTCCGTGACCGCCCCGGTGCTTATGGTCGTATACGACGACGACCAACAGGCTCTGCGCTT
>CAZWIL010000095.1:0-8663 GCA_964634175.1 uncultured Vicinamibacteraceae bacterium
TGGTGATGGGGCATGGGGGATGAGCCTGACCGAAGTGATGACCTGTGTGCGTGAGCAGATTCCGGTCGTGGCTGTAGTCTTCGAAAATCAGCAGTGGGGTGCCGAACAACGAAACCAACTGGATTTCTTTGATGGTCGCTGCGTCGCGACCGACCTCGATAATCCGAGCTTTGCCGAAATCGCACGTGCCATGGGTGCATCCGGTATATCTGTCGGTCATGCCGACCAAGTGGGTGACGCCCTCAAAGCAGCCGTTGCCTCCAACATGCCAACAGTCTTGGAATTACACCTGACACGAGACCTCTCAGAGCCGTTCCGACGTGATGCCTTTCGTCCACAACCGCTCCGACTACTAGAGAAATATCAAAGCCTCGGCAAGAAGCCCCGTGGATGAACGCCTGATGATTTAGACACATGCGTTGCCCATCCCACACGATCGCAAGAATGGCGAGAACAAATCATTCTGGTCTTTCACGGTGGTGCGCAACGTACCACCGTCGTTGAATTATCCGGAGAACTATGACCGACCGGCCACAACTAAGAACCATTCTCAGACCCGTTCACGTCGGAGCGTTAGCACTTGGCTGCATTATTGGTTTCGGATGCTTCGTACTTCCGGGAGACTTTCTAGCGACGGCTGGTCCTGCCGGAGCCAGTCTTGGGGTGATTATCGGAGGCCTCGCGATGCTGGTGATCGCCCGGAGTTACGGTCTCATGGTCCAAGTTTTTCCCGTTGCTGGCGCCGAGTTCGCGTACGCCTATTCTCTGGCCGGTCGGTACCATGCATATGTTTGCGGCTGGTTACTGACATTGGGTTACCTCAGCATTGTGCCCCTCAACGCCACAGCCTTAGGTGTGTTAGCAAAATTTCTTGCGCCTGACCTCTTTGCCCGTGGTTATCTCTACACGGTAGCGGGATTTGACGTGTTTGCGGGTGAAGTCGGACTGGCAGCCGCGGCAATTGTCGGCATTGGTATCTTCCAATATCGTGGGGTGCGACAAGTTGGTGGCCTGCAACTACTCCTCACCGTTTTACTCGTCAGCGGGGTGATGGCCATAGCCATCGGTACACCGCTGACGACGGTGGCCTCGGCGGACAATTGGCAACCTCTATTCGCATCGGATAAATCACCACTCGCAGCAGTACTGGCCATCGTCGCGATTTCTCCATGGCTCTATGTCGGCTTCGATACTTTGCCGCAGGCCGCAGAAGAATTTGATTTTCCACCTCGCCGTGGTCGCCAACTAATGCTGTGGTCCATTTTGGCAGGCGGGATCATGTACGTTGCCGTCATTCTTGCCACCGCCTCGGTGATGCCGTGGGAGCAATTGGTAGCCGGGCATCCGATCTGGGCGACCGGCACGACGGTACGAGCCAGTCTGGGACCGACTGGACTAACACTACTGGCAGTTGCCGTAGTAACCGCTGTCGCCACCGGGGTTAACGGCTTCTACATGGCAACGAGTCGCCTGCTGTTCAGCATGGGCCGGGCACAACTCCTTCCAGCGTGGTTCGCCAGAATTCACCCCACCCACGGCACCCCAACAAACGCCATTCTCTTCACAGCGTTAGTGTCACTGCTGGCACCATGGTTCGGCCGGCAGGTAATCTCCTGGATTGTCGACATGTCAGCTGTAGGCACCGCAGTCGGTTTTGCCTACACCTGTGTCGCGGCCTACGCTGTCGCCCGCACAGACGTCAATCGGGCCACCACGTGGGACCGAATCATGGCGATCGGCGGAGCAGGCCTTTCCGTAGGGTTCGTCGTTCTGTTGTCCGTCCCTGGCATGCCAGCGTTCATGGCTCCACCATCATGGGCCGCATTGAGTGTCTGGTGTACGCTCGGCCTCATGTTCTGGCTGATTCGGGCACGCACATATTCCTCAATTCCTGGAGATACGTTAGACCGACTGATCCTCGGCAAAGTCCGATCTCGGAAGTCTACATAAGACTACTCTGATGATTTCACGGTCGCGTCCGTAATCACTTGACGCGTGCTATGCTGCCCGCCGAAAGGTCGTAAACCATGTCCACCGCTCCTCGAAAAAGCAACGCTGATTTGCGAGACCGCGACCTCGCTCATTTCATTCATCCCCTACATGACCGCGCGCTTCATGAAAACGCGCACGTCTGGGTCCGAGGTAACGGCGCCATATTGACCAATGCCGATGGACGCGAATTCATCGATGGGTTGGCCGGTCTCTGGAATGTCACAGCCGGGCACGGGCGGACGGAACTGGCTGACGCGATGCACGAGCAGGCATCAACACTCGCCTATGCATCGGGCTATAGTGGAAGTTCGAATCAGCCCGCGATCGAACTAGCAGAACAGCTGGCCACTCTTTGTTACCCCTCTATCAATCATTTCTTCTTCACGAGTGGCGGCGCCGAAGCGACCGAAAGTAGCATCAAGATGTCGCGTGCCTACTGGAAACTCAAGGGCCACCCCTTGAAGACGAAGGTCATCTCGCGCATCGACGGTTACCACGGCGTCACAATGGCCGCCATGAGTGCCACCGGACTCAGTATCTACTGGCCGCTATTCGAACCACGCGTGCCTGGATTCGTGCATATTCCTTCACCTTACCCGTATCGCTACGAGAATCCCGCGGGAACGAGTCAAGGGGTAGCCGCAGCAAATGAACTTGAACAAGCGATTTTGCGAGAGGGACCAGAAACAGTAGCAATGTTCATAGCAGAACCCGTTCAGGGTGCCGGGGGCGTCATTGTGCCGCAGGATGATTACTTCTCGAGAATTCGAGACATCTGCTCTCAGTACGATGTGTTGCTCGTAGCCGACGAAGTTATTACCGGGTTCGGTCGAACCGGGAAACTGTTTGCCTTGGACCATTGGGGGATCGAGCCCGATATTGTGCAGTTTGCCAAAGCGGTCACGTCGGGTTACTTCCCGTTTGGAGGAATAGGAATCAGTGACATGATCGCGGAGACACTACACGCCGCCGAAGATACCTGGATGCATGCGTATACCTATAGTGCCCATCCGGTCGGTTGTAGCGTTGCGCTACGCACACTCCGGATCATCAAAGAAGAAGGGTTCCCTGAACAAGCAGCAAACAAGGGAGACTATCTCTTACGAGCACTTACCGCCGCGTTAGCCGACCATCCTCATGTCGGCGACATCCGAGGAAAAGGGTTGATGTGTGCCGTGGAACTCGTTCAAGACAAATCGACCAAACAGCCGTTCAAACCAAGCGATCAAATTGGTCTCCGAGTAAACCAAGCAGCTATCACGCGAGGTCTATTCAGTCGAATCAAGGGCGACAATTACCTGCTTGCCCCAGCAGTTGTGATCACGACTACGCAAATGGACCAAACTGTGCAGATTCTCACAGAATCGATTCGTGACGTACTAGACTAACGCCCTGATCCTCAATGCACCTATGGGCGAACGTAAACACTGACTCCACCGACAATGGTCTGCAGTACATCGATTTCCACGATCGCTTCAGAAGCCACGGACAAAGGGTTGTCGGACACAATCACCAAATCGGCGAACTTGCCGGGTTCAATCGACCCCTTGATATCTTCCTCGAAGTTCTGCCACGCCGCGTCAATTGTGACCGCCCGCAAGGCCTGTAACGGCGTTACACGCTCCTCCGGTCCAAGCACCTGACCAGTTTTCGTCAACCGGTTAACCGATACCCAGACCAATTGCAAAGGGTTTACTGGCGTCACCGGCGTGTCGTCATGAACCGTAAACCGGATCCCACGATCCGTAGCTGAACGTAAGGCACTGATTCCTGCAGCTCGGTCGGGCCCCATAAAGATATCTCGGTGTCGATCACCCCAGTAAAACACATGGCCGACGAAGAACGACGGCGATAACCCTAACTCAGCAATAGAGTCCAGCTGATCCGCCCGAACCATCTGACAGTGTTCAATCCGATGTCTTGCGTCAGAACGCGGATATTCCTGCTGGGCTTCACGAAAAGCATGAATAACATCATCGATCGCCGCATCGCCGTTAGCGTGAATGGCGATCTGGTAGCCCTCACGATGCAATTCCTTAACCATCGTCGTCAAATCCTCACGACTCCGTCGTGGATACCCTCGATAGTCAGCGTCGCCTTTAAAGGGAGTATGGTACGGTTCGGTGAAATATCCTGTATATCCTTGATTCGAACCATCCTGGACAATCTTGATGGCACCCACTTTCAGGCGGGTATCGCCGAAGTGAGACCCTAACCCTCCGGCTTCGGCCGCACTCGGTTGTTCCGGGTTGCCTCGTGACATCATCGTGATAATTCTCAATGACAAAAGTCCTTCGTCGCGGGCCTCGCGCAAGTTGATGAGACTGGTGCGGCTACCACCAGCGATCACAGCGGTCGTGACACCATCTTCGACATAGTCCTGAACCGCCCACCGAAACGCCTCTAACTGTTGGTCCCTGGTGGGAGGTGGAATGAGTCGACTAACCATACCGCCACTCTCCTCAAACACACCGTTCGGCTCGCCAGTATCCGGATCCTTTTGGATGACACCGCCAGGAGGGTCCGGTGTAGCACGAGTAATCCCCGCAAGCTCAAGTGCCACACTATTTGCAACACCAAGATGGCCAGACGTGTGACTGATATAGATGGGGTGCTCGGTCGACACAGCATCAAGGTCTGCCCGAGTCGGATGCCGTTGTTCTGCCAGCAGGGTATCGTCGTAACCACGGCCTTGGACCCATTGCCCAGCCGGAGTATCAGCCGCTCGCACACTCAGTGCAGCAACCAACTCAGCCATCGTCTCCACTGTGCCAATTGGAGGACTATTCAAATCGACCGAGGAAACGGCTACACGACCGGACCCAGGAAAGTGATCGTGAGGCGCGTAAAAACCTGGCAGCATGGTCTTGCCGTCAAGATCAATAACCTCTGTAGACACACCAACCAGTTCTTGGACTTCCTGATTGGACCCGACCGCAATGATTTCATCACCGCGAACTGCTACCGCCTGCACCACTTGGTCGCCGTTCATCGTGACAACCACACCGTTGTGATACACAGTGTCTGCCTCGAGCCCACTTAGCGACGGACTACATCCGCCAAAAAATATTAATCCGACTGCAACAAGAACTACCCCTATGAAATTCATCATGAGTTTCTCTTTACCCAGTTGTTAGTTTCAGCAAACAAATCTTCAAGTCTGCAGCTAGTAGACTATACGTTTAGGTGGATTGAAATAGCGTGCCACTCACCAAAAACGAATTCATTGGCTGTGTCGAGTCCTTCGACGAATTCGGCACAAAGACTCGATTTGAAGAATTCAAGTGGGCGACTAGAAGTCGCTCAGGTCGCACCTTGAAAGCATTCAACGAGTACTGGACAAGTGCTCAGCGCCAAGGACACAGCCTCCATGAAATTTCCTATCGGGCCTGCTTCAAGCCCCAATTGCCAGGGTTCTTTATCTCACGACTAGCCAGCCCAGGGGATGGGGTTTACGACCCGTTCATGGGACGTGGAACCACCCCATTGGAGGCGTTTCTTCGTGGCTGTCGGCCACTTGGTAACGACATTAACCCGCTGAGCCGAGCACTATTGGAACCTCGCCTCACCCCGCCAACACTCGACAACATTACTGAACGACTCGACTCGATCGATCTTACAAGGGCAAAAGAGAATTTTTCGGCGCTGGAAGTATTCTTTCATTCGACGACACTGCGACAGATCATCGCACTAAAGGAATACTTGCTAAAAAGAGAACAGACGGGTGCCATCGACCAAGTCGACCGATGGATTCGAATGGTCGCAATCAACCGACTCACTGGCCACTCGCCTGGCTTCTTTTCCGTCTATTCGCTGCCTCCCAATCAAGCGGTCTCCATCGAGGCCCAAACTAAGATCAATAAGACCCGTGAGCAAAAACCTGAACCCAAGGACATCGCGCCGCGGATTCTTCGAAGATCGAAATCACTGCTGAAGGATTGGACTGCTTCGGCCCGCCATGGTCATCACGTCAACCTCAACCCTACGTTAACTACAGAAGAGGCTCATGCCGCTACAGGAATCCCGTCTGGATCAACGCAACTCGTCGTGACCTCTCCCCCATTTCTTGACGTCGTTGACTATCAAGCCGACAACTGGATGCGATGCTGGTTTCTGAATATTGATTCTTCCACTATCAACATCGCACAACTGAGACGTGTCGAAGACTGGCAGTTGATGGTGACCAACGTAATGAAAGACCTGCATAGGGTCCTCCGACCAGGCGGTTATGTCGCGTTTGAGGTGGGAGAAATTAGAAACGGAACCCTCCTATTGGAAGAATTGGTTCTTCCTGCCGGTGTTGAGGCGGGACTCATACCTGTAATCGTGTTGATCAACGTGCAGGAATTTACCAAGACGGCCAACACATGGGGCATCGACAATCAAACGGGCGGAACAAATACCAATCGTATTGTCGTCTTCCAAAAGAAACAGTCTGCATAAGCAATCTTGCCGTCTTTGAGATTGTCACGTCTTGTCATCATGCACGGCACTTGGATCAGCGGGATAGTTGCCGTTCAGCGCTTCACGAACAATTGTTTTGAGATCGTCTGGAAAATCTTTCGCTAGGATCCACTCAAGATAACCAGAATGCGTGTCTCGTATTTCTTGCAGCGTGGCTCCTCGATGCTTTCCAAAGTTAAGTCGGGCCGCTCCATCGCGCCATTTGATCCGCCCGCCAGCGTCAAGAGACGTCGCCCCCCGATCACTTCGTAAGGCCGCAAGCGCCGGCACGGAACTCGGAAGCTGTTCTGTGCCACCATGCGTCCGTAATTGCCCGAGTAGCACACGCGCCGTGGTTTCGATGTCAGCATCGGCCCGATGGGCTTCGTCGGGCTTCTGGCCTACAAACCGTTCGGCTGCGTCTTGCAAAGTGCGTGGTTCGACACGTTGCCAGAGATGCAGCGGATCAATCAGCGCCGCCCCCGAAAACGAAAACGGAACCTGAACACGCGTAAATTCAGCCTCAAGCATGTCGCGATCAAACCTGAAGTTGTAGCCAACGAAGTCATGACCTGACAGGGCTTCCCGTAATGAAGGTGCGAACTTGCCAAATGTTGGCGCCTGAGCCACCGCTTCATTCGTAATACGATGAATTTCGATCACTTCATCCGGAATGAGCATTTCTGGATTAATGAGTTGATCCAGACTGGTCACATCGAGGTCGGGCGTAATACTCACGAGCGCGACTTGGACAATTCGGTCGTAGTTAATCCACGTACCGGTTGTCTCCACATCCACGACCGCCAGAGGACGCTCAATTTTCAGCGTCGCCGCAAGTTCCTTTAGTACATCCGTCAACGATTCACCACTGCCCATAATTCACCCTATCTTGGCATCGTGAGCCAGAAACCGAGCGCCACCAACGCAACCCCGACAAAGATATGGATTCCCACACTCGCGACCACGTGCATGAACTGCTGCGACCGAAGCAGTGTGAGCGTTTCGTAACCGAATGTCGAGAAGGTCGTGAAGCCCCCCAGTATTCCGACAAGTACAAACAAACGAGAGGATGCACCAAATAGCTGACGAGACTCAACGAAGCCGGCGAACACCCCAATAGCAAAGCATCCGAGAAGGTTCACCGCAAGGGTTCCATACGGAAACGTGGTCAGTGGACCAACCGAGCGCTGGACCAACAAAGTCAGTCCATAACGGGCAACGACACCAAGAAACCCTCCAGACCCCACAACGAGTAGATTCATGACAGTTGTGTTCAAGTCAGCCTCTAACTTTCTTAGTGTAAAAACTCCATACCAAGAATTCGTAGAGTAGTCGACAACGCTGGATAGTTCACTCGGCTCACGAGGAAACACCCCGTTGATCTTTTTCGCGCTGATTCGCAATCAAAGCACGTTTACGAATCCGAAGACTTAAGGGTGTGACTTCAACAAGTTCGTCTTCGCTAATAAACTCAATCGCTTGCTCCAGATTAAGCTTGCGTGGCGGAATTAATCGGATTGCTTCGTCAGCGGACGATGTCCTCATGTTGGTCAGTTTCTTCTCTTTCGTAATGTTTACGTCCATGTCTTCCGAACGCGCATTCTCACCGATGACCATTCCCTCGTAGACCTCAGTGGTGGGTTCAATGAACAGTTCGCCTCGCGCCTGGAGGTTATACATGGCGTAGGGCGTCGCTCGCCCACTACGGTCCGCTACTAGGGCACCGGTAGGACGCCCCGCAATCGGACCATGCCATGGTTCCCAACCAGCAAAGAGATGATTCAGGATGCCGGTCCCACGAGTGTCCGTGAGGAACTGTGAGCGGAATCCAATCAAGCCGCGGGTTGGAATACGAAATTCCAATCGAATCCGCCCACTACCATGATTCACCAGCTTCGTCATCGTCGCCCGGCGGGTGCCTAGTCCGGCGATGACCACTCCTTGAAATTCTTCCGCAACGTCGACTACTAACTCCTCGACGGGTTCCTCAACGCGACCGTCCATATCTCTCGTCACAATTTCAGGTCGGGAAACCTGAAGCTCATGCCCTTCACGGCGCATCATCTCAATCAAAATCGACAATTGGAGTTCACCGCGACCTATTACCCTCATCTGGTCCGCTGAATCGGTGTCTTCAACACGAATCGATACATTGCCAATCAATTCTCGGGTTAATCGATCGCGCAAATTCCGTGAGGTGACGTACTGGCCTTCACGTCCCGCCATGG
>CAZWIL010000096.1:0-8597 GCA_964634175.1 uncultured Vicinamibacteraceae bacterium
CTTATCAACTCGTAACGACGAACCTGAACGGGCGAGTCGGCCATTCGATCGTGATCGCGACGGTTTCATTATTGGCGACGGTGCTGGTGTTGTGATTCTTGAGGAGTTGGGGCGAGCGAGACAACGGGGGGCGAATATTTATTGTGAGATTGTTGGATATGGCATGTCCGCCGATGGTTATCACATGACAGCCCCAGCTGAAGACGGTGAAGGAGCTTTCAACGTCATGCAAGCGGCACTCGCCCAAGCCGATATTAAGCCCAGCGAAGTTGACTATATCAATGCGCACGGGACCTCTACTCATTACAACGATAGACTCGAGACGCTGGCGATTAAACGGTGTTTTGGTGACCATGCAGCGTCGTTAGCGGTGTCTTCGACGAAGTCGATGACTGGACATTTGCTAGGTGCCGCTGGTGGTTTGGAGGCAGGTATTTCAGCCTTGGTCATTCGGGATCAGATTATTCCTCCGACGGTTAACCTGGATAATCCCGATCTTGAATGCGATCTGGATTACGTGCCTCACGAGTGCCGGCCGTCTTCGGTAACCTACGCGTTATCAAACTCGTTCGGATTCGGCGGCACGAACGCTAGTTTATTGTTTAAGAGATACGATCCGCAGTCTGTCTAGAGATCAATCTTCAACTGTAAAAAGTTTCAATCATGAAAATTGCTGTGTGTATTAAACAAGTTGTAACACGGGACTGGCCGTTACGTGTCGATGATGCGGAGCGTTGGGTCAGAGATGTCGATGCTGGGTTTGAAATGAATGAGCCGGATGCTTATGCACTTGAGGAGGCGTTACGCCTCAAGGAGCAGAGTGGAGGTGAAGTTGTTGTTTGTGCCGCTGGTCCAGCGAGGGTCTTGCAAGTTCTTCGGGAGGCATTAGCTCGGGGTGCAGACCGTGCAATTCACTTGGAGAGCGATAGCTTAGCAACAGCTGATTCCCTGACATTAGCGCAGTCGCTGGCGGAGGCTTTGCGCGACGAGGAACCAGATCTTATTCTGACGGGCTTACAGTCAGACGATCAAGGTTTTGGGCAGACCGGTGTAGTCATGGCTGAACTCTTGGGGATTTCCCATTCGACGATCATTATGGAAGTTAAATTAGATTCGAATGGAAAAAGTGAGATTCGAGTAAAACGTGAATTAGAGGCGGGATGGTTTCAGTGGGTTACGATGCCCACGCCGGCATTGCTAACTATTCAGAGTGGAATCAATCAGCTTCGGTATGCGACGTTGAAGGGCATAATGGCGGCCAAGAAGAAAGAAGTTCGAAAGGTAGCTGCAGATTCTTCGCGTGAGGGCACAATGGCCATTAGTAGAATCTATGTTCCTACAAAAGAGAAGAAGACACGTTTTATCGAAGGGTCGCCTAGCCAAGCGGCAGAAGAACTTGTGCGTGTTTTACGCGATGAGGCTCGTGTGTTTTAGTGGAAATTAAATGAGAATCTGATGATTTTGGTAATAGCTGAACAGCGTGAGGGAGTCTTAAGCAATTCGAGTTGGGAGGTCGTAGCTGCCGCTCAAGAATTAGCTGAAAGCAAGGATGGCCCAGTCAAGGTGGCTGTCGTTGGCTCCAATATTGGTTCAGTTGGAGAAGAGCTGGCAAGTGCCAAAGTCGCAGAGGTTCTTGTTGTGGACGATCCAGCTCTTGAGCCGTACACCGCCGATGGGTTTGTTGAAGCGGTAACCCAACTAATTCAGACTGAATCCCCTGAGCTTGTCTGGTTTTCGCACAGTTATCAAACGAGAGACTTTGCGCCTAGGGTTGCCACCCGGCATCATAGATGTCTCGTGACCGATTGTGTGGGCCTGAAAGCCGGTCAAGAAAATGTTGTTCTTTCTCGGCCTATGTTTCAAGGCAAGTTCTTGGCTGATATCACTATGCCACTTTCCCCGCCGAATTTTGCCAGCTTTCAGGTGGGTACGCGCCGAGCCGACTCGGTCATTCGTGGGGAGGCAAACTCGCCAGTGCGGCATGTTGGGGTCTCGATTGACAGGTCAATGATTCGACAACGCCCTGAAGCTCCATTCAAAGAAACAAAGCAAGCACTTGACCTGACTCAAGCTGAGCGTATCGTCGCTGTCGGCCGGGGCATCAAAGGGGAAGAGCATCTGCCTATTGTTCAGGAGTTGGTGCGACTTCTCGAGGCAGAGCTCGCGTCGTCACGCCCGATCTGTGATGCTGGTTGGTTGCCGATGGACCGACAGGTGGGAAGTTCTGGGCAAACCGTCACACCACGGCTTTACCTTGCTCTCGGAATTTCTGGTGCTATCCAGCATTTGGTTGGTATGAAGGGCGCGCGCACTATTGTCGCCATTAATAAGGACAAGGACGCGCCGATTTATGAAGTGGCAGATTACGGTATTGTTGGAGATCTATTTGAGTTGGTTCCGGCCCTGATAGCTGTGTTGGGAGAATAAACTGAGCCGCGAGACGCTCGACGTCGACGTCTTAATTGTCGGAGGTGGCCCCGCCGGTCTTTCCGCTGCGATACAACTGGCTGCTTTCCAACGAAGGAATAAACTTGAGCCTTTGGCGATAGCGGTCTTAGAGAAGGCTCGTGAGCACGGTGCCCATATGTTGTCGGGTGCTGTGTTGGATCCATCCGCCCTGAATGAGCTCATGCCGGATTGGCGAGAGCGCGGTGCTCCAGTTGACGTTCCAGTTCAGACTGACGCAGTTTATTTTTTGACCGAGAACAGGAAATTTCGATTTCCGATCACACCACCCCCACTCAAGAACCATGGCAACTACATCATTTCGCTAAACCAGTTTGTCAAATGGCTAGCGGGTCAAGCCGAAGCCGCTGGCGTGGATATCTTTACGGGTTTTGCGGGAACTGAGGTGCTGTTCGATGGTGACCGCGTCACCGGTGTCAGGACCGGTGACCGTGGCGTTGATCGTGACGGGAATCCTAAGGGCAATTTTGAGCCAGGTGTGGACATTAAAGCAAAAGTGACGATTTTTGCTGACGGCGTTCGAGGTAGTCTGACGAAGACTTTAGTGGCGCGGTTGGATCTCGATCGGGATCGACTCCCGCAGGTTTATGCCATTGGCATTAAGGAACTGTGGGATGTCCCTCCGGGACGTTTACGACCTGGTTTCGTCATGCATACGATGGGATATCCACTTGGCCCCGATGAATTCGGCGGAGGATTCATTTATGCCTTGGCGGATGGGCGCCTATCAGTAGGGTTTGTGGCAGGTCTTGACTATCAGAATCCGATGTTTGACCCACATGAGGCATTTCAGCGTTTTAAGTCTCACTCAGTGGTTGCTGGTTTACTGGCCGATGGGCAGATGCTCCGCTATGGTGCGAAAGCGCTTCCAGAAGGTGGTTGGCATGCGCTTCCCCGTTGTTATATGGATGGTGGGTTAATCGTGGGGGATGCTTCTGGCTTTGTGAATTCTTTGCGCCTTAAAGGTATTCACCTTGCGATGCGTAGTGGGATGTATGCAGCTGAGGCCGCGTACAACGCGATTCAGTCGAACGATTGTAGTCAGGAGAGCCTTTCATTATTTGCGACGTTAGTCGAAAAAGGTCCAATTCGTCGTGAACTGTATCCGGTTCGGAATGTTCACCAGAGCTTTAGTCGTGGGTTGTTGGCGGGTGTAGTGTTTTCTGGGCTGTCCTTATTGACGGGAGGATGGTGGTTTAGGGATCCGATGCCCACCGTAGCTGGACATCAACGGATGGTATCTATTGACCCCTCTGGACCCAAAGGGGTTCTGGCGGCCAAAACGCCAAGACCGGACCCTGCTGTAACCTTCGATAAGTTAACTAACGTGCACTACTCTGGAACACGACACGATGAAAACCAGCCAAATCATCTCTTGGTTGCGGATACTGATATTTGTCGAGATCGATGCCGGGAGGAATATGGAAATCCTTGCACGAGATTCTGTCCCGCTAACGTCTACGAAATTCTCGATGTCAGTGACCATTCCAACAGTAAGAAACTTCAAATTAACGCCTCAAACTGTGTTCACTGTAAAACTTGCGACATCATGGATCCCTACCAGATCATTAATTGGGTTCCGCCAGAAGGTGGCGGAGGACCCAATTACGAAGGCATGTGACGAGGACTTCCCTCACGGTCGGCCAGCGGGTTCGAGCGGCACTCATCGCGGCGTGTGCCTATCCGGTTGTAGCACTGTTATGTCGGACTTTGCATTGGCGGGTAGATGGTTACGATCACTACTTGACGATTCGCGAGCATGGTAGCCAGCCTATTTTTGCTTTCTGGCATGGACGTATTCTTCCCGCGACGTGGTTTTGGCGGAATCGCAAGATTGTGGTTATGACGTCTGAGAATTTTGATGGTGAATGGATTGCGAGAGTGATCAAGCGATTCGGATTTGGCGCAGCGAGAGGTTCAACGAGCAAGGGCGGAGCTAGAGCTCTCGCCAGGCTGCGGCGCGATATGAAGGAAGGGAAACCTGCCGCATTTACATTGGATGGACCCAGAGGCCCCAGACAAACTGCGCAGCTTGGTGCTATTTGGTTGTCAGAGTTAACTGGAAACTCTATTTTGCCGTTTCATATCGAGGCTGCATCGTGCTGGACCACCAACAGTTGGGACCGGACCCAAATTCCGAAACCATTTACTCGAGTAGCGGTTGCAATCGGTCAACCACTTCGTGTGTCGCCGCGGTCAAGCGAATCAGACCGTGAGTTAATTCGCTTGGAGCTTGAACAAACGTTGAAGGGTTTGCAGGTGCGAACGAATGAGATGTTGAGTGTGGAATAGGACGGAAATTTGTATTCCAAATTTCAAAAACTTGGTCATTTTTAACGATGGTACTTGTAACGTCCAACCGTTTTGTTGCGCATGTCCCACCACGGGGCCATCCTGAGCGACCTGAACGAGCTGAGGTGATGGCGTTGGTGGCGGAAGAGTATCGGTCTCGAGGCGGAGTGGTGGTTGAGGCGGAACCAGCGGACAATGTTCCACTCACCCTCGTTCACTCGACCGAGTATGTCGAACTTCTCGCGTCGACTCGCGGTGGTCGCTTCCAGCTGGACCCTGATACTCACACGTCTCCTGAATCAGAGAGAGTGGCGCGCTTAGCGGTTGGAGCAACGGTGACTGCTGTCGATCTTGTTCTTGACGGAGAGGGTCGAGCATGCGCGTTCGTGCGCCCACCAGGGCACCATGCTGAACGTGCCCGTGCGATGGGTTTCTGTCTTTTTAATAATGTTGCAGTGGCTGCAGCACATGCCCTCGAGCGCGGTTTGAGCCGGGTCGCAGTCGTTGATTATGATGTGCATCACGGCAATGGAACACAGTGGATGTTTTATGATGATCCTAGGGTGCTCTATATTTCGACCCATCAGTATCCGTTCTATCCTGGCACCGGAGCCGCAACTGATGTCGGCACGGGTGCAGGATTAGGTTTCACTGTAAACATCCCAATCGAAGCGGGTGCAGGCGACGCTGATTTCGAAGTTCTCTACCGCCAGATTGTTGTTCCTGTAATCACGTCGTTTCAGCCAGAGCTTTTGTTGATCTCGGCGGGCTTCGACGCCCATCAACGTGACCCGCTTGGTGGTATGTCGGTCTCGACGGCGGGATACGCTGACATAACGACGCATCTCCAGGCAGTAGCAGACGACTGCTGTCAGGGCCGGATGGTCGCGGTGACAGAGGGTGGTTATGACTTGGAGGCACTCAAAGATTGTCTAGCTGGCACTCTTCGGGTCATGTCTGCCCCGTCAACCAGCCTAGCGCAGCCGGTGGCCGCTTCTCCGCCGGAACGGGCGCAGGCGGCCCTTCAAGCCGTTAAAGTCGCGCAGGCGTCGTTTTGGCCTGCGCTATAATTTACGAGTCATCACATCGGCACTAGTGCGCGAATACAATCCCCACGCTATCGAGAAAAAATGGCAGCAACGTTGGCAAGATACCCGTGCGTTCGAGGTTACTGAAGATCCGAACCGCAAGAAGTTTTATTGTTTGGTGATGTTCGCCTATCCGTCTGGACACGCGCACGTCGGCCATGTTCGGAATTACATGATTGGTGATGTGATTGCCAGAACCAAGCGAATGCAGGGGTTCAATGTTTTGCATCCGTTTGGGTGGGATGCCTTTGGTTTGCCAGCTGAGAACGCTGCTATTAAGCATGGTACTCACCCAGAGACCTGGACGGTCGACAATATTGCCCACATGAAGGGACAGTTGCAGCGGCTTGGGATTAGTTATGCCTGGGAACGCGAACTGGCGACGTGTGATCGAAAATACTACAAGTGGAACCAGTGGTTGTTCCTGAAGATGTATGAACGTGGCTTAGCGTACCGGCAACAATCTAAGGTTAACTGGTGTCCATCGTGCGCAACGGTACTTGCGAATGAACAAGTGATTGATGGGGAGTGTTGGCGGTGTGACTCCATCGTAGCGGATCGGGAGTTGGAGCAATGGTTTTTACGCGTTACAAAATACAGTCAGCATCTTTTGGATGGCATTGACGAGCTTACCGAATGGCCCGAGAAAGTGCTCACGATGCAGCAGAATTGGATCGGGCGGTCTGAGGGCGCACTTGTCCAGTTTCCGATTGTTCCATTGGCGAATGAGGATGATAAGGCTTCAGCAAACGACGCCAGTCTCTCAGCGTTGGATATCTTCACGACGAGAATTGACACCATTTATGGTGCGACGTTCGTCCTGTTGGCGCCAGAGCATCCCTATGTGCAACACATTACGGAATTCAGTCCTAATAGCACTGAACTGTCTGAGCAGGTGAGCCGATTTCGAGCTCTCGATCGGAAGGCCAGAATAACTGGCCAGATCGAAAAAGAAGGTTTCGATACCGGATGTGTCGCGGTTAATCCTTTTACTGGGCAGACAATTCCTGTTTGGGTCGCAAATTTTGTTCTGGCAGATTATGGGACTGGTGCAATTATGGCGGTGCCAGCCCATGATCAAAGAGACTTTGAATTTGCCAGGAAATATAGCCTTCCTATTAAGGTCGTCATTCAACCTGTTGGTGAATCGACGTTAGACGGTGACACAATGTCGTCCGCCTTTTGCGACTCGGGTGTGTTAGTAGAGTCCGGAGAGTTTTCTGGTCTGTCTAGCAAGGAGGCGCTTGGCGTCATGAAACGCGCCGCTGCGGACAGGAAACTTGGACGCAGTCAAATTCAGTTCAGACTGAAGGATTGGGGAATCTCTCGTCAGAGGTACTGGGGCACACCAATTCCGATCATCTATTGCGAAGCGTGTGGGGTGCAACCCGTTCCGTACGAAGACCTCCCAGTCGAGTTGCCACCGGTCGAGAAGTTTACAGGTGAAGGTGAGTCGCCGTTGGTTCAAATACCAGAATTCATCAATACGACTTGCCCAAACTGCGGTCGAGCCGCCACCCGCGAGACTGACACGATGGATACCTTTGTGGATTCGTCATGGTACTTCTATCGATACTGTGATTCAAAGAATGAAGAGATGCCCTTCGACGTTGGAAAGGTTAATTACTGGACTCCTATCGATTTTTATAGCGGCGGTGTTGAACATGCGATCTTGCATCTAATCTATTCTCGATTTTTTGCTCGAGTATTTTCGGATTTGGGTCTTGTCTCGCACACTGAACCATTTTCCCGGCTCCTGACACAGGGCATGGTTCTGCGTCACGGTGCTGTGATGTCAAAATCCAAGGGTAACGTCGTGGACCCGGATGAGATGCTGGTTAAATATGGTGCAGATACCCTTCGGCTCTATGAAATGTTTGTCGCACCTCCTGAAAAAGAAATTGAATGGAATGATTCTGGACTTGAAGGTAGCGCAAGGTTTTTGGCCCGCGTGTGGCGTTTAGTAGTTTCTTCGGTAGAGCGATTTGACTTGAAACCCAGCCCATCGGTGTACGGGATGCTTGATCAGTTGAATAGTGAAGAACAGGCTCTCCGCAGGAAGACCCACGAGACAATTCGGCGGGTGTCAAATGATATCGATCCACGGGTTCATCTCAATACCGTGATTTCAGCATTGATGGAACTTGTCAATGAGACTTATGCCTTTGAGGATCGACTGCGTGAGATCGAGATAGTTCGTCGTGAGAGGGAGGCAGTTCTAAGAGAAGCACTTGAGGCGCTAGTTCTTATGCTTGCTCCGTTTACGCCTCATCTGTCAGAGGAATTGTGGGAGGCACTTGGTCACACTAATGGGACGGTCGAAGCCGGTTGGCCGACGTATGATGCTGTGGCGGCCCAGGCGGTTCAGATAGTCATTCCGGTTCAGGTCAATGGAAGGGTGCGTGGTCGACTCACTGTATCGCCTGATATCTCTCGAGAGGAACTCGAAGAGTGCGCGTTACAGGATAAGTCTGTTAAAGCCCATACCTTGGGGAAAGATATTAAGCGAGTTATTGTAGTGGCTGGTAAGTTGGTCAATGTCGTGGCACCATAAGAAGATGATGCCAAAGCCGCGAACTAAACTGGTTTGCGTAGTAGCCGCCGTGACTGCGATTATCTGTGTGTCTGGCGTTACGGCTGGTTGCGGGTATGCATTGTCTGGCCGTGGTTCGTTTCTTCCTGACTACATTGAGACTATCGGTGTTCCGATGTTTGAGAATGCCACGACAATATTCGAGGTAGAACAGCTAC
>CAZWIL010000097.1:0-3701 GCA_964634175.1 uncultured Vicinamibacteraceae bacterium
TGGCCACCTTAATCTGGGTGTTCTGTTGAGATGACCCTGTTCGAGCATCGACTGAGGCAATATCACTACCTTGGTTGATAACGTTTTCACCGAAGAGAAATCCCGCCGCGAGGTCAGCGTCGTGCCCGGGCGTGCGCATCGTGACCACCAGCGGTTTACCAGAAACGCGAATCTCAAGCGGTTCTTCAATTACAACGAAATCATGATCCAGACGATCGCCGTCACGGCGGACTGAAACCGACTGGAGGCCCAGAGGGACGTCAGGTTTGGAACCCATAAAACAATCTTATCAGTCGGCCCATATCTCTTGTATCCTTGGACAGGTTTAGTCGAGGTTTCCTATGGACATTTCGCGTCGGACGTTTATTAAAGCTTCGGTTGTTGGTGCCGGTGGCCTGAGTACGTTGGGTTTTGATTTGCGTCCAGCCTATGCGGCGGTACGTCAACTTAAGATCCGCAACGCGAAAGAATACCGGACGGTGTGCCCATACTGTGCGGTAGGTTGCGGCACGATAGCCTATGTGCACGGCAGCGGTGGCCTTAACACGACCAATACGGTAATCCACGTCGAAGGTGATCCGGATAGTCCAATCAATGGAGGCACATTGTGTCCGAAAGGTGCCTCCCAAATGCAACTGGCAGTAAGTCCACGCCTGCAGAAGACACCAAAATTCAGAGACGCAGGTGGAACTGAATGGCGAGACGTTTCTTGGGATTTTGCGATGGATTGGTTTGCCCGTCGTTTTAAAGAATCTCGGGATTCGACGTTCACCGAGCAAGATGACGAAGGACGAGTTGTCAATCGTTGCGATGGGATAGCGTGGGTTGGCAGTGCGACTGTTGCCAATGAGGACGCGTATCTCATTACGAAAACGATGCGGGCGATGGGACTCGGTTACATCGATCATCAGGCTCGCATATGACATAGCCCCACGGTGGCCAGTCTGGCCGCCACGTTTGGTCGAGGGGCGATGACCAACCATTGGAAAGACATCAAGAACGCCGATGTGGTGATGGTCATGGGTGCCAACCCGGCCGAAAATCATCCGTGTGGATTCAAATGGGCAATTGAGGCGCGTGACACTCGTGGGGCCAAACTTGTAACTATTGACCCTCGTTTCACGAGAACCTCAGCCGTCGCCGATCGTCACCTGCAAATCCGACCTGGCTCTGACATCGCCATTCTTGGTGGGTTTATCCGGCACATTCTTGCCAACGATTTACAGCACGACGACTACGTGGAAGCCCACACAAATGCGTCGTTCATCGTCGTTGAGGAATATGGGTTTTCCGATGGGCTGTTTGTCGGGTTTGATGAAGCGGCTAATCGTTATGACAAGACAGCATGGGAATACGAACGTGGTGACGACGGCTACGTGCGGCGTGACCTGACGCTGCAGCATCCGCGTTGCGTCTTTCAAGTACTGAAGCGTCATTACGACCGCTACACGCCGGAGGTGGTCGCAGGAATCACTGGTTGCTCACAAGACGATTTTCTCGCAATGGCTGAGATTATTTGTTCAACCGGCCGTGCGGATCGCGTTGGCACGATCATGTACGCGGTCGGATGGACAATGCATACGGTCGGTAGTCAGATTATTCGGACGGCGGCAATCCTGCAGTTATTACTGGGTAACATTGGCCGTCCAGGTGGAGGCATCAATGCCCTTAGGGGACACGCTAATGTTCAGGGCGCAACTGATCACGCAATTGTGGCAGGCATTTTGCCTGGTTATCTCAAAGTCCCGACGCCAGGTCAGCAATCGCTCGAGGAGCATTTTAATGATTCGACTCCAAAGCCCCTAGTGCCGGATGCTGTCAACTATTGGGGAAACTATTCGAAGTTTTACGTTTCACTGATGAAATCGTGGTTTGGTGAGCATGCGGACTCTGAGAATGGCTTTGCGTTCGATTATCTGGCCAAACCCGATGGTGATGCGACTTGGCTAACGATATGGGATGAGGCGTATCAAGGTCGTCTGGAAGGGTTTGTTGCTTTGGGGTTCAATCCCCTACTGGCTGGGCCTGACGTCCCTCGGTTGTTTGAGGCGATGGCTAAACTTAAGTGGAAAGTGGTTATCGATCCCTTCATGCTTGACAGTGCTGAGTTTTGGAAGGCCCCGGGGCAGGATCCTGAGTCGATACAGACAGAGGTGCTCTATCTCCCAAGTAGCCATTGGATCGAACGGGATGGTTCGTTCACCAATAGCGGACGTTGGGCGCAGTGGAAAGAGCAGGCGATCGATCCTCCGATTGGAGTGAGGTCAGACACCTGGATTCTTTCCGAGTTGTTCTGGCGGATTAAAGAACTTTACCAAGCAGATGAAAATCCAGTTTACAACGATCCGATTCAACATCTTACGTGGAACTATCTGAACCCAAGAGAGCCAACTTTGGTCGAATTGGCTAAGGAGATCAACGGCTACGACCTTGACAGCGGCCAGTTGCTGTCTTCGTTTGGCCAACTTCGAGACGATGGGACGACGAGTTCTGGAAACTGGTTGTACTCCGGCAGTTTCACGGAAGCGGGCAACCAGATGGCACGTCGAGGCACTGCAGACCCGACGAATCTTGGCATGCATCACGACTGGGCGTACAGCTGGCCTCTTAATCGGCGTGTCCTCTACAATCGAGCCTCTGCGGACGCAGAGGGGCGCCCTTGGGATGATCAGCGCGCCGGTATTTCGTGGACGGGACGCCAGTGGATCGGTGATGTGCCAGATTATGGACCTACGACGCCGCCGAGGGAAGCCGGTGCGTTCATCATGAACGAAGAGGGTGTCGCCCGTCTTTTTAGCAATCACTTAAACGATGGGCCGCTCTCAGAGCATTACGAACCGGTGGAGAGTCCAACCGAAAATGTACTCCACAACAATGTTCCTGTGAATCCCGTCATCCAATGGTATGACGGTGTTCGTGAAACACTCGCCTCTGCCGAGAACGGTGATGACTTTCCTTATGCCTGCACGGTTTATCGTGTGGTGGAGCGTGAGCATTTCGTCACGAGCAATGTGCCCTACCTAGTCGAGACGATGCCTGACTTTTTTGTCGAAATTCCCGAAGGTTTGGCTGAAGAGAAGGGAATTCCGAATGGGAGTCGTGTGCGGGTATGGTCGAAACGAGGCTCAGTCGCCGGGACGGCGATTGTTACCAAACGGATCAAGCCGCTTCAAGTCAATGGTCGAACCGTCTGGACCGTGGGGATTCCAGTTCATTGGGGGTTTGTAGGCTTGACCGAAGGGTCAATGGCCAATCAGTTGACGCCGTTTATTGGTGATGCAAACACACGGTGTCCTGAATTTAAGAGTTTCTTGGTGAATCTGGAAAGGGCCTAGACAGACGATGCCAGATACCCTTGCGATCAAGCGGATGTCGGCAACACCGAATACGCTGATTCCACTGGATTCACTCCGGTCGAATGCCCCGGTGTACTCCAAACTAGTCGATATTTCTCGATGTATCGGTTGCAAGGGTTGTGAGGTGGCCTGCAAAGAGTGGAACGACCTCAAGGTCGAACCGACAGAAAATTTTGGGAGCTATCAGAGTCATCAAGACCTAACTTCCAATACGTGGCTTCTGATGCGGTTCAACGAAATCGAGGTGGATGGTAATCTTCAATGGTTAATCAAGAAAGACGCCTGTCTGCATTGTGAGGAACCCGGATGTCTGTTCGCATGTCCAGCGCCTGGCGCGATCGTGCA
>CAZWIL010000097.1:3801-6925 GCA_964634175.1 uncultured Vicinamibacteraceae bacterium
ATTGTGAGGAACCCGGATGTCTGTTCGCATGTCCAGCGCCTGGCGCGATCGTGCAATATACAAATGGCATTGTTGACTTTAATCAGGACAATTGCATCGGCTGTCAATATTGTGTAACTGGGTGTCCATTCGACATTCCGCGGTATGACACTTCGACTCGAACAGTATCCAAATGCAATATGTGTATCGATCGGGTTGATGCAGGACTTGAACCAGCCTGTGTGAAGACGTGTCCCACAAATGCCATCGCGTGGGGCACGAAAGAGGACATGCTAGCTCTTGCAGACTCGAAGGTCGAAACCTTACGGACACGTGGATACGACAAGGCGTCCGTGTACAACCCAGCGGGTGTTGGTGGCACGCATATGATGTATGTCGTACCACACGGTGACCGACTTGATGATTATCAACTTCCATCGGACCCCACAGCGAGTCCTCTTCCGCTGACAAGTCTTGGGTTTCTCAAGCGTCTTGGGGCCTATTTGTTTGGCTTTAGTATCGTGGGTACGTTGGCTCATTTATTGGCATTTGGGCAGGAGCGTCCGGATAACGAGGATAGGGAATCGAGTGCACGTCCATGAATGAGCCACTGCTTAATCGGTTTACCTACGCTGAGCGACTTATTCACTGGGTCGTGGGAATTTCCTTCGTCATCCTGTTGCTCACGGGCTTTGCGTTTTCGTATCCGTCACTATTCTGGCTCACCACACTTGCTGGAGGGGGTGGTGCAGCGAGACTCCTTCACCCATGGGTCGGGGTAATTTTCAGTAGTGGAATGGTGTTTATGTTGGCTTTCTGGGTTCGAGACATGTTTCTTGACCGTGAAGACTGGCGATGGTTGGGTGCGGTTCGAGACTATGCAGCTCGTCGACATGACAAGGTTCCGCCGGCCGGAAAATATAACGCGGGACAGAAGGCCTTTTTTTGGCTTCAAGGAGTGTTGGCGATTGTATTCGTAGTGACTGGAATGTTGCTATGGATTCCGGACTGGTTCAGTGCGGGTGTTCTTTCTTTGTCTCGTCTATTTCATTACGCCAGTGCCCTTGCTAGTGGCTTGTTACTAGTCGTTCACGTGTATCTAGGCACGGTGGCTTATCCAGGTACTGCCCGTGGCATGATTGATGGGAAGGTCACTCGAAGCTGGGCCGCGTTTCATCATCCACGCTGGTATGAAGACCAGTCTGGTTCGTGACATCTTCTCGGTGGAACCGACGCCAATCTCGCGCTGTTGCCTTGATCGCCGATCATGAACCGGCGGCAGACCTGCTGAGATTTTACGGCCGGGTGCTTGAGAGCCAGGCAGTTGTCTATAAGACGGCTAAACAGGCTGGATGGTTCAACGAACTCACCGCGGGACCAGAACTGGCGTTTGATCAAGTTCCTGTCGATGTGTGCCTGCCGTTGTTTCAAAAATTTGTCCGTGATGTTGGTGCTAGTTCGACCGAAGAACTATCCTCGGTTGCGATTAACCTTTGTAAGTCAAAGTCGGTAGCTAAAGATATTCTTGAGGCGTTTTTGGCATTACGTCCAGTGGATGAACTGGCTGCGCAGTTGGCCTGCTCCCGGGATTCAGTTGAGTTTTTCGCGAGGGCATTTGTGCAGCCAGTGGCCGAAGTAGTGGTGGGCCGGGTTCCCGGTGCACGCACATTGTCCACGTCTGGTCGAGTCAGTGGGTCGCAAGAATCGGGTATGGCGGCATGCCCCCGGTGTGGATGGCCGCCCCAACTCGCGGTGTTACAAGATGGTGAAGAAACAAGGGGTGAGAGAAAATTATTATGCACGCTTTGTTTGACTGAGTGGATTTTTCCTCGCGCTACATGTCCAGCCTGTTGGTCGACAGATACGGATAAGTTGATACATCACTCGACTGACGTGTGGCCACACATTCGGGTTGAAGAGTGCCAAACATGCAGGAGCTATCTTAAGGCGATTGATCTTCGCGAAAATGGACTAGCGGTGCCGGTGGTGGATGAAATAGCTTCGGTCGAGTTGGATCTTTGGGCTAATGAGATTGGTTTGAGAAAACTGCAGCGAAATCTTCTTGGGTTATAGGCTGCTTCCATGACGTGTTGTGTTGTGGCACGGAAGGACAGGTCCCGTGACAACTGAGGCATACATCTATTCAGGTATCCGGACACCGTTTGGGCGTCATGCCGGTGCTTTGGCGTCGGTGCGTCCAGACGACCTTTTAGCTTCAGCTATTGGAGCGGCACTTGAGCGGTCAGCGTTTTCTAGTGCTGACTTTGAAGATGTAATTATCGGTTGCACGAATCAAGCTGGTGAGGACAGTCGCAATATCGCCCGTCGCGCAGCTTTGCTTGCTGGACTTCCAGTCGAAGTTGCTGGACTGACTGTTAACCGGCTTTGTGCGAGTGGTCTGGCGGCTGTGATTGATGCTGGCCGCGCCGTTGAATGTTGTCACGGCGAGGTATTTGTTGCGGGTGGTGTTGAGAGTATGAGTCGGGCACCGTTTGTGATGAGTAAGTCCGACCGTGCGTTTGGACGGAACGCACAGATGTTCGACTCAACTCTTGGTTCCCGATTTCCGAATGTGCGCCAGTCGGTTCTCTATGGTGACCACACGATGACTGAAACGGCGAACGAAGTTGGCAAGGATCTCGAAATCAGTAGAGAGGAGAGCGATCAGTTTGCGCATGCCTCTCAGCTTCGATACGCAAAGGCTAGGGCATCTGGTTTCTTTGAGGATGAACTGTGCTCTGTCCCAGTTGTAGCCGGCAAGAGATCTTCAACCTTGGTCACAGAAGACGAGCATCCACGACCTGATACGACTATGGAGAAGCTAGCTGCATTGGATTCGCTTTTAGATGGAGGCGTGGTGACAGCCGGGAATGCCTCTGGTGTCAATGATGGTGCGGCGGTCCTAATCATTGGGTCCAGACAGGCGGGGGAGCGTGTGGGTGTGAAGCCGCTAGCACGCATTGTCGCCTCTGGTGTAGCTGGGGTGGAGCCTAGAATCATGGGTCTGGGACCGGTCCCCGCATCTAAGAAGGCGTTGGCGCGTGCCGGTTTGCGTTTGTCCGATATGGACGTGATTGAAATCAATGAGGCGTTTGCGACACAGGTGTTGGGATGTCTTAAATTGATGGAACTTTCATCTGAAGAT
>CAZWIL010000097.1:7025-8555 GCA_964634175.1 uncultured Vicinamibacteraceae bacterium
AATCTATCTCATAGTCGTGTATTTGGTTCCCCGCCCAGAAGGCGTTGACCCGACTGGGTGGCGTGTGACGGGGGTCTTTTTTGCGACGATTGCGGGCTTGATGCTTCAGCCAATGCCAGGAGCTCAGATCGTGGTGATTGGCGTCACCATGTTGATAGTCGTTGGCGGTGTGTCAGTTGGCCAGGCACTGAGTGGATACGGTTCGGCGTCGGTGTGGATGGTGCTTGCTGCCATGCTTATGTCCAGGGCTCTTCGTGATTCTGGATTGGCTCGTCGAATTGCATTGCTGTTTATTCGAGCTATTGGAAGGACGTCACTGGGCCTTGGTTACGCCCTGCATTTAACTGATGTTACGCTCGCTACGGGTGTTCCTTCTATTACGGCGCGCTCTGCCAGCATCGTTTTCCCAATCGCTCGTAGCATCAGCGGTTTGTATGAGTCGTACCCTGGACCTAGTGCGGCCAGACTTGGCACCTTCCTGATGACCTGTATGTACCAGACAAGCGTCGTGGCTTCCGCCATGTTTTTCTACAGCAGTGCAGCGAATGTCTTACTTGGAGAACTGGCTGGTGAGTATGCTGGCGTCACGGTCACGTGGACCAGCTGGTTCGTGGCAGGGGTGCTGCCAGGCGTGGTGTCGAGTATTGTCGTGCCTTACGCCGTATTCCGCTTGCTTGCTCCACAGTTGAAGCGAACTCCTGCGGCCCCCGCCTTCGCAGAGGACGAACTGAACAAGTTGGGTCAAATTCGAGGCACCGAAGCGGTAGTTCTCGGGGTGTTCATCAGCGTGGTTACGTTATGGGTCGCTTCCTCTTGGGTCGAGTGGTTGTCACCCGCAGTTGTCGCTCTTTTGGGTATCTGTGTCCTATTTATAACCCGCGCGCTTGAGTGGGACAACGTCTTGGGCGAGCGTTCTGCGTGGGATGTGTTTGTCTGGTATGGCGGTGTTTTGATGATGGGTGGAGTCCTCAACGAAACGGGCGTTACGGAAGTTTTCGCGACTTGGGTGGGGGGCCTGTTTGGTAGCGTACCGTGGGGCTTTGTTCTCGCCGCCACTTTGGTGATTTATTTCTATGCGCACTACTTCTTCGCTAGTACCACTGCTCATGCACTCGCAATGTTCCCACCGTTTGTGACTCTCTTAGTGAGCGTGGGAGTTCCTCCTAGAGTCGCAGTGTATAGCCTGGTATTCGCAAACAACCTCATGGCTGGATTGACGCACTATGGCACGACAACATCACCAGTGATTTTTATAGAGGGTTACGTCAGCCTTCGGGATTGGTGGAAGATGGGCGCCTTGATGTCAGTGCTGAATCTATCGATCTGGTTAAGTGTTGGCATGGCATGGTGGAAGGTTTTGGGGCTATGGTGACTTTCTTGACGCGGTATTCGACAGCGTACTGGCAAAATATTGGTCTGGAGCCGGTCGGGTTAACTTGAACTAGCGCGACTGCTCACTCTGAATCGCTCTGCCCGGAAAGATCCCTTCTATAAGTTCGCTGTTACGAACGACGAATGTGCCGGACACTA
>CAZWIL010000098.1:0-8489 GCA_964634175.1 uncultured Vicinamibacteraceae bacterium
GAAATAGATAACGTTACCGCCTCCTAATGCACCGGCAGCTAGTGCACCCGCCAACGCACCGCCCCCTGAGTTGGAAATGGTGTTAAGTGAAAGGATGGCTGTGATCGGACGGTCAACTTGTTCTTTCATCTGCTTGAGTATGCGACCCGCAGGACGTCCTGATTGCTCGAGTTGCTCCACGAACGTAGCTGGAATCGAATAGAGTACCGCCTCAAACAGCGAACAAATTGCCGACGTAACCAGCACCAACAGCACGACTAATTGCAGTTCAACCATTGCCGTTCTTGCCTCCGATTGAAAGAATACGAGATATAAACATTCTGTGACTCAATAACTACGCGAAACGCGAATGTCATCGCCTTCGTGAGAATTTAATGCGCATCTCAGGAGAACGTTGATGTACGAAGCAATTGATTACACTGTTGAAGGCCCCGTCGCCACCATAACGCTGAACCGACCCGACCGGTTAAATGCCATCACAGGGAAAATGATTAAGGAAATTCAAGATGCCATCGGTAAGGCTGATGCCAATGAAGACATCGTTGGAATTATCCTGACAGGTGCAGGTCGCGGCTTCTGTGCCGGAGGAGACATCGAAAGCCTCCAAGAACTGAGTCAAGGCGGCTCACTCACAGCTTGGGAGATGGGTGACAAGAAACCCGGCTCCACCGCAGAAATGGGACCGGACTTTCAAGTTGGCTTGCTTTACCTGATGGCCGTTCGTAAACCCGTCATCGCCGCAATAAATGGTCCGTGTGCCGGTCTTGGTTTTGTGCTTGCGATGGTCTGTGATATTCGCTTCGCCTCCGACACCGCGCGTTTTACAACCGCCTTTGCGAATCGGGGCCTGATCGCTGAACACGGAATTAGTTGGATTTTGCCACGATTGATCGGCTCAGCTCATGCACTTGACCTCCTTCTGAGCGGGCGCGTCATTGATTCGGAAGAAGCGGTCCAAATTGGCATTGTCAACCGGACAGTTACATCAGCTCGGCTGTTAGATGAACGCACTAATTATGTGAAGGGTCTCGCAGAGAGATCGGCTCCAGTCTCTATGAAAGTAATCAAGCAACAGGTATACAGGCACCTGTCGGCTAGTCTCGGTGAAGCTGCCAGAGAGTCAATTGAACTTATGGCGGAAAGCCTGAAACGTCCTGACTTTCGGGAAGGAGTGTTGTCTTACATCGAAAAACGACCACCGAAATTCACCCGACTCTCTTCAAAATAATCGGCAGCAGATAGAGCCCGCCCGGTCAGTCATCACCGGCACTGGGTGCAGCTAGGTCAAAACAGACCAACGTGTTCTCATTACGGATGTACAGCTTCCCATTGGCCAGCGCGGGGTAAGCTCGAATAAGCGGATCAAGGACCTGTGCCTGAGCTATAACTGAAAACGCCTCAGATGACGCCTCTGCCATTACCAACTCACCGCTCTCTCGTACGATCAGCAATCGACCGTCGGCTAGTGTGACCGTGCCGGCTCCATACGTTGAAATGTCCCACTTGACTTGACCAGTTTGTAGTTCGACGGCACGAAGATTTGGGCTGTACTCCTGGCGACCGTGAAACCCGTACAAATGTCCCTCATAATAAACACTTGTTGCATAGTGATTCGACATAACCTCATCCGAAGTCCACACTTCCGCTAATTGATCACCATTCACGCGAAAGAAACCAGCACCAACCCCGTAAGTAGCTGAAACAAAGATAGAGTCATCAACGATGATCGGCGTCGCCGCATTCACTGACGCCATTAGCCGAGAACGCCACCTCTGAGTGAATCGAACACTTCCATCGGTTGGATCGAGTCCCGCCAGATAACTTCGTGTCAAGAAGACGGCATGGGGAGTCCCTCCAAAGGTGGCACGGATGCCGGAAGAGTAACTGGCCTCATCGTCAAGGGCCGTCCACACAACTTCACCAGTATTAATGTCAAAGGCCACAACGCCTGCGTCTGCGCCACCAATATTTGCGATAACACGCCCAGAATCGACCAAAGGAGACCCAGCGGAGCCGAAAAATCCTTTCCGGACGCCAAATTCCACCCGAGTATCGACGTCCCACACCAAGTCACCAGTCTCAAGGTCGAGTGCATGCATGTGACCTTGTGCCCCAAATGTGAAGACCTTTCCGTCCGCCACAACCGGGACTGCCCTAGGACCCTCATCAAAACCAAAATCATCCCGATAGGTGGTAACGTAGTCGTACCGCCAAATAGGCGCTCCGTTGGAGGCATTCATCGCCTCAACGACCTCATGGTCATCCAACCGGTGAAACAAAATGAGGCGTCCCTCGGCAACAACCGGTCCAGCGAAACCAGCACCGACCGGACGCCGCCATAACTCTGGTGGTCCTTCTGAACCCCAACCTTGCGCCAACGAAACACCTCGGTATTGCCCATCTCGATTTGGACCCAAAAACTGCGGCCAATCCTGCGCCATCACAGAGCTAGCGGTAAACAATACGAGAATTAAGAAGATATTCAGCCAGCTCATGATGTGCCACCCAGTAGACGTTGCATTAAGTCATCCTTGAAGGCCGCTGTTGGTGTATGGCAATAGGTTGTTGAGTAAGTGGACTGAGAATTCACGTCAACCACAAGGTACGGCTTGTCAGGGGGATCTTGGTCGCCGGCAACGACAAGATCGTCAGCTGGTCCATGAATGATCTCAACTGGAAGACGTTCACACGCGATGGTCTGAGCCGTCGTCAGGTAGCCGACGGCCAAAGTATCAAACGGATTGAATCCGTGCACACCGAAACGCTCGTTCCAGAGGGTAAGCCAGTCGCGTGCAGGAGCGACCAGATATCTTGAACTGCCACTGCCTTGCTCAAGTTGATCCAAATCTGGACCGGAAAGCCAAACCTGCGACGACACCTCCCATGGCGTGAGCGTTAATGGCACGCCCGCATCAAGAATAATCTGAAACGAACGGGGATCTTTATCAAAGTTACAGTCACAGAACGGAAGGCTAGAGGTGCTCCCGGTAGAAAAACTCTGACCAGGTCGGCGGCCGGCAACGGCAACGACTTCGACAATCTGGCCTGCAAGTTCAGGCTGTTGAAGTAGCACGGTGCCAATATTTGTAGCGGGCCCTAAAGCCAAAATAGTCAACCGGTCCTGGCGTAAAGCATCGGTTAACGCCCTTGATGCCTCGGTAGACTCTCCAAGTTGATCAACGCTTTCGGCACCTACCGTAACCTCAAGACCCAATGGACCGTATTTATTCACAATCTCACGTCCGATCGGAATCTCAACTTCTAGGGGTGCGTTGCCAAACACAAGGCTCACACCGCGAATCCAAAGTTCCGGCGAATTGAACGCCTGAATGAGCGCAAAGCCATCATCAACCTCATATCCCCCAGGACGAATCGACGGATCCGTGTCAATCCACACTGGTACGGTTTCAATTGGCAATTCCTCCGTCACTCCTAGCGCCTGACCTTCGCCCTGGTCGATTGTCTCTAGTGGCTCTGCCGTATCACAAGCAACCAATACGAGAACCAAGAACCCCGTCAATTTCCTCATACAATCATTCCCCAACTATTCCGACCACAAACCAAGTTCCGAGACTCGTCCAACCACGCTCGCTTCTCTGTCAACGTGGCCTGGAGCGGCAACTGGGCCACTCCTAGTAACCTCCTCATTATCTCTACGCCGGAAAACTGTGCGGCGAGATCCTTATTGAAAGAACTATCCGCCGTATACGCTTCAGCCACCCTCATGCGAACCCATTGAGGCTGGTTGGACAAGCGGAGGTGTGCAAGTAAGACCCCCACATCAAACTCTGGAGGGCCCATAAAGCAAAACTCTGGGTCGATCACGTAAAGCTCTTTATCCGTTTTCACCCAGCTACCTGGATAGAAATCACCGTGCAACAATGCCTTGCCGTCTTGCAGATACACTTCGCCTAATCGCTTGACCGCCTGGCAAAATTCCACGTCAGATCTTCGTTGAGTCGCTTCGACCGCAAGACCCTTTGTAAGACGATCGAGATTAACGCCAGGGCCAGTCTGGGCCAACGGAAGGTCAAAAATATGCCGGTGATTCAAGTGCCGCATATCGCGATTGACAAACCCCTGGCGACGGTCGCTTTCCAGCTCAACCGTATGCAACGTGGAGAGATACTGCCCCAGCGAGTCCACAGCGTCTCCAGTAAGAATCTCTCCGTTATATAAACCCGTAAAGTCAGAGGCCTTGCCAAGATCTGTCAGCATCAACATGCGTGATTCGTGGCTAACTGCAAGAAGTTGAGGCATCATCCTAGCCAAACTTGGCTGGCTTTCAACGATTTCATAAAAAGCTCCCTCCTGTATTGCCCGATCGAACGGAGCAGCGATCTCAGGATATTTTTCGACCCATGGTCGCGACTGTTTCAGGATAAAGGTTCGCTCGTAGGTTTTGACTCTCAACGTGCAGTTCATATTTCCATCGCCTGCCGGCGACAGATCCACCACGGTATCAGTTGGATCAATCCATCCTTGGCTCTGAAGATAACGGGTTAGACTTTCGTGGTCATTCGCTTCGAGAAAATATCCAGCCGGTGCAACTCTTGTAAAACGTGCACGTCGACTCTCAGCGTGACTCTGACGCGATGGACTTATGATGTCCCTCCGGTGTGGCATGCCATTCGTTTTTAATCATGCCGTAGACCACGTGGTCAACAAAATGGTCGTAGATCCACTCAGCATCCCGTAGTTGGCCTTCCTCGCGAAAACCTAGGCGAATAGGAATCGCTCGACTTTTTCTATTGCCAACCGCGCAGCGGATTTCGACGCGATTGAGATTGACTTCATCGAAGGCATGACTCACCAATGCTCGGGTTGCAGTTGTGCCTAACCCTTTACCTTGAAACTCCTGCCCCACCCAATAGCCTAATGAGGTTAAACGGTTCCGCCAGTCAATCTGATGATGGCCAACAATGCCGATAATCCGGCCAGTAAAACAAATGGCCAGTTGAGTCCCATTATTTTGTGATGCCTGCGACTGTGCAGCCCGGATAAAAGCCCGCGTGTCTTCAGGCCGGGTAATGTTATCGAGCCATGGCAACCATTGCCGAAGATAGAGACGGTTACGATCGATAAGCTCAAACAGTTCGTCTCCATCCCGGAGTTCAAGCGGCATCAGATCGACACTGTCAGATACGGCGATCGATTGCATGATCGGATTACTCAACGCGCAAAGACCACGAAAAGAAAACGATGACGACCACAGCGATTATACTCGTGCTTCCCATCTCATTAGGAAATCTCTGAGCTGACTCATTGAAGCGCTTTCACTGCATTCGGGTCCGTTTCTGGTCACCCGTGAGCCGCCACCGCCACCTCGTGCCCCTCACACCCCAAAAGAAGAAAACATCCGCCATAAGCAGCTGCCAAACGATAAGATAGTGTTTCATGAAACCGGGTGCGGTCCTCAGTTTATTAACTACGTTACTACTTCTATTCGCCGCTGGATTACCATCACTTGTCGCCCAAAGTTCTGGGATCTTCATGATTCCGGTTGAAGGCGAAGGAACCAAATATTGGTCGCGATGGCGAGGTCCATCTGGACAAGGAGTCGTCCCCAATGGAGGGTATCCTGATAGCTGGTCAACCTCTGAAAACGTGAAGTGGCGAACACCACTACCCGGCCAAGGACATTCATCACCAATTATCTGGGACCAACAGATTTTTATTACTACCTCACAACAATCCGGCCGCCGCGTGTCAATTCTGAGTTACAACCGGAACAGCGGAGAACGCTTGTGGGAAACACAGATACCGGAAGGGCCCACCGAAGCCACACACCCTAAGAATACTCAGGCATCTTCCACTCTTGTGACGGATGGCACTCTTGTCTACGGTTCGTTCGGAAGCCGAGGACTCGTAGCGGTCGACCTTGAAGGGCATCTGATTTGGCACACGGATACCGGGACTCTCGAAAATTACCACGGTAGTGCAGGCTCTCCTCTTCTGTATCAAGAGTTGCTAATCACATATCAAGACCATCGCCAAGACTCCTTCATTGGAGCGTACGACAAGCGCACTGGAGAAAATATATGGCGAACCAGTCGAAGCGGCAGCGTCGGGTGGGGCTCACCCGTGGCCGTCCGAGTTGGCGACCATGACGAGATCATAGTCAGTAGCCAGAGACAGGTCACCGCCTACGACCCCGCTGACGGTTCGGAATTATGGCATTGCGATGGCAACCTGTTCGAGGTCATTCCAACACCTGTTGTGGGACAAGGCCTTATCTTTTGCGCCTCGGGACGAGCTGGTCCGACACTGGCTATTCGACCAGGAGGGCGCGGAGATGTGACTGATACTCATGTCGAATGGAGCACATCCCGTGGTTCACCGTTTGTACCATCTCCGCTAGTGTACGGTGACTATCTTTACACCGTGAACGACATGTCGAGTGTCATAACGTGTTTCGAAGCATCAACCGGGGCGGTGATGTGGCAAGAACGACTGGGAAGTCCGACCCGCGAAGGTTTTTCGGCCTCACCAATCGGCGTGGATGGCAAGGTGTTTGTTACCAGTGATGAAGGGCTCACGTTTGTTCTTAGAGCTGGATCTGATTTTGAACTCATTGGTATCAACGACATCGGCGCTCGAACGTTATCCTCACCGGCGTTAGTCGACCAGCACTGGTACATTCGAACGGAACATGAACTTGTTGCCATTGGACATTGAAGACCGCCTCCCCTATGTGAGAGGTGTCAAAATATCGCAAGTGGGTTGAGCGGCGATCCAGTTCCACCCTCAACCGCAAGCGGTGCAGCAACCAGCATAAACTCCCACCGATTCTGACGACCGGCCTCCGCCGCCACCGACTCAAGATCTAGGTTGTCGAAAAGCGGCATCCCCATAGCAACCAATGTCAGTTGATGCACAGGCTGAGTCGCACCCTCAATGCCAGAAGGACGAACATCGTTCGTGTCATCACTTCCAAGCATCGCTACACCACGTTCACGCAGCCACGGAATTACTGACGCATGCAGACCAGCCGCCTCTTCCCCAGTAGCCCAAGGACCACGCGCCTCGCGTCTGGCCCATCGACCACTACGAACAAACACGATGTCACCGCTCTCGACTCTAATACCAGCTTGTTCTTCCCAAGCCTCAAGATCTTCAATATAAATTGGAGTGCCTGGTTCTAAATAGGGCACCCCTTTGAGGCGAGGGATGTCCATCAAAACGCCTCGTGTCACAATTCCCTGCTTGAAATTGATAATCGACAAGCGATTACAACCGTCCGCCGTCACTTCCTCGTCACGACTGAACCCGTTGTACATCCTTCCCTGGTACATCATGTGGCAGAGCGAATCCATATGGGAATGCGCATATCCGTGATACGCAATGGTGTACCGATCGCTCCGGAAGGCACCAGGGGAATCAATCCGTAGCATGTCATGGAGTAATGGTGACGTCGCGTCGGCAGCGGGTTCTTTGAGATAATTATGAGACATTGAAACTGATGTTCCAGTAAGCGCGAGCGCTACCGCCTGCCGACGTTTGTCAGGTGTCACTAAATTCAAGGTTCCCAACTGGTCGTCAGACCCCCATCGTCCCCAATTCGAAAGCTCCGTCATCCATTCTTCCACTATCTCGGCCGTGACCTCGCGCGGAGACTGAGCGTCGATAACCGCAGGTGTCCCACTGATCGCAGCACATACCAAAAGCACCACTAGTGCCACCGACTGACAAACTAACCGTGTTCTAGTTACTCTCACCGATCGCATAAATTCACTCCTTCAGTAATCCCATACAACTTGCACACGCCTCCTGGTGAATAGTTCTCCCACATTCTCTGGCTCCCATTGGTCGACCCATTTCAGTAAAACATCTCGACCAATCGCTGTGTCAAGGATCTCGCTGTAGCATTCTACTAGTAGCAACTATGCTTTCGCAGAGTTGTCCCATTACTAGCTACAAGGTCATTGCAATGTCTGTTAACATACGCCGCCATCCAGACAACAGATGAAGGACTAACACTTGTCAGACCTCTGTTCCTGTTCAGCAGTCGAACTAGCCCGCATGCTTCGAGATCGAGAGGTCTCTGCTACCGAAGTGATGGAGGCTCACCTCGCGAGAACAGCATCGCTGAATTCCCAGTTAAATGCTATCGTGACGTTAGTCGCCGATCGCGCGCTCGCGAAAGCGAAGGAAGCAGATGCGGCTCTGATGCGCGGAGACCAAGTGGGTCCCTTGCACGGTCTTCCGGTGGCGCACAAGGACCTCTTTTTAACAAAAGGTCTCCGCACCACCTTCGGGTCCCCAATTTTTGAATCGTACATCCCCGATCAGAATTCGATAATCGTCGAGCGCCTGCAATCAGCAGGAGCTATTACCATAGGAAAGACAAACACACCGGAGTTCGGAGCTGGATCTCAAACGTTTAACACTGTGTTTGGACCGACCCGTAATCCGTGGAACCTCGACAAAACCTGTGGTGGTAGCAGTGGCGGCTCGGCCGTGGCTCTCGCGACGGGGATGGTCTGTCT
>CAZWIL010000099.1:0-8246 GCA_964634175.1 uncultured Vicinamibacteraceae bacterium
TCGCACGGTGAATGTCGGTTTGTTCAAGGGCGCATTGCTGCAAGACCTCAGTGGCCCACTTGAGGAAAGTGGCAAGCGCGGGTGCCATATGAACCGGTGTGGCGTGCCTGCCGTGGGCTGGTGGTATTGCCACGTGTATCGTGAGTCTATGAGGCGATCAAATCTGTTGCGGGTTGAAGGCGCTATTGTTTTCGCTAATTCGCCGCCCGTTTTAGGTAAAACGTACTACTGCTACGGGAGGGCGGGCGTTGTGTCGGGTGGCTGACGCCGAGTGGTGGCTTGTTCGTAGGCATAGCCGAGTTGTAAGAGCGTAGCTTCAGTAAATGGTCGGCCGAGAAATTCGAGCCCGACCGGAAGATGATCTGTAGTAAATCCAGCTGGTACGGTGAGAGCGGGAAACCCGATGACTGGACTCAGATAGCGATTGTTTCCACGGCCGTATCCGTCTTGCGTGTCCGGGTTCGTAAGGACGTCGGGTTCAATTAGAGTAGTTTGGTGGTCGAAGGTGGCGTAGACCAGAGCATCCAGACGGTGGTCCGCCATGGTCGTCAGAACACTTCGGCGGAGGCGTTCTCTCGCCGTTAGGACTGCCAGGTAGCCCGAGTCGTCTGTCGTTTTTCCAATGACATTCATGAGCCCTTTGGCCCGCCAGGGTGTCACGATACCCGAGAGTAAGATGTCTTGAAGTGTGGCAACAGGAGCGTGGGCGTGTTCGGCAAGATAGGCATCTGTTGCATCTTCGGTTTCGTACACATTGTCGATATAGGTTTGCTGGATGGTATCGAAATGAGCGAATGAGACGGGATCGATCAAGACGGCGCCGAGGGCTTGAAGGTTTGTGATCGCTTCGTCGACTACCGTGCGCACTTTCTGATAGTCATCGGAAGTGATATCGGTGTTGGAATCCATCGGATCTCGAATCACGCCGATTCGGACATTTTGGAGGCCATCGTGAGACAAGGCGTCCGTGTAGGAGTTGGACACCTGTCCAGTGGCATATGCCGTGATGGGGTCCTCGGGATCGTATCCCGCGAGGACTTGGAGAAGAATTGCGGCATCGGTGACACTGCGTGTGATCGGACCGAGTGTGTCACTGGATGGGTTGGCCGGCATCATGCCGTGGCGACTCACTAGTGGAACGGTTGGTCGGAGCCCGACGAGACTGTGAACTGCCGCAGGTCCACGGATGGATCCGCCCGTGTCTTCACCGATTCCGACCATGCCAAAATTTGCGGCAATACCGGCACCTGTTCCACCGGAGGAACCGCTTGGATTCCGCGCAGGGTCATAGGCGTTTCTGATTATTCCGAATCCTGACCCGATATATCGAGAAGCAAATTCACCCATCGTGGTTTTAGCGAGGATCAATGCACCAGCGTTTCGCATACGGGTGACGATTGTGGCATCGCGGTTGGACATAAAACCGTCGAACACTGCGGAACCGTAGGTGGTTGGCATGTCGAGGGTTTCAACTTGGTCTTTGAGGAGGACGGGAATGCAGTGCAAGGGCCCGACTAGTCCGGAACGGCCGAATTGCTGGTCGAGCGATGCTGCATCCTGTAACGCGTTCGGATTTACGAGTTGAACGCTGTTCAGTGATGGACCCGTCGCATCATACGCCTCAATCCGTTGAATGTAATGTGACGTTAAGTCGCGGCAGGTCAGTTGTCCTGATTCAAAGGCTTGGTGTACGTCCGCAATCGTTGCTTCGAGAAGTTCGAACTCTTGGGCGTGAGTTGTTTTCGTAAAAAGCAAACAGATCGCGACGAGGGAAACTAACAACCAGGTTCTTCGCATAAAACCACCGTTTTGGTTTTTTGCTTACTCTGTCTATCGACTCTCGATGTTTCGAGACCCTTCCAGGATGCCGGTCAGTCCATAGTTGCCTTCGTGACATGCGTATTCGTAGGTGTTTCCTTCGAGTCTCCGAAGTGGCAGTTGCGCGGACCACGGCTCGGAGTAAATAGTCGGGTGGTCTACCGTGTACTCGTAATTCAATAAGCCATCTCCGCGAGGGCTGAATTTCTCGGTGAGAGTCATGCCAGCCGAGGTCATCTGTGGTTCAAAGGGCAGTTCCTGTTTTTCGGCAAAATTTTTGGAGACAACAATGAGCGTGTCACCCTCCCAATGGGCGGACGAGGTACCGAACCATTGTGGAATGGCTGGACTGACGATGCCGGGTCTATTTTCGATTGGGATGATTCGTGCGTCATGAATCATTTCATGAAGCACGACAAGATGGTCTTCTGTCTGAAAGATTTGAAAATTGTTGTTATACGGTCCGGGTCTCAGCGGCAGACCACGGGTTAAGCAGCGATCCCAGAGATCGGTGTCGGTGTAGGAGGCGGCGGGGTGCATGCCGCGACGAGTTTCCCTCGCCATGAGGGCTTCGTCAGAGTCGGCGTAGGCCTTCGCGGAGCTGGTCAGTGCCGGCAGTCTGCCGTCTTGGGGATCAAAAATCAGTGAGGTGCGTTGGCTTCCGGCAACTTGGGTGCCTCGATCCCACCAAAAGTCGTTGTAGGCTCCCCTGACGTCGGCCTGCTGGGTTTGGCCCCGGGCTTCATCGTTCGCCTCTATGACGGCTTGTCGTTCGATTTCGGCGATCTCTTCGTCTGTTAGGAACTCGGCGGCGCCTTCCGGACGCTGGAGTGGCGTTACCGTCGCTGTCGACCAGACCCCTTGTAGATTGGGAGTTCCCCAAGCCATACGGGTGTTGGACTCAGCCGATGGGGAAGTCTGTCCACTGACCGAAACCGAAAAGATAACTCCTATGGCCCCGATTAAGACTGCGCACCTGGTCTGTAGATAGCACACGATGCCCTCCTTCGACAGAGTGTTAAGTGTCACACGTAACTGCTTTGAATCTATCGACATCCTACTATAGTGCCCCGTTTAAGGGTGATGTTTCACTAGTCGCATTATCACCAACCTTGCTGACGCCGACGGCGGAAAAAAAGTCCGGCCAAAGGTAGGCTCCAAATGCCGCCCCCGGCAATGCCAAGCAAAGTGATGAGGGGTAGCTCGCGCCAGTAGCCGGTTCCGCCGAAGACCGGACCTATTACTGGGATAGCGAGTGTTAGGCCGGCGACCAGGAGCAGAGACCAGGTTGGCGGAGTGAAATACAACCTTCCCTGTGTTGCCTGTCGAATAAATACGGCTGAGGTTGTGGGGATCACGACACAGGTAAGTAGCGCCGACCATCCGGAACCCATTGGATTACTAATTCTAGTTAGGGTGGCTAGAGACAACCCCACCAAGCCGCCTGTTGAGGCACCACAGAAAAGCATGTTACTGACGAGTCTTAGTTGAGGTGTTCTAGTTTCCATCAAAACTTCGTCGACTGCGGTAAAGCGCGATCGTCGGAATCATGAAAATACTGAAACTAATGACTCCTACGAGAAACGTGCCCCGCAACGTGCTCCACACGAGCATGCTGATTGCGACCTGCAGCGCATAGATGGCCGCCCACGGCCACATCCAGGACCGCATTTTCCAGAACCCGTACGCGCCGGCTCCATAGATGGCCCAGTGGAATGGCTCGGTGAGCTTTGCTGCCCATCCTTCTAGGAGAAACCCAAACCAGACTTCTTGGTCTTGCGCCACGGGTTTGAGAAACATGTCGAACGGCATATAAATGAAGGTCATAAACAGACAGAAGCAGAAGATGAGGTTCATCCACCAAGAGCGGGTGGATAAGGCGGCGGCAAGGCGAGATTCTGACATGGCTAATACCGGGTGGTCGTCGCGTCGTCGCGGAGATGTAAGGGTTGAAAGTTTTCCAACTTGACGGGAGTGTGCATCCTCCGAATAGTATTGCCAATAGATATGGTAATCAAAATTCGTGTACTACTTCCGCTCATGGTGTGGTTCCTTGCGTGTGTTGTTGATGGCGTAGCCGTTGAGAACACTAATTGGACGCAATTTCGCGGTCCCACCATGAATGCTACGGTGGCAGACCACCCTGATTTGCCAGAGCAATGGAGTCAAACTGAGAACGTGGAATGGGTGACCGACATTCCGGAACTTGGATGGTCGAGTCCGATTGTATGGGGCACACGGGTCTTTGTGACGACGGTAACTTCGGACGGAGACTTTGAAAAGCCACAACCAGGCCTTTATGCCCCGCGCGGACGGAGTGAGCCTCCGCCGGCCCGACATGACTGGCGCGTCTATTGTCTTGACCTGGAATCTGGTGAAGTCTTATGGATGCGGTCGGTCAAGGTCGCTGTTCCTGAGTTTCCACGTCATCAGAAGAATACGTATGCCTCTGAAACGCCCACAACAGACGGTGAACGCGTGTATGTACGTTTTGGAGATCTTGGGATCTACGCGTTCGACATGGATGGGAATGAGGTGTGGACACATCCGATTCCCTTCAAATCAACGATGTCAGACTGGGGGTCGGCCTCCTCTCCGATTCTTGAAGGTAACCTTCTTATAGTCCTCTACGACAATGAAGAAGAATCGTGGATCGCCGCGCTTGATAAGCGCACTGGAGACGAGGTGTGGCGAACAGCCCGCGATGAAGTTTCCAGTTGGGCGACACCCTATATCTGGAAGAATTCCCAGCGAACCGAGATCGTGACTTCTGGGCGTAAACGTATTCGCTCCTACGATCTGACCGGAGAATTACTCTGGGAGATGGATGGTCGGATGTCATGGGCAAGTATCGCTACGCCGTTTTCCAGTCACGGACTGGTTTATGTTACGTCTGGTTACTTTCAGGATAGTCATCGTCCGGTGTACGCGATTCGTCCAGGGGCGAGCGGAGACATCTCGCTCAGGGAAAATGCGACAAGCAGCGAATACGTCGCGTGGTATCAACCCCGAGCGGGTAACTACAACACGTCGCCACTTGTCTATGGCGAGATTTACTACAGCCTACTGGACCGCGGCTTCTTCGAAAGTTACGACGCGAAGACAGGGGAGCCGGTTTATGGTCGCCAGCGGATCCGTGTTGGTGCGAGCTTCACGTCGTCGCCGTGGGCCTACAATGGAAAGATCTTCGCACTGAGTGAGCAGGGCGATACCTACGTGCTTCGTGCGGGGCCACAATTCGAGGTCCTTGGTGTCAACAGTCTTGATGAGATGGCCATGGCGTCGCCCGCCATCGTCGGTGATCGACTGATCATCCGTACACGGTCGAAGGTGTATAGCATTCGGAAACCGGCCAGCGACCGGGTTGGACAATAGTTCGGTGTTCGTGGGCGAGAGTGCAATGGTTAGACCTTTGGGTGTTTTCTTTAGACCTTACACAACGGGAGATTTGATGCGTTCATTGTTGACGAACGCAGGAATCCGTGTGGGTTGGGTTGTGTGTCTGGCATTGGGACTTATGGGGACTAATGGTCTTGTGGCCTCTGCAGAACAAGACAGGTCGTCTGGTCGGCCTGTGCTGAATTTTGTGGGTGTGACTGCCCATTCATGGGGCACGTGGGTCGTTCCTGGCGTTGAGGTAGAGGAGTGGGTCGAAGAAGCCAGAGGGTTTTGTGCGCCCGAGGAATATTGTGAAGTGAATGTTTTTGAAGGGATTGAACTGGCTACCCATGAGTACCCTGTTCCCGAGGCGAATCGTAGAGGACTCAAATGGGTGTTTGTCTACCGACACAGTGAGACCCCGAGGATTGTCATCGAAGAAGCACACGGAAACCGGGACGGCGAGAAACGCCGGTGGACGTTTCAGGAATGAGCCATTGTGTTTACTCGACATTTATCGCTGTGTTCCGCCTGGTAGTGAGCCATCACGGCTGACGCAACGCTCTAAGCTTCCGATACCTGTTGGTTTACCTGAGTCAGCCCTTCCTTGAGCGAGGTATAGCGGAAATCTGGAAACGCAGCTGCTGTTACCGCTGGGTCGAAGGCTCTAAAGCCATTATGTGGCATTGGTCCGTTACGCGGACTACCGTTAATTTCCACAGATGTGTCGCCGAAGTTCACGATGGTTTCGGCTATGGTGCGGAAAGATGTAACGTGGCCGGTTGCTGCGTTGAGTACACCTTCAGAACGATGGAACATCATACGTTGGAGTAATTCGGCCACGTCATCAACCAAGATGTGGTCACGGTTTTCTTCTCCCTCGCCGAAGAGAGTGATGGACTGCCCTTGTTCAACCAGCCGTCGAAATCTGTTCGGGCCGTAACCATTGTGAGGATCGTTCACGCCATAGATCAATGTTGGTCGAAGAATACCGATCGGCACGGCTAGTGATTGTGTCAGAGCTAGTTCACGAGCTAAATGCATGACGCCGTGCAGGGAACCAGGCGCTGTGGGACTGTCTTCAGTTAAAGGTTCGGTAGAGTCGTGATAGACGGCGTCTGAACTCACGTAGATTACGTGGGCAACTGCTTGGCGTGACACTGCGGCGACAACGGTTTCGGCCATGCGGAGATTGGCAGCGAGCATCGACACGTCACGCACAGGTGCCTTGGCTGAAATAAACACGAGTGTGTCATCTGTATGCAATAACTCTGTCAACTGAGTCGCGGCAGCGGGTGTTTCCAAGTCCAGGTCCTGCTTCGCTAGTGAGACTAGGTCAACGCCAGCGGCAGAGAGTCGGTTGACCAAGGTTCGCCCGATGAATCCAGCTGCACCCAGCACGACGGTTCGTTTGGGCGCTAGTGGAGTGTCATTATGATGTTTCAACACAGTGAATCCTCTTCTCGTTGTTCAACAGGTCAATCAATAGCTGCCTGAAGTTGCAGTTTAAATGTTGTCGACTTCTGGGTTCAAAGTCTAACTTACTCAGAACTTAATCCCGCGTACGGGGACAATGAGGTTTACCGAATCGATACGGTTTTACGATTTACAAAAGCCATGAGTCCGTCACGGTATAGTTCTCGACCATATCCTGAAGCCTTAACACCGCCGAACGGCCGGCTTGGATCCGATGTGACAATTTGATTAACAAAAGTGGCGCCGGCATCGAGTTCATTGGCGGCTCGTTCCATATCCTTTGGCTCATGCGTGAAGATTGCCGAGCCCAACCCGAAGCGTGTGGCATTCCCCACTCTGATGGCTTCTGAGAGGTCCGAGACACGAAACAACATCGCGACCGGACCGAACACCTCTTCGCTATACGTTGGCGCACTTTCCGGCACTTGGGCGAGAATGCCAGGGCGATAGAAATAACCTTGGCCGCTGATTGGTTCCGCTCCAGTCAGTCGCTTCGCTCCTTTCGACGTCGAATGTTTCACTTGGTCGTCGATGTCATCACGGACCTGTGCCATGGCGAGTGGTCCGATATCGGTAGCATGCGAAGTGGGGTCGCCAACGGTCAATTGTTCAAATTTGGCGACGAATCGGTCTTCGAATTCGTCATACACGTCCGCGTGCACGATGAAACGTTTTGCCGCGATACAAGACTGCCCATTATTGATGGTTCTTCCGATAACGGCATTCTCAACGGCGTGGTTTAGGTCAGCTGACGGCATAACTATGAATGGATCAGCTCCTCCAAGTTCCAAGACGGTTGGTTTGAGTGCGAGACCAGCTCGTGATGCGACCGCTCGACCAGCGGCTTCAGACCCCGTCAATGTTGCCGCTCGTACACGAGCATCGTCAAGGACTCGTTGAACTTGGGTAGAGTCGATGAGTAATGTTTGAAAAGCCCCACTCGGAAATCCTGCGCGCTCAAGAATGTGCTGAATAGCGAGAGCAGACCGTGGCACATTTGACGCATGTTTGAGTAGACCTACGTTTCCGGCGATCAAGGCTGGGGCGGCAAAGCGAAAAACCTGCCAGAAGGGGAAGTTCCATGGCATCACGGCGAGTACTGGTCCAAGCGGGAGATGTCGTACAAAGTCGCGGCTATCATTACCTTTAAGTGGCTCGTCGGCGAGCAGCGTTTCGGCATGCTCGGCGTAGTATCGGCAGCCTTGTGCCGATTTTTGTACTTCGGCAGCGGCAGAAGACAGAGTCTTCCCCATTTCAGTCGTGAGGATTGCTGCCAAGTGGTCAACTTCAGCGTCGAGGATGTTGGCTGCGGCATTCAGCCATGCTGCTCGGCGAGCGACGTCGGTGTGTCTGAATTGTTCGAATGTCTGACTGGCTTTCTCGAGAACGGCATCAATTGCCACGTCTGTCATCGGCTCAAAGCGTTCGAGAAGTTCTTCTGTCGCTGGATTTCTAGTCTCGATGCTCACTAGGTCCTCTCTTTTTTATTCAAAGATGCCAGCCGACCCTGCCATGTGCGAGGCCTTTGTTTGAGGATAAGCGGTGGTCGTGGCTGACAGCCATTTTTAGTCTAG
>CAZWIL010000100.1:0-2493 GCA_964634175.1 uncultured Vicinamibacteraceae bacterium
GCGAGTGTGTCTCCGGACCAGCGCTTCTATGATCATTTAACGGGGGACCCACCGTTCCTTAAGACCCCGGCGTATGGGGCTTCCAAAGCCGCAGTGGTGAATCTCACAAAGTACTTTGCAACACTTTGGGGACCACAGGGGGTCCGAGTGAACACGCTGTCGCCTGGTGGTGTCAAGGCGAGCCAGGATGAAACTTTTCTCGCGAAATACGGTCAGCGTGTCCCACTGGGGCGAATGGCGGAATCGGGCGATCTTGGTGGGCCGCTAGTGTTCTTGGCGTCCGAAGCTTCCGCGTACGTTACTGGTATTAATCTCCGCGTAGATGGCGGATTTACTGCATGGTAGAACATGACTGATCTGACTGCACCACAAGTTGTTCCGAACTGGATACAGGGTGAAGACCGTCTGGCTATTTCGGGCCGAACCTTGGACAAATATGACCCTGCTACCGGACGACTGTTGTGTCGTGTCGCCCGCTCTGACCAAAGTGACGTAAACGATTCGGTCGTGGCTGCGAAATCAGTGCAGTCCGCTTGGGCGGCGGAGACGGTTGCTCGTCGGGGCGAAATCCTCCGGGCAACCGCAATGCTAATGATGCAGCGCCGGGATGAGATTGCGGCTCTTGTATCGAGTGAAACAGGGAAATCGCGGCAGGATGCTCTGGGAGAGACTAGCGCGGCGGTCGAAATGGGATTTTTTGTGGCGGGTGAAGGGCGTCGCTTTTACGGTAAAACGACGACCAGTGGAGTGCCAGGCCGCTCCGCGATGATTGTGCGTCAACCGCTTGGGGTGGCAGGCCTTATTATTGCGGCTAATACTCCGATCGCCAATGTGGCTTGGAAGGTATTTCCTGCATTGCTATGCGGGAACGCGGCGATTCTAAAGGCCTCGGAGGACACACCTCTATCGGCGTGGGCTTTTGCTCGTTTACTAGAGGAGGCCGGTGCGCCTTCAGGGGTTTTGCAGGTGGTGCATGGGTACGGTCCAGAAGCGGGTGGTCCTTTGGTCGAGCATTCTGACGTCGCTCTGGTTAGTTTTACAGGGTCCTGTAGTGTAGGCCGATGGATTGCCGAGACGGCTGGCCGTCGACTTGCAAAGGTTTGTCTGGAGCTTGGTGGCAAGAATCCGCTCATCGTTTGTGAAGACGCTGACTTGGAACGCGCGGTTTCAATGGCGATTGGTTCGGCCTTCAGTAATGCGGGACAGCGCTGCGCTTCAGGTAGTCGGTTGATAGTGTTTGATCAAGTTTACGAGCGATTCAAGGCAATGCTAATTAAGGCGACGCAGGATTTGCGGATTGGCCCCAACGACGACGATGACTTTGGACCAGTAATTAATCAGAGTCAGCTTGATCAGATGGTTGAAGCGATTGAACGGGCTAAAGGAGATGGTGCCACTGTTGTGGTCGGTGGTGTGCGTCTCGATGACGAAGTTCACCAGGGTGGCTACTATATGGCACCGACCATTATTGAAAATGCCGCTTCCACGGCGTCCATCTCCACCACAGAGCTTTTCGGCCCCATTACCTGTCTGTACCGTGTGGGCGATTTTGACGAAGCAGTGGCCTTGGCCAACGAATCTCCTTTTGGGCTTACCGCATCAATACACACCGCTAATATTGATCGAGCCATGACATTTATTGGACGAGTACAAAGTGGAGTGGCAGTTGTCAACGGTGCTACTTATGGGAGTGAGCCACACATGCCATTCGGTGGTTTGAAGCAGTCTGGGAATGGCACTAGGGAAGCCGGGACAGAAGCTATTGACGTTTATTCAGAGTTAAAGACGGTTTATATTCACCACGATGAGACGCAGGTATGATCGAGTCTCAACTGCCTACGAGTGATCCATCGGTCGTCGCATTAATTCCCGCCCGTTCAGGGTCAAAGCGTGTGCCCGGCAAGAACATTCGGCATTTGGGTAACCACCCACTGATTGCTTATACGATCGCATCGGCACTAGATAGCGGTGTGTTTCGTGATGTCATCGTGTCCACGGATTCTGAACAAATCGCCGAAGTGGCTCGCCATTACGGCGCTGAAGTCCCTTTTCTTAGACCACAGGAGTTGTCGGGAGATAAATCACCTGACATTGAATGGGTTGAAGACTTGCTTCGGAAGTTGGGTTCCGATGGTCGTGACTACGATTGTTTCAGTCTCTTGCGGCCAACGAGTCCCATGAGAACGGCTAAGACGATTCAGCGAGCGTGGATTGCTTTTCGGGATGAGAACGGAGTCGATTCCCTACGAGCGGTTGAAACCGTTCGGCAACACCCTGGAAAGATGTGGGTGGTTCGTGGTCGAAGAATGTCTCCATTACTTCCGTATGGACCAGCTGAACAACCGTGGCACAGTAGTCAGTATCAATCGTTACCGGTTATCCATGTACAAAATGCTAGTTTGGAGATAGCTTGGACGCGAGTTGTGTTTGAAGGACGGACGATTGCTGGTGAGGTCGTGATGCCGTTTTTGACGGAGGGCGATGAAGGGCTCG
>CAZWIL010000100.1:2503-8238 GCA_964634175.1 uncultured Vicinamibacteraceae bacterium
CGACATTAATGACGCAGAAGATTGGATGCTTGCAGAGCAACTAGTGACGCAAGCGACCGTTCTGTTGCCAGAGGTGTCGGTTGATCGATTTGAACCGAAATGAGTGGATGATTTATGAGTGAATTTCAGTATGTACCTCTGGATGAAATTAAGCGGGCAATTGCTTCGGCAAAAGACGATCCGAACGTGCGCGTGGAAGTTCTTGCTGCGGTCGCCCGCATTAATGCCCTGTATATGATTGCGCGAGCTGGGTCGGGGCACCCGGGAACGACATTCAGTAGCCTCGATCTCGTCGCGTGGTTACAGCTCAATGAGTTGCGTGTCGGTGAAGATCCACGGAATCCTCAGGATGTATATTTTTCTTCAAAAGGCCACGATGTCCCAGCCTTTTATGCGTTGATGATCGCTCTTGAGCGGCTGCCGTTCGAATCTCTTCATACGCTTCGTCGTTTAGGTGGCCTTCCTGGTCACCCGGATGTTGGCACGGCTACGGTCGCTATGAATACTGGTTCTCTCGGAATGGGCATTTCGAAAGCTAAAGGAATTGCTATTGCGAATCGACGACTCGGAATAGACGGGCGAGTGTATGTGTTAACTGGAGACGGCGAATTACAGGAAGGTCAGATTTGGGAGTCGCTCCAGCAAGCAGCCAACATGCAATTACATGAGGTAACGGCGATTGTCGACCATAACAAGATACAGTCAGACACTTGGGTGCGCGAGGTCAGCGATCTGGGTGATCTTGAGCGAAAGTTCGAAGCATTTGGTTGGGATGTTCAGCGGTGCGACGGTCATGATCCGGCCCAAATTGGTGAGGCACTTTCTAGCGCACGAGCGGCTGGTGACCAACCCAGTGTGATTTTGGCTGACACCATTAAGGGCAAAGGTGTGTCTTTTATGGAAGGACCGGCCATGCCACCAGAAGACCAGATGTACCATTTTCATAGTGGCGCTCCAGACGTTGGACAATACGCCAGGGCGCATACTGAGCTTCTGGAGAAGGCTAACAAACAACTTGAGAAGTTGGGCGCCGAGCCTCTGAGAGTTGAAGGCGTCCCTCGGCCGCCGACCCGTCCGCGGTCAGGAACTCAGCGGTTCATACCAGTTTATGCAGAAGCACTAGTGAAGCATGCCGTAAAGCGGCGAGACTTGATTGCTCTGGACGCGGATCTGGTCCTCGACTGCGGATTGATTCCGTTCCGAGATCGTTTTCCTGAACGTTTCATTGAGTGTGGAATTGCTGAACAGGATATGGTGTCGGTGGCAAGTGGTATCGCACTACGGGGGCTACTTCCAGTTGCTCACTCATTCAGCTGTTTCCTATCAGCTCGGCCCAACGAACAGATCTACAACAATGCAACGGAGAACCGGAAGGTAGTGTATGTGGGGTCGTTGGCGGGTTTGCTGCCTGGCGGACCAGGCCACTCTCACCAATGTGTTCGTGACATCTCTAGTCTTGGTGCTATTCCTCATTTGGTCATGATTGAACCTTCGTGTGAAGAGGAAGTGGCCCTAGCTGTTGACTTTTGTCTGAATAGTAGCGTCGAGAGTTGCTACTTACGTCTCGTGTCCATCCTTGTCCAAGTTCCGTACGAACTACCGACTGGCTACCAGCTGATCGAGGGGCGAGGAGTTGTTCTGCGCGACGGGACTGACGGCGTTGTATTTGGTTATGGACCGATTATGTTGGCGCAAGCCGTGCGAGCATCAGAGGAGCTCGAGAGAAACAACGGTGTTTCACTGAAGGTTGTTAATTTGCCGTGGCTTAATCGGGTAGATAGTGATTGGTTGCGCGAAACCGTCGAGGGTTGTCAGGCTGTTTTCACTCTCGATAATCACTACATCGCTGGTGGCCAAGGGGCGATGCTGGGCGCTAGACTCGCGGAACTAAATATTGATCGGTCTTTAGTCTTTCGTCGTTTCGGGTTAACTCAAGTTCCTGAATCTGGAGGCAATGTCGAGGTTTTGGCCGCGCATGGTCTAGACGGAGCGAGCTTGGCTGAGGCCATGCAACAGACGTTGAGCGCGATGACTGCATGAAGACCGTTTTACTTTGGGATATTGACGGAACTGTTTTAACAACGGGTCGTGCCGGTATCTTCGCTTGGGAGAAGGCCGCTGGTGAAGTCGCCGGGTATCCGGTGAATTTACAAGATCTAAAGACCGGAGGGTTGACCGATTTTGCTGTAGGAAAGGCAATCCTTGACTATCTAAAGTTGCCTGCTTCCGGTGACGTGCTGCCGAGGATGGTGAATAGTTACGAGTCACACCTGCCCGGGGTTCTTCCGCTTCGGAAGGGGCGAGTACTTGGCGGCGTCTTGGAAGTTCTACAGTACTGTCGGATACGGCGGCCGGATGTCGAATCGTATCTATTGACGGGTAATACTGCTGCTGGTGCTCATGCCAAACTGACTTATTACGAGATTGCTGATTATTTCTTGGATGGGTCGTTTGCGCGAGAAACCGAGACTAGGATTGATATCGCGCAGCGGGCTCTAGAGAAGGTGATCGATCGAGACGTTAACATGCTCGGCCGTCTGTTTGTGATCGGCGATACACCACACGACGTTACTTGTGGGAAGGCGATCGGCGCGAAGACTGTCGCTGTTGCTACGGGAGAATTCACGGAGGATGAACTTCGCGAGTATGGCCCGTGGCGGACGATTGATTCGATTCCAGACCCTGAGTCTTTCTTGGCGATTCTGGAGGGGGCTGATTGAGTCCTAGCTCACGATGAAGCATGTTATTCGCCGTTTTCCTCGGCTCTGGCGCCAGAGCCGGCTATTGCGACGTTGGTATCACGCGCGAAGGGACGCATATCCAGAATGGGAAGAAATCCTTAGCCGTGGGAGGGATATTTGGGAGGCCGCGCAGACCCAAAGTAGCAGTGGAAAGCATGTGTTGCTCGCAACCGCAATTGGTTCGTACGCTCATGCGGTTTCCTTGGAGAGCGCTTTGGCCGCCGCTCTTCGATTGCGGGGAGCGGAGCCTCATGTATTGCTGTGCGACAGTGCGTTGTCGGCGTGCGCCGAGTGTGATGTTTCGCTGTATCCCCGTGTTGATCGGTTTGTAGAACGGGGCCCGGCCGGTGACCTTTGTAATAATTGTTTCAAGCCAGCACTTCGTGTTTATGCGACTCTAGGTGTTCGTGTCCACCGGATGAGTGCCTTGGTGACGGATGACCAACGACACCTGTCTGCGGACATTGGGCGATCGCTTGCTTATGAGAAGATCGCAACCTACCGGCACGAAGGGCTTAATGTCGGAGAGCATGCTTATGCCGGAGCGCTGCGGTTTTTTGCAACCGGTTCACTCGGTGAAGAACCCAAGGCTGAAGCAGTCCTACGGCGATATTTTCACGCTGCTCTAGTCACAATGTTTGCTACGCGGCGACTAGTTCGAGACTATCAATTTGCTTGCGGGGTTTTCACCCATGGCATTTATGTTCCGTGGGGGATCATGGGTGAAGTCTGTCGCAAGGAAGGCGTTCGCGTGGCGAACTGGAATGTGGCCTACCGCAAGCGCCGTTTTATTTTTAGTCATGGTGACACCTATCATCACACCTTGATGTCAGAGCCGAAATCTGAGTGGGAAGGTCTAGAGTTGACGAAGAGTAAAGAGCGAGCCTTGCTCGATTACTTGGCAAGTCGACGCGAAGGTTTGTTTGATTGGATCGTGTTTCATCGTCCCAGCGTGAGGACACCCTCACGCGAACTGCAAGAGGCCGTTGGGATCGATCCGAATCGTCCCGTGATTGGTCTTCTCACGAATGTTACTTGGGATGCACAGTTGCATTATCCGGCGAACGCGTTTCCGAATATGTTGGATTGGTTGACGCGAACCTGCGAATATTTCGCCAAGCGTCCTGAACTGCAATTGCTGATTCGTGTGCACCCTGCCGAGATCAATGGCTTTCCTCGCTCGCGCCAACCGGTGCTGCCGGAGTTGTTTCGCCGGCTTCGGCAGGTGTCGTCCAACATAATAATTGTTCCTGCCGAGAGTGAATTGAGCACCTACGGGTTAATGTCACTCTGCAACGCCGCCATTATTTACGGAACCAAGATGGGTGTTGAGTTGACGAGCGTGGGGTTACCAGTTGTCGTTGCCGGTGAAGCGTGGGTGCGGAACAAAGGTGTGACATACGATGCCAGCACGGCGGACGAGTACTTCGATATTCTTGATCGTCTTCCGTTTAAGAATCCGTTGGAAGGCAACCGGTTACAGCGAGCAAAACGGTACGCCTATCACTTCTTTTTTCGTCGTATGGTCCCGCTGGGGTTTGTCACGCCGCGGGCTGGTTATCCAATTTTTGTGCTGTCGTTAAATCAACTTGAAGACTTATTGCCTGGGGCGACCCCAGGTCTGGATGTTATTTGTGATGGAATTTTACACGGCAGTTCTTTTACCTTCGATGAGACTAAAGCCCCTCGGGCCGCAAGTGCGACAGTGACCTGATCGTCCCGACATGGATTGTTAACCGTGGAAATTACGGGAACTCTACTCGTTGCATTGGGCGCAATTGGCATCCTGATTTCATATGCGCTAAGCCGGTGGATTCAGCGACGTGGACGTCGCATAGGGGCGGTCGTTCCACCGCGGTCAGATCGATGGCATCAGAGTGCGACGCCAACATTTGGAGGCGTTGCTATCGCCGTCACATCGGTCTATCTGGTCGGAGTGGTTGCTGTTGTATCGCCTGAAATCGACGGAATGGCCACCGCCTTGGCGGTTGTTGGGGCTGCATTTGCAATGTTCATCGTGGGACTTGCAGATGACACTCTCACGCTGACTCCTCTTGGTAAATTGGTCGGGTCACTCGTGATCGGAGCGTTCTACGTGTTTGGTCTGATAGCGGTGACCCCTCAAACTGCGCCGACGACTGTTTCGGCCCTTATTGCAATTATATGGTTCGGGGGTGTTGTTCACACCTTGAATCTACTCGACAACATGGATGGTCTGGCTGGTGGGGTTGCGGTAGTGGCGTGTCTTTTTTTCGCTTGGGCCTACGGACCGCATCTTGGACCTGCTGCTGTGGCGCTGTTGGTCGCGGTAAGTGGCAGCTTGATTGGTTTTCTGATTTTGAATCGCTCGCCCGCACGTCTGTTTATGGGTGACTGCGGCAGTTTGTTTATTGGGGGGATTCTCGCTGGGACCTCACTCGTACCGTTTCTAGCCAACAAACCGGACATGATTATTGACAGCCTAGCGGTCGGACTAATCCTCGCCGTTCCGCTTTTTGATACTGGGTTCGTGCTGGTGCTCCGAAAGTTTGCTGGTCGTAAGGCTACCCGGGGCGGAACGGATCATGTATCGCACCGATTGGTTTCATTAGGTTTCTCGGAGCGGAGCGCGGTTCGAATTTTGTACGCACTTGGGATTGCTGGAGGTGCGGTGGCGGTTGGTCTGACAGCTGCTCGAGAGGACGTCATAGTTCCAGTTGCGAGTCTGTTTGTCGTCGCTTCAACCCTGTTTGGAATCTATTTAGCAAGAGTTCCCGCCTACGAGGCCGATGATTTTTTAGCATTGCAAAAGAGTTCTTTTGCACCCTTTTTGAAGGACCTCGCGTTCAAATGGCACGTGGGTCAGGTTTTGCTCGATATTCTTCTTATAAGCAGTTCGTATTATGGAGCTTATTTGATCCGTTTTGAGGGTGAAGCGTTAACGGAGTTTCTACCAACGTTCACAGCCTCATTTCCTGTGGTACTCGGGTTTAAGTTGGTCGCCCTATATTCGTC
>CAZWIL010000101.1:0-8111 GCA_964634175.1 uncultured Vicinamibacteraceae bacterium
GGTCACCACCGCGCTCGGTCTGGTCTGAGTACGCCACAGAGCATAGCTATGAGGACGCTGAGCTGCGGCGAAAACACGATTTTGTGCAAAGTGTTTTGGCTCGTCGCCGATGGTCCCTCGTGTGGGATGTCGGTTGCAACACCGGAACCTATTCGCGTCTCAGTGCCGAGCACGCGGAGTATGTTCTCGCGCTGGATGGCGACCAACTGGTGCTCGATCGGTTGTACTCAGAACTTAAACAGGACGGGTGCCAGAATGTGTTGCCTCTGTTAGTCGACATGGCTGATCCGACACCTGGTCTTGGGTGGAAAGGTCTCGAACGTCGACAACTTGGCGACCGGGGACGACCGGATCTTATTCTTGTTCTCGCCTTCATTCACCATCTGATCATCGGCCGGAATATTCCTCTGGGCGACCTGGTCGAGTGGCTGGCGGATTTCGGTGCAGACCTTGTGGTCGAGTTCGTTGGACTTGATGACCCGATGGTCAAGCGGCTCTTGCGCAATCGAACTGGACAGAGAATTGAGTACTCGGCAGAAGCCCTTGAGCGAGCTCTTAAAACGCATTTCGGTTCAGTGACACAGGAGACTCTCGACTCGGGAAATCGCACATTGTATTACGCACAGGCGAGACCGAATGGTGACTGATAGTAAGGGAGCGCTCGGTTTCTGGGCCCTTCATGTCGCGGGACTGTGGAGTATTGGGATCGTCCAACCAATCTTTGAAGTCCTGGGGAACAATCCTGAGTTCTTTGTGGCGCACGACACGCGCGGCAGGGATCTCATCGGATTGATTCTGGGACTGTGTGTGGTTGCGCCGTTGGGTATCGTGACGGTGACGTTGCTGGCGGCACGAATGGGTCGTCGGTGCTATCAGGTGATGAGCTGGACAGTGGTGTCCGTACTTGTGATGGCGATAGCACTTCCGATCCTGAAGCGAAGTGTGGATCTAGACGCCAACGAGACGTTTGCCGTGGCTGGGATAGTAGGCGCACTTATGGCGTCGGGTTATTTCGTGTTTTCGCCCGTGCGTCTCTTTATGAGCTTTCTATCGTTCGCGACGGTTGTCGTTCCAATCGTGTTCGTGTTCCAATCGCCAGTTTCAGGCCTGATGTCAACGACGAATCAGGGGCCGTTACCTGAGGTCCAATTTACAACAACTCCTCCAGTTGTCATGGTGGTCTTCGATCAATTACCGCTTCCATCGCTGTTGGACCGGGACAGCCAAATCGACGAAACGCTCTATCCTCACTTCGCCGAGCTCAGTCGCGAGGCGTCATGGTTTCGTAACGCCAGTGCGGTCGGCACGTTAACTGTCGATGCACTGCCGGCGCTTCTTAGTGGCAACTATCCCGAGCAGGGTCGATTGCCGACCGCTGCCGACTATCCGTCAAATGTCTTCACGTTGCTTGGTTCGAGCTATCGCGTTGAGGGATTTGAGCCCTTGACCCGGTTGTGTCCGGAGACAGTTTGTCCACAGCGGCGATTGCCCTTTCTTGTCTGGTATGCCTCCGTTCTACGTGATTTGAGCGTGGTTTATCAGCACATCGTCTTACCGGATGAGTTGACCGTCACGTTACCGCCGATGACGGAGAACTGGAAAGATTTTGTTGAAAATGACAATTTGGGGCAGAGGTGGGAGGAACGCCGGGTAACTGATCGACGTGAGATTGTGCACGAATTTGTAGAAGCGATCGTTGCGCCTTCTCCTGAGGAACGACCGCCGTTTTATTTCCTGCATACCCTGTTGCCGCACGAGCCATGGGTTTATCTCCCGTCGGGCCAGCAGTTCAGTACGAACGGCAACACGGTGGGGCTGTCTCCCCGGTCGGGTCGTTGGTCGGATGATGTTGTTGCGGTGGCTCGCAACTATCAGCGTCATCTTCTCCAGGTGCGATACGCGGATACGTTACTTGGTCAGGTACTTGACCGGCTGCGAACGGTTGGTCTCTATGACGACGCGTTGGTGGTTGTGACAGCCGACCACGGAGCGACGTTCCGACCAGGATTTCCGTTTCGTAGTCCTGAGGCCGAATCGTTTGTCGATATTGTGTCGGTGCCGTTGTTTGTCAAGGTGCCAAATCAGCAGATCGGGACCGTTCTCGCGTCGAACGTGGAAACGATCGACATTGTGCCAACCCTGGCCGCTCGACTTGGCAGTCGATTACCGTGGGAAGCTGACGGTGTCGATGCATTTGACGATCGTGTCGACGCACGAGCCGACAAGAGCCTATTTTTCGATGATCCACTTCGACGAATGACTGGTCCAAGAGATCTTGGTGCGGCGATTCAGGAAGTCATTGCCAGAAAATACGAGTGGCTCGGAGAACCCGACGGGTTTCATGGTCCGCAGGACGGACGTCATCAGGAACTCATCGGCCGCCGCGTTGACGAATTTGAAGTTGTGATGACAGAGGCTTTTGAGGCTGCGGTTAATTTGCCAGCAACCTTTGCAGACGTTGATCGGGCAAGTGACTTTATCCCGATGCATGTGAGTGGTGCCGTTAGGTCTCTGGATGTTGCGATAGAGATTGAAACAGCCATCGGTGTGGCCGTCAACGGTGTTCTTGCGGGAGTTACGCAGCCATACGATTTTCCGGTTGGCGGACGCCAGTATGCATGGGAGGTACTCATCGACCCGCAGTTGGTGGCCGATGGGTCTAATACATTGGAGGTCTTTACCATTGAAGAGGCTGGGACAGGCGCGGTGGTTTTGGCACGCGCGTACAGTTCAGGGATGGGCTACGTCGAAAACAACTTGATTATCGAGGGAGCGGAGATGCTCAGGAATATCAAGGCCTCGGGGTTTCATGAGACAGAGTGGGCAGGTGATCAACTCTTCCGCTGGACCGAGGAGCACGCGAGTCTCGTGGTTCCAGTCGATCAAGATCGGCCGCCGTCAAACCTGTCAATGGAGGTGCTTTTTACCGGACCAGTGACCAAGAAGGTTCGGATTGTTATCGACGAATGTACATTGTTCGAAGACCAGTTCCGCGGTCACCAAAATTTAACATTTCCCTTGTCTGGCTGTTCACTCGGTTCTGAAATTGTTGAGATCAGGCTGGAAACTGAAACTCACCAGCCAAGCAGTAATGGCAGTCATGACGCTCGAGAGCTTGGGATTGCTGTGCACGCGATCGAGCTGCACTACGACGGACCGTGACAACCTCGGCCTCGGCACCCTGCTTTCAATGAGTTACAGCAGGGTGAGATTCTAGGTCCTGTTAGAATTCAGACGAAACCGTCTTTCAAACCTGTGGTCAGTAAGAGGTAGCTCCCACAATGACAGTGGACAGTGTTCGGGCGCAGAAGAGCAGCAGGATCCTGAACGGGACGAATGCCTTACTCCTTCTCCTGTCCGTGATTCTGCTCATTGCTGGCTTTCCGTCCTTTCTATTCGGAGTGTTCCTCGCCATTAGTCAACGACCAGGCGGGAATGTCGAATACATCAGTCCGACCTTGGGGGGGGATATTGCCTTTGGGTTCAGCTTCGCTGGGCTTGTCGCGGTGTTGTGCTCATTGGGAATTAGAGCATACCTGCGAAGACGAGATGGTAGTGTCTGAGAGGCGACGCCTCAGCCGACCGGGTATTGCGACAGCCTGGTAGATTCATTTCAACCCGTATCAGAGACGTGTCTGCGTTCGAACGCGAGTCATGAAGCGCGAGCCAATAGAGTTGTATCCGAAATCATCTGCCTCAGAATAGTTATGGGCGCCGATTCAAGAAACTACCAGGTTCTTATAAGAACGCCACTAAGACGTTTCTCGTAAGGACGGCCCCCGTCTCGGTATGGTCATCACAATCGGATCCGAAATTGGACAATCTTCTTTCGTTTGTTCGTTGCTTCAATTTTGACAGCCAACAGTGACACAATGCTGCGATGTTTTGGACGTCTTTAGATCCCTACGCACTGGTTATCGTACTGGTTACGACGTGGGCTGTCCTTAAGGCACTTCGTAGTGTCAGGCGAGCCGAACCTGGGCCGACGGATGTGCTCGCGTGGCTGCTCTTGTGGATCCCATTTGACCTGAGGTGGTGGAACGAGGTCTACGCCGGTCCAGGTGGCCAGTACGGCTACCAGGTTTGGGCGGTGTATGTTACCGCTGTCGCGCTTCTGGGATGGGGACTCTGTCGTCGTTCGCCGACACTCGGAATTCGCGTGCCGCGGACTCGTGACGTTTTGATTTCATTGGGCGCGGTTCTGGCCCTGGCTGTGCTCTTAATTCCTCCGGGACTCTTCACGGGGTTTCTGCAGTGGAATCCGGCCCTTCCTTCCTTCCTCCAAGGTGCGGGTCTGTTTGTCACGCTCGCGTTAACCGTTGCGCTTCCAGAAGAACTGTTCTTCCGCGGTCTCCTCCAGACCTGGTGTGAGCGCTGGACGGGGCGGCAGTGGTTCGGTCTGGTGATTGCGTCAGTCGCGTTCGGTCTGATGCATTGGAACAATCGACCAGATCTTGCGGAGAAAGTGGTCTACTGTGCGCTCGCGAGCGTCGCCGGTCTGGCTTACGGGTTGTCGTTTAGACATGGAGGTCTGTTCGCGTCAGTCATGAGCCACGCGACGGTCAACTGGATCTGGCAGGTCGGTCTGCGGTAATAAATGAATCATGTCTTCTAGGCGGGGTTGTTCATGCAGCGAGCGATAGTCGTCGGATTAGTTGTAGTGACAATGGTTGCTGCTGCGTGCGGTAGTCAAGAGTCAGAATTACGGATGGTGGCCAGCGACCCGATCGACGAGCCGTGGGAGTCCGGTGTTCCGTTCATCGGGACCTGGAGGCTCGTTCGGATAGACCGCTACGACCAGACTGGGACGCCACTGGCCGACTTCGTTCATCCGACGATAGGGCATGGAACGCGGCTTGGTTATCTGATGTACGACGGCGAGCGAATGGCGGTCGCCGTGCAACAGGAGGATCGCGCCCTGTTTGCCGGTAATGTCCCCACGCCTGGAGAAGCTCTCATCAGTGTGGAGAATTACACCGCATATTTTGGACCGTATTCTGTGAACGAGATGGCAGGCTACGTTTCGCATCAGGTAAAGGGAAGTTTGAACCCTCGCGGTGCTGGTGGAGAGACGCAACCATTCTATGAGTTCTTGGCGAATCAGCTGGTCCTCACGCCAAGTCTTCAATGTCCCGATTCTTTCTTGTCGAATCGTGGCTGTGGATATGGCACGACCGGTATTCAGGTGCGGAATGTGTGGGAGAAGCTCGAACGGTCGACTGCTGCGGATACAGACGCGCGGTTTCTTGGATTTTGGCAGATCGACAGGATTGAAAGACGGACGTCAGACGGTCACGTAATTCCGATGCCGCAATACGAACAGGGCTATCTCGTTTACATGCCGTCCGGATATATGGCGGTTCAACTCATGCGGCCAGACCGTGAAGTCTACGACGGGGTTCGACCCACCGGGCAGGAGGCTGCCGCCGCAATGCGAAGCTACGTCAGTTATTTCGGTCCGTTCAGGGTGAACTCTGCGGAAGGTATCGTGGTGCACCGGAGAGACGGCGACCTCATTCCGAACAGAATCGGCGATGACGTGTCCCATTCCTTTGAGTTTCGAGACGGCCAGCTTGTCCTTGAACCACCGATGTCAATTGTAGAAGGGCAAGAGGTTCAGACGCTGGTGTTCTGGGACCGTCTCAGCCCGATCGATACGGCAGCCTTTCAGTAGTGAGTCTGCTACACCATTCTATGGACTTGGAATGCTGAAGCTACGGTGTTCGGGTATATGACACGAATCGGACTCCTGCTTATCGTCGCATCGTTGCCATTGTGGCTCGTGCTTCCGGTATTGCCGTTCTTGGAGATATCTATTGCTGCTAAAGCCACCGCAACGACGGTCGTGGTTGTTGTTGCCGAACTCATGTTTTGGGGAGGTGCTGCGTTAGCAGGACCTGGTGCGGTTCAGCGTTTAAAGGGCTGGTGGCGTCGATAGGAGATTCAAGATGTGTCTACCAAGGGGGGCTGCCCGAGTGCAGTGCGCTGTATACGCGTCCTCCAGTTGCATCGCCTTGGTTGTAATACATACGCACGGTGCCTCCGGAGAGCCTGACAAGGTCTGGGTCGTTAGCCATATCGCCTTGACTGGAAAGTCCCGTGTCGGACTCGGTGGCAAAAGTGAGACCGTCACTCGATGTTGCAGTCATTAACTCGTACGTGTTGTTCCTGAAATAGAAAATCGAAATTGAGCCATCGGCATTTGCGATAGCTGCGGGGTGTTCGCCACTTCCGGTGAGTTCGGCGTCTGGTCCAATACGTGTGCCGAAATCAGGATACCAATTAAGCAGGTCACTTGAGGATGCGCTATGGATACTATGGGTCACTAATGTTTGGCCGGCTCTCGGTAAATCACTGAAGTACATTCGCCATCGCCCGTCACTTGCTCGAACGATATTGCTTGGTCCCGTTAATTCGGTTAATCCAAAGCTCGAAGCATTAACGCGGATTCCATCTTCGCTGGTGAATGTCAGTCCGTCGTCCTGACTGATAGCACTGATTATCCCACCCATGCCATTGGTGAAAATGCGTAGATGTCCATTATCAAGTCTGATGACACGAGGTTGTCCATACCCCTCTGGTAAGCGACTGCCAGACTCCATGCTGAAACTGAGTCCGTCTGATGAAATCGCGCTACGGACCTGTCCTCCTGCAAAGACATACATGCGCCATCGTCCGTCGGTTAGTTGAATGGTTGACGTGTCCGCCAGGATGCCTGAATAACCTGCTATTCCATTGTCGAGTCGAATGCCTTCTCTACTCCATAGTTGCAGAACCGATGGAACAGAGGGAACCATGCTTGGGGCAGTTGGCGAGGAGGCTCCACCGCCGCTTCCTCCGCATGCCGCGACGGTGACTGCCGCACTGATTAGTCCAAACAGTAGATAACGATATTTCATAGTCTTTTTTAAACCTATGGCGGCAGGAACTAGTTGTTTGTTTTCTTGTCCGGTAGAAAGTGGTTGGCCGTTAATTCGATTGATTGTTCTATTGCGGTCAATCGTACCTAACTAGACATTGCAAAAACGACAACAGAGTCGCTGGTCTGCGACGAAAGACCGGGAGAGTGTAACCTAACGTGCGTCGGTCGGATGTTAACCGGGGCTAGGCATATTCGGACAACGACGGCATGGGGGTCTTAAGTTGGAAGTCCTAAAACGCTTGTTGCGCCTCCAAGGTTTCTGGATGTAGCTGACACTCTTGGTCTGCCGATACGTTACCCATGCTCTCGACGAACCACCGCCCGATCTTGAGACTGCAGCAGTCACCTTTGGCATTGCTGTCCAGACACTCCGGTCTGTTCTCCCATTACCATCCCAAAGGTGGTGCTGATCTCTCTCTATTCGAATACGGCGCAGGGGTTTCCTATGTGAGGGCGGTTTCGAACAACGCGAGCAAGCGGCTCCACGCTCTCTCTGCTTGCGCTTCATGATAGACGGTCGAATCGGGCGGGCACCATCCGTGCATCGCGCCTGAGTACACTTCAATCTCTGCTGGAAGCCCTGCCTCCGAAAAGGCGTCGCGCAGCACGTCCTTGGCTTCCGGCTGGCTCTCATCATCGTTCGCGGCGATCGCGAAGAGGTAATGCGCCTTCATCTGTGGCACTAGGAGATGTGGACTATCGGGTTGATCCGTGACGAGGCCGCCGCCGTGAAACGACGCCGCCGCACCAACACGCTCCGGAAGTGCCGCGGCGGTCCGCATCGTGATTGGGCCACCCATACAATAGCCCATCGTTCCCATCTTGCGGTTGCTGTCTACGGATGGTTGATTGTCGAGAAAACTGATAAACGCTTGGGCGTCCCTAGTCTGTGTTTCCGGGTTCAATGTTCCCATTAATGGCCTGAGAATATCGCTTACTTCGCCGAAGTTCGTGGTGTTTACGACGGGGGCTCGTTGCGACCGGTAGTACGGATTAACGACCAGTACTGAGTAGCCCGATTCTGCGAGCCGTCTAGCCATCTCTCTCTTAGCAGGGCGTAAGCCAAAGGCATCGGGCCATATTAAGACTCCCGGATGAGCCCCACTCGACGGATGCACGAAGTAACTATCCGCGACGCCATCTGGAGTCGTGACGTCCAGTTCCATTTCGGATACCGCCTGAGCGTTCG
>CAZWIL010000102.1:0-7971 GCA_964634175.1 uncultured Vicinamibacteraceae bacterium
CCCAGACCTTTCATGAAATTTCGACGGGATCGCTCGCGTTCCGTTTGGCTCATGCTGACTCCTTACTCACCTTAAGTTATTGAAGAGTATAGCGATATCAATCGAAAAAAATGAATAGGCTGTGTTCGGGCTTCGTTTAGTGAAGGTGTGATTAGAGCTGCGGTCGACGCAGTCCCGTGTAGAGTCTGAGATTTGACTGTATTCAATTGAGTAGCCACAATTGAAGGCTATTTTTAATCGATTTCAGGCAGCACGATATTACTTAAGCAAACACTATGAGGCGCTATAGCAGTCACTTCGGTCTAGTTACGTTTGTTCTAGTCGTGTGTTTTGGACCCATTTCGATCGAGGCTCAACGGTCTTCCGTGTCGAATAATGAGGTGAGCCAGGGAGCGACCCGCACACGAGGGGTCGCTGTAATACCGTTCGCCAACGTATCCGGTGATTCGACGGACGAATGGATTGGCACGGGCATTGCTCAGACGGTGGCGGCCGACCTGAGCCAACTCGGGATGGTCGCAGTGGTGGGCGTGGCGACGACGGACCAGGTGGTAGACGAAGGATTGGGACTGACGGATGATGCGCGTGCCCGACAGCTGGCCGAAGAGCAGGGAGTGGCCTGGGTAGTTACCGGAGGATTTCAACGTGTGGGCGACCGACTCCGCGTGGTCGCTAGGGTTATTGACGTGGCAAGTGGCACCATTCGGCAAACCGTGACGCTTGATGGCACGAGTGAGTCACTCTTCGAGTTACAAGATGCGATTGTCGTGGCACTGCGTGACGGCTTTGAGAATCCAAGTGACCGACCGACTCAAGGACGTTCAGCAACTGGACTGGAAATGCCGGGTGCCCGGATGCCTCCAGTGGAGGCGGACCGTCGCGCAAACAATGTTCCGCCGGCAACCGGCGCGATTCCATCGGAACCGTCGTCAGGTCGAACCGTTCCAGCCCCACCCGTCGGGAGGTCCGCTGAGGATGTATCGTCCCCTGTGACTGGTGCTTCAGTGGCAGGATTCTTGGGCACAGGGGCTCCATCCGATGTGACGGTGGCAGGCGCCGAGTTTGGTATCTTGGCGGGGCGTCCGATGGTGCGACCGACTCGGGTTGAGACGCGACCTGATATTGATGGTCAGATTAACGATGCGGTGTGGCGGTCGGTGGCATCGATTACCGACTTCATCCAGGAATCTCCACTTGATGGCGCACCCGCGACGGAACGCACGGAAGTACGGGTGGCCTATGACGACCAGAATCTCTACTTGGCGTTTCATGTTCACTACGCGGACCGTGGGGTGATGCGCGCCAACCGTGTGGACCGGGACCAGGCGAACGAGGACGATTTAATCACGGTCTACATCGATACCTTTCTCGACCAGCAACAGGCCTTTGTGTTTGATGTCAATGGCTACGGTGTCCAGGGCGACGGCATTATTAACACGAGTGGTGGTGGTCGCGGCGGTGGTCGCGGCAGGCGCGGCGGCGGCGGCGGCGGCGGCCGAACGGGGTCAGCTATCCCGGTACCGGACCGGTCGTGGGATGCTCTTTTCGAGACCGGCGCCAGGCTTGTCGAGGATGGCTACACTGCAGAAATCGCCATCCCGTTTAAGAGTCTCCGCTATCCACAGCTCGACGCGGATACCCCACATCAGTGGGGACTGCAGATCGCTCGAGCGATCCGGGGGAAGGACCAAGAGGCGGACGTCTGGTCGCCAATGTCACGGGACGAAAGTGGCTTCATGACCCAGATGGGCGTGTTGCAGGGGATGACCGGCTTGTCTACCAGCCGGAATCTCGAGTTCTTACCGACATTTACGGGTATCCAATTTGGGTCGCTGAATAGAGCCTCAGGGGCATTTCCTGAGGATTTCAACGGTGAAGGTGGTTTAGACGTGAAGTATGGCATTACGTCGAATCTCACTGTGAACTTTACGTTTAATCCAGATTTTTCGCAGATTGAATCAGATCGGGCCCAGATCGATGTCAACCAACGGTTTCCGCTCTTCTACCCGGAACTCCGCCCATTCTTCTTGGAAGGGCAGGACATTTTTCAGTTGTCGTCGCCGGTGCAGTGGGTGAATACCCGGACGATTGTTGATCCGCGGTTTGGAGCCAAACTGACGGGTAAGGTGGGGAACTTGGCGATTGGCTTACTAGCGGCCGACGATGAAGCTCCCGGTAACGTCGCGGACCACGCGGATCCGAAATTTGGCCAAACGGCAAAGGTGCTAATTTCCCGTGTTCGGTACGACCTCTACGCACAATCCTATATGGGTGGACTCGTCACGGAACGCCGGTTCATGGACGGGTACAGTCGTGCGTCTGGAATCGACGGTCAGTTCAGAATTGGTCAGTCGGCTCGTTTTAACTATATGGCGTTCCAGACCGAAAATCGCGACTTGGACGGACGAGAATCGTCAGGACCGAGTTGGGGACTGTTCTTGCAACGGAACGGACGAAATTTAAGGGTTAGCAGCTATGCTGGAAGTAATCATCCAGACGCAGTGACCGATGTGGGTTTCCTCCGACGGAACAACACCCAAGACTTTTGGAACACCGCGTCCTACCGGTGGTGGCCTGAGAGCTGGATTATCAACTGGGGTCCGCGGGTTCGCTACCAACGAGGATATAACTACAACTGGATTCTCGAGGATGAGTTAATTAACACGGGGTTAGATTTTTCGTTCGCCAGAAATATCACGGCGGGCGTTGGCTTCGAGCGGGCGCTTGAACGTTTCGGAGGCATTGATTTCTGGAAGTCTCGATACACGGCGAACGCCAATGTGGCGACGAGTCGCCGTATTTCGATCGGCAGTAATCTGAGTTGGGGTGACCAAGTATATTTTGCGGCGAACCCGTTCCTCGGCCAGGGCGTTGAGGCTGGGGTCAATATCTTTTTGAGACCGGTCGCGAGACTGCAATCCCAGATCAACGTCGATTCGAGTCGGTTACGAGATATTCGGGACGGAGGGCTGGAAATTTTCGACATTAAACTCTTCCGTGCGTTAACAACCTACCAATTTACGGAACGGTTATTGTTACGCAACATTACCGAGTTCAATACGTTTGCCGACACCGTTGGCGTGAATTTCCTGGCGACGTATCGGATCAATGCTGGCACGGTATTTTTTGTGGGATACGATGACCGGTACCAACAGTTTGACCAGTTTGAACAAATGGGTGACGAACTGTTACTTCGCCGCGATCTCCAGCGCACGAATCGGGCAATTTTTACCAAACTCCAGTATCTTTTCAGATTCTAGGTGCCCGCGGTTTGTTTCGGGACTTGAAGCTCACTACACTCCAGAGAGCTGATGTGACATACAGATTAGTTGGAAAGCTTATTCGACAGTTCACCGTTCTTTGCGTGGCCATTGGATGCTTGCCTAGTGTGGCGGTGGGGCAGGCGGTTCCGGGCGCCGGCGGTATGGGCGTTACCCTTGGTCCAAATGGGGTGCTCGTCCTACCGTTTGCAAATATTTCTGGCGAATCTCGTGACGATTGGATCGGAGTCGGCATTGCCGAGACTGTTTCTGCCGACCTGACCCGCCTCGGTGTTGCTGTGGCTGTGGGTGAGGCAAGCGGGCCTGGCGCAGAACTTGGACGTCAGGATCAGTTTGGATTGGCCCGAGACCAAGCTGCTGGAGCTGTCGCGCGTGAGGCTGGTGCCACGTGGTTTGTCAACGGCGGGTTTCAACGTGTCGCGGAGGAACTTCGAATCATTGCACGGGTGGTGAGGGTAGATAGCGGGGAAGTGCAGCGGACTGTCACCTTGGACGGTCGCGCGGAGGAATTGTTTGCGTTGCAAGATGGTATCGCCCGAGAGATTTCGTCCGTATTTGTGTTGAATCCTGATGGTGACGGTCGCCGTGCGACCGTCGACAATGCACCTCCGTCGGTGCCGTCTCGAAGTGCAATTGAAACAACTGAGGGTCTCCGCGGCGGTGACGGTCAACAGGCCAGGCGACCTACTGATAGGGAATTGTCACCGCCTTCGACGCGGGGTCTCGGCGCGGACGGCAGCGGGGCTGTTCCTGGATTTCGTGGGGCTGGAACGTTAGCCGCCATGACTGCAACGGGGCCTGAGTTTGGTGTGCTGGCGGGACGCCCGCTGATACAACCGACTCGAACCGAGGTGCGGCCAACCATCGATGGCCGGCTGGATGACGAAGTCTGGCAGACAGCTGCCACCATCACGGATTTTGTTCAGCAGTCCCCGCTCGACGGTGCCGGTGCCACCGAGGCGACAGAAGTCCGTTTGGCCTATGACAGCCAGAACATTTATTTGGCGTTCCATGCACATTATGTGGAGCGGGGTCTCATGCGAGCCAACCGGGTTGACCGAGACCAGGCAGCTCAGGACGATCTGATTACGGTGTATTTCGATCCATTTTTTGATCAACAGCGGTCGTATGTGTTTGATGTCAATGGGTACGGTGTCCAGGGTGACGGCATTATTAACTCTCGTGGTAGTGGTCGAGGTGGGGGCAGAGGCAGGCGTGGTGGCCCCAGCGGAGGCTCATCAGGGCCCAATGCGCTCCCGAATCCTGACCGTTCCTGGGATGCGCTCTTTGAGAGTGCGGCACAGATTGTCGCAGATGGCTTTACAGCGGAGATAGCGATTCCATTCAAAAGTCTGCGCTATCCCCAGTTAGATGAGACCACCCCTCACCGATGGGGCTTTCAGGTATCTCGGTCAATTCGAAGTAAAGACAACGAGGTGGATGTCTGGTCGCCCATGTCCCGCGATGAGTTCGGCTTTATGACCCAGATGGGCGTCCTCGACGGCATGACAAACTTGTCGACTAGCCGCAATCTTGAGTTTTTGCCGACATTTACCGGCATTCACTTTGGCTCGCGTGATAGGACGACGGGCGCATTTCCGGAAGAGGTGCAGGGTGAAGGTGGTCTCGATATGAAATATGGGATCACATCTAATCTGACGTTCGACTTCACCTTTAATCCGGACTTTTCCCAGATCGAATCGGATGTGGCGCAGATTGATGTCAACCAGCGGTTTCCATTGTTCTTCCCGGAGTTGCGGCCCTTCTTTCTTGAAGGTCAGGAAATCTTTCAGTTCACGTCGCCACATCAATGGGTGAATACACGGACTATCGTTGACCCGAAGTTTGGCGCCAAACTGACTGGAAAAGTTGGCGATCTCACGCTCGGACTGTTGGCGGCTGATGACGAAGGGCCCGGGAACCTCGACGACCGGACCGACCCGGCGTATGGACAGAGTGCACAGGTGTTTATCGGCCGCGCGCGCTATGACTTGTACGCGCAGTCGCATCTGGGTGCGACTGTGACGGACAGAGAATTCATGGATGGATACAGTCGGGCTGTGGGTGTTGACGGACAGTTTCGTCTCGGCCAGACGGCTCGATTCAACCTCATGGCCTTCCAGACGATGAATCGTGACCTCGACGGACATGAGACCTCTGGTACAAGCTGGGGCACATTTTTTCAGCGAAACGGTCGCACATGGCGTGTGGCGAGTTTTATGGGGAGTGACGATCCAGACGCCGCCACGGACCTCGGATTTATTCGGCGGACGAACTCCATTCGAAGTTTTTCAAATGCGTCGTACCGCTGGTGGCCAGAGGGGTGGGTGATCAATTGGGGGCCGAGAATTCGGTATCAACGTCTCTACGATCACGAGTCAATTCTTGAGGATGAAACCATCGACACGGGGGTTGACTTTACCTTTGCACGGAGTATTTCGGCCGGGGCGGGTGTCCAGCGGCAACTTGAGCGCTTCGCCGGCATCAATTATTGGAAAACACGGTTCACATCGACCGCGAATGTGGCGACGAGCCGCAGGATTTCGCTTGGTGGTAACGTGAGTTGGGGAGACCAGATCTTCTTCGACAAGGTTGACCCGTTTCTTGGGCGTGGCACGGAAGTTGGTCTGGAAGTGTTCTTGCGACCGGTCGCTCGCCTGCAATCTCAGATCAATATCGATACCAGTCGGCTCATGGACCTCAGAACCGGTGACGTTGAAGTGTTCGATATTAAATTGTTCCGTGCCTTCACAACGTATCAGTTCACGGAGCGGTTGCTGTTACGGAACATCACGGAATTCAATACGTTTCAGAACACGGTTGGGGTCAATCTCTTGGCCACATACAGACTGAATGCGGGGACGGTCTTCTTTCTTGGCTACGATGATCGGTATCGGCAGCAAGAATTATTTGAAGAGATGGGCGACGAACTGCTGCTTCGGAGAGACCTCCAACGAACCAATCGAGCGATCTTCACGAAGCTGCAGTATCTCTTCAGACTCTAGCTCGCCTGCGAAAACCGGTTGGACCCCGCATCGAAATAGTGGACACTATGGCGTAGTTGCTCCCTTAAATCCGAGGAGGTAGTGATGGGGATTAGCCGTCGACGATTCATCGTAGGTGTGGGCGGGGTGGCCAGCGCTGGGTTGGTACACAGCAAAATTTTTGCGCGCGAGGAGGCACCCCCAACAACTGCATTGGCCGGGTTTGACCCGACCGCCCTCAAGGATACTTTAAATGCAGACGGCGAGTTTCCACTTGCGGCACATGATTGGTCTGCGAAGATCAGGCTAAGCGTTGGGTCGTATAGCTACGACGTCGTGGTTGCGGCAGGTCATGTGACGGATGTTGTGGTTGCACAGCCTGACGACGCGTGCGCCGTGACACTGTTGGGGTCGATGGAGGCGTGGACTCAAGGGTTTGGTGATTTGGGTCTTGAGGTCGAGGGCGACGACGTTGACCACCGCTGGCCGTATCAGTCAGCAATTCTACGATTGGCCGCGCTCGTTCGCGGTGCGCTCGATGCGCCTGTGGCCGAACGAGTGGGTGAAGAAGTCGACCGCGAGTTTGATACGGCGGTGGGTCGGTATGTCTATGTGCGTATTCGAGGCATCCAGTATCGCGTGTATTTTGAAGAAGCCGGCCAAGGTATTCCGATGGTTCTGCAGCATACGGCCGGTTCGGATAGTCGCCAGTGGCGCCACTTATTAGAAGACCGAGAGTTACAGAAGAAGTTTCGCTTGATTGCGTATGACCTCCCGTTCCATGGTCGGTCATTGCCACCAACCGGCGTTCGGTGGTGGGCCGAGGAGTATCGGCGTGACACGGCATTCCTGATGGATTCGATCGTGGCCATTTCTGACGCCCTCAAGCTGCACCGACCGATTTATATGGGGTGTTCTGTTGGCGGGTATCTGGCGCCAGATTTAGCGTATTACCATCCGGATAAGTTTCGCGCGGTCATTGGGATTAACTCCGCGATTGCAGGGACCCGCAGCGATGAGATTGATCAACCGTATACCAGTCGATTTAGCCATCCTCGAAACAACAGCCGATATATCGGTTCAAGGATGTACATGATTACGTCGCCGGATGCCCGCGAGGCGTATCGGCGTGAGACCGCTTGGATCTACAGCCAAGGTGGACCGGGTATCTTCGGCGGAGATCTTTACTACTTTAGCGTAGAGCACAATCTCATTGGCAAGGCTCACAAGATTGATACCTCGAAGGTCGGCGTGCACCTGTTGAGCGGAGAATATGACCCGACGGCGAAGGGGCCTGGCGAGGCACTAGCGAAGCAAATCAAGGGGGCCACGTACGACGTTGTTGAGGGTGGATCGCATTTTGTGATGAGTGATGACTACCCGCGGTTTAGGAGATATCTGGTGCCCGTTTTGGAAGGGATCCACGCGAAGAATTCTTCCACGCAGTGACACAGGTGGACGACCCACAGTAGAGAGGACATCGTGCCAGACGTTGCCTATCGGTGAGATGACGGACTGACAGGAGAAACAAATGCGCAGAGTATGGATCGTGCTGGTTGGGTCAGTCGCAACCTTGGGTTTAACTGGGTGTGGAGAGAATGCGGGTCCCACGGAGTCAAGCTCCTCAGAAATGGTGGAATCCGTTGTTGTCGATGCGGCAGAACAATTCCTTGGCGGGTGGTCTCTGATCAAGATTGAACGGTGGG
>CAZWIL010000103.1:0-7958 GCA_964634175.1 uncultured Vicinamibacteraceae bacterium
TACCCATCCGCCAACTAAGCAGCGGATTGAGCGGTTATTGGGATCGACTTAGGCAGACTGTGGTTGGGCGAATTAGGGCGTCCAACGGCTTATACGACATCAATGGCTTCCTTACCTTGGGTTACTCAGGATTGCGGATTCCGTAAGGATTCACAGTCTAAAAATTTGCACTAGACGTAGCACTACACTGCAACCACTCAGCTTTCTCGGACCGGTTGTGATGACAGCTGGAAAACGACAGCGAAGACAGAAGCAACATCGCACGCAAACCAAGGATCGGAACCGACCAGTTCTACGAGAGAGTGGTCCGTCCGTTGTTTGGAATTTGTGGGGTTCAATCTGGTTGCCGGTCGCTCTTTTCGCGGTTTCCCTAGTTCCTCGAATCAGTCAGAACCCGATCCTCAGTCGATCCATTTGGTCAGCAGCCGTAGTAATTGCTGTGTGGCAGGTCTTGCTCTACTTAGAGGTAAAACGGACGGCAGTCCCAAAAACTTTAACAGTCGAGTTGAGATCACAGCATTACATCCAGGCCGCCGTACAGGCGATGGTGTTTGCCTACTGGGGTTATTACTGGCGCCCGGTCTATGACCATACGTGGTTGTTAGTAGCACAGCTTTTGTTTGCCTATGCGTTTGACATGCTGCTGTCGTGGTCGCGGCGGAAAACCTATGTTCTTGGATTTGGTCCTTTCCCGATTATCTTCAGTACCAATCTGTTTCTCTGGTTCAGAGATGACTGGTTTTATCTGCAATTTGTGATGATTGCTATTGGATTTTTAGGAAAGGAGTATGTGCGTTGGAATCGTGATGGTCGGCGTGTCCACATCTTTAACCCCTCGGCATTTTCGCTCGCCATCTTCTCTCTCATTCTTGTTGCTACTGATACGACCAGTCTTACTTTTGGCCAAGAGATCGCCACGACTTTGAGCCTTGCACCTCAGATCTACCTGTTCTTGTTTTTGATTGGCTTGGTGGTCATGTATTTTTTTTCGATTACCTTGGTGGCCGGGTCGGCAGCAATAGTTCTGTTTGGTTCGAGCGCCTTGTACTCGATGCTAACGGGAACTCCGTATTTCGTCGATTCTGAGATTCCAACGGCGGTATTTCTTGGTCTTCATTTACTGGTCACTGACCCATCAACTTCGCCACGTACACAGATTGGGAAGGTTCTCTTCGGTGTTTTATACGGCGTCGGTGTCTTTGGTCTTTATGCTTTGCTCGGTGCTATCGGCATACCGACTTTCTATGACAAGTTGTTGTGTGTCCCTTTACTCAATTTGAGCGTCAAAGGGATTGACGGATTAGTTAGAAGTCTTAGTGCTTGGAGTGGTCTCAGTCGCTCGCAGATTATGTGGAGACCTGAACGAGCAAATCTTTCATATATGGCGGTTTGGATCCTGTTCTTTGGCGTAATGACGCTACAAGGTTCAACTGACGGCAGGCACCGTGGTGACACGATTCCCTTCTGGGAGCAGGCGTGTGCCGATGGGCGCCGTGGGGCGTGCGATCGATTACTGCAAATTGAATCTTCGTACTGCAGTGATAACTCTGGATGGGCCTGTAATCAACTGGGTCAATACTATACCGAAGGAAATGTGGTCGAGGCGGATACCGATCAAGCACTTCGTTATTTTTCGAGAGCCTGTGAACTCCGTTTTACAGCTGGCTGTCTAAATGTGTTGACACCCGGCCGGATTGAGCAAGCTAATCCAAGGCCGCTTGATCTCCGACTCTTGCTCCGCGAGGGCGGTGGGAATTTGATGGAGATGTCAGAGTCGGATCTCTACGCTCGAGCGTGCGAGCATCGGTGGTTATTTGCCTGTGATGGGACTCCTGGGGCGGGGGCTGCACTTGACTTCTAATGTCTCAGACGCGGCGGTCGGTCGTGGACCAGTCGGTGGCGCCGTAATTGTCCTACTTATTTGCGTCGTGTCAGCGTGGCTCTACACTCAACGGCCGGCACTACTTCTCACGTCGTCAAGTTCCAGTTCGGCGGTGACGGTTGACCCGTCCGAACTTGAAGGGTTTCGACAAGATATGTTGTTTCTTCCGGATGAAGAACTGCTGGGCTTTGTTGAAGTTCCCGCCGGGCCGTTCCTGATGGGCAGTGATCCTGACCACGATCAAATGCTGTTTGACAACGAGCGTTGGCTGCCTTCGGGGAGTCGAGAGTTAGTAGATCTTCCAACCTACTACATTGGGCGGTACGAGGTTACGGTTGCGCAGTTCAATATGTTTGTCGAAGCAACCGGATTTCGCGTCGATGACGGATCACTAGCGAGACCGGCCAATCATCCCGTGACTCATATTTCGTGGCCGGACGCTCTAGCTTACTGTCGATGGCTTGAAAGCAGTCTGTTAGGGTCGCCGACGACGCCTAAGTTGCTACGAGCACTAATAGAAAATGGTTGGCGTGTCAGTTTGCCGACGGAAGCAGAATGGGAGAAGGCGGCACGGGGTTCGGATGGGCGCATCTTTCCTTGGGGAGATGTCCCGAGGCGAGACCGGGCTAATTTCGATGCCGCTGATTCCGTTCCGGTTGGCAGTTTCAATTGTCCCGAGTGCCCATTCGGCTTATTCGATATGAGTGGTAATGTCTGGGAGTTGACTAGCAGTGCATATCAACCCTATTCCTCCGCGCCGAGAGATGACCTCACGGCGCTTTCCCAGGATGCGCTCTGGGTGATGCGTGGTGGTTCATATAGTGATTCTTCGAGAAACGTTCGTGCCGCTATCCGCGGTGGGGCCGACCCCGGGGCGCGACGAGAATTCATCGGATTCCGGGTCGTGCTTAGCCAGAGCGTTCCCTGAGCGCTTTCAGAATATTCTTGACTTGACGTTGGTAGACACCAGTGGCGTATTTTCCTGCGTAGAGTCGTCCGTAACCTTCGACAAGATGTGGAAATTCTTTTTTCAGAAAGTGTATGAAGTGCTTTCGTGTTCCACCTTCGAGATGCATAACTGAGCTGCCTAGATAGTTAGCCCCGTGTTCGCTAATGGCTTTTATCGTTCTTTCAATCTTTGTTGGATGAGATGTAATGCCGGGCACGATCGGAGCCATGAGGACGCCTGCGTTAATTCCAGCGTCCCGGAGGGCTCGAACTGCCCGCAGACGCTGTAAAGGATTTGCTGTTCCGGGTTCCAGTTTTTTCCATCCTTCTTCGTCTATTGAGGGAACACTCATACACACAGACACCTCAGTGTATTTTGAGAGTTCAACGATGACATCCTTGTCCCGCACAACCATTGGCCCCTTGGTGATCAAGTGAATTGGAGTCGGATGGTTAAGGAGTGTTTTTAGTGTCTGCCGTGTTAGCTGATAGCGACCTTCTATGGGTTGATACGGGTCGGTCGCTGTTCCAATGGTAACCAGTTGATGCGTTTGCTCGGTTCGTGCCTTACCGGAAATTTTCGATAGCTCTTGATTTAACACAGTTGGCAAGTTGACCTTGATCAAAATGACTTTTGAAAAATCATTTCCGCTGCCAAGTTCAAGTTGAGTTTGATATTTCCTAGCGAAACAGTAGTGACAACCATGGGTGCAACCCCGGTAGGGATTAAGTGTCCATTGAAAAGGCATGCCCCTCGTTCTGTTCAGGGCACTTTTACACTGGATCTCTTGGTACGTAGTGTCCCCTCCGAGTCGGATTGGGTTAGGTAGGCCATCTAGTCCTTGATGTGCAACGCTACTAGCGATTTCACGTGTGGTCGGAAGGTGTGGCGGGCGGAGTCCAAGCAGTGTAAGTTGTGTTTCAGGCACGAATATTCGCTTTTTCTTCTCCCATTCTTAACAACGAGTTGCTTGGTGTCAAGAAATGTCTTCTCTGGTGGTTCCGGCTTCAACATTCCGCCAATGTTCCAATAGATCCTTCAAAGTTTTTTGTAATGGAATCTGTGGATTCCAGCCCAGTTCGTTCTTGATTCTCATTGGGTCGCCAAGCAGTAATGGGTTGTCGCTTGGTCGGAGTCTGGATTCGTCCACTGTGACAGTCACGGGCACTTTGGCCAAATCGATGAGGCGGTCAAGCACGTGTCGAATTTGGTATGCGTGTCCTGAACAAACGTTGTAATGGCGGCCCGTTTTACCGTAATCCATTAGCATCATGTAGGCTCGAACGGTATCTCGAACGTCGGTAAGGTCACGCTTGGCATCAAGGGCTCCCACCTTAATAACTGGCGGGGCTTTGTTGATTTCGATACGAGCGATTTGTTGAGCGAAGCTTGAAGCGGCGTATGACGCCGATTGACCAGGTCCAATATGTGTGAATGAACGCGGCAACAAAATTTGAAGACCATCTTCTACATACTGTTGGCCGAGCATCTCTTGTCCAAGCTTGGACAGGCCGTAAGGACTAACTGGCCCGACCGGCGCATTCTCATCGATTGCTCGGTCCGACGGTCGGTAGACGAGCGCAGATCCTGTTATTAGGATTCTGCATTGGATCCCAGTTGATGAAACTGCACGCAGAAGGTTGTTTGTAGCCAGAATGTTTCCTTCTAAAGAGCTGAGTGTGCGACTCCACGAATCGTGAACGCTGGCGGCACCTGCGCAATGATAGATTCTCGTGGGCTTGAGCTCGAGGATTGTCTTTCTAACGACCTCATCCTTAAGAAGGTCGATTTCTTGCCAGTGCGTACCGAGATTGTCGCGGTCAGTGTTTGACGGAGTACTTGATGGGCGCCGCCACGCGAAGATCGATTTGCTACGGTTGGCCACCGCTAGGGCGTGGAGGAGATGACGGCCAACAAAACCAGCAGCTCCGGTCACTAGAACAACGTGCCTTACATTAGAGATGTGGGCGTGGACGCTGGACATCTCGTATCAATAATTACGATAAAGGTCAGATTTGTTGACCATATTGTTTTTCGTAGTAAGACCGATAACCTTCGTCGTCGTGCTTAATTGGTCGCCACCACCATTCATTGGACTGATACCAGTTCACCACTGAAACAAGGCCATCATCAAAAGGCACACTCGGCTTCCAACCGAGTCTTCGAAGTTTCGTCGTATCGAGTGAGTACCGGCGGTCATGTCCCGGGCGGTCGTCGACGGGCCGAATGAGTGACGCTGGCCGGTCAAGGATTTTAAGAATTCGATTCGTTAATGTCGCGTTGGTAACCTCGTTTTCTCCCCCGATGTTGTACACCTCACCAGGTTCTCCATTTTTCAGTAGAAGGTCGAGTGCACGACAGTGGTCGTCTACATGGAGCCAGTCACGAACATTTTGGCCATCTCCGTACAAAGGTAAAGGCTGGTTGTCGATGGCATTCGTGCTGAAGAGAGGAATGATTTTCTCAGGGAACTGTCGAGGTCCGTAGTTGTTTGACGCGCGAGTGATGATAACCGGAACGTTGTAGGTCGACCAATAACTGTACGCGAGGCGGTCCGCGCCAGCTTTGGTAGCTGCATAAGGGTTTCTGGGAAGGAGCTCATCGCTTTCAATTGACGATCCTTCCGCTACGCTGCCATAGACTTCATCAGTGGAGATCTGAACAAATTTCTGCAGCCGAGACGATGTCCGCGCTGCATCCAGTAGAACGAAAGTGCCGTAGACGTCCGTAGTCACAAAGCTACCAGCACTTTGAATTGAACGGTCGACATGGGTCTCGGCTGCAAAATGTACAACGATGTCTGCATTCTTGACCAATTCCTGGGCAAGCGCTAGGTCTGCTACGTCTCCCTTGACGAACTGATGGCGCGGGTTACCATCGTGTTCCTGAAGATTTTCACGCCGGCCGGCGTAGGTGAGTTTGTCGAGGGTCGTAATTCGCCAGTCTGGATGAACCTTCAGGGCGTAGCTGACGAAGTTACTGCCGATAAAACCAGCTCCACCCGTAACAAGGACATTAACCATCTTTTCGGGCCCAGTCGTAAGGCAGTGTTCCATGAGCTTCCAACCGGTATTCGTCCGGATCATCATAGTGATAGAGCTCGGTCGGAACGTTAACTACTGCGGAAGCTTCGGAGCTGATACATTTCCAACCGTGATAGACGAGGTTAGGTACTTGAACTAACATCGGTCTTTGGGTTCCGAGAAAGAATTCGTTAACGACACCTTCGGTGGTCGAACCTTTTCGAGTATCGACCAAGACCAACTTCACCATTCCTGTAACGCATGCAAAGTTGTCAATCTGATGTTTGTGATAGTGCCAGGCTTTAACAACTCCTGGGTAAGTGGCTGACACATAAACTTGTCCGAACTTTTGAAACAAATCGTCGTCGTTTCGAAGGATCTCCATGAGCCAGCCTCTCTCATCGGGGACTAAGCGGAGCAGCTTCGTTTTGACACCTTCAATTATTGGTGTTTTACCTTCGGTCTTGGTGTACGACGCAGGTTCGGTCACAACTGTCCTCTTTCTCTTAAACTACTACACTGGTCACCATTGAATGCCGACTTCAGAGTTGTCGCCAAGCATAAAACGGTAGGCTGATGGTTTGACTGGCTGCCGGTAGATTCGGACATTCCGACCGATAAGACTGTCGGCCACGCGGTTGCTGAGATCGGTCAGTGAGCTACCTTCCAGCACGATGGAATGTTCGAGTTCTGACCCCCGGATCTCCACATTATTCATAATTGAGGTGAATGGTCCGATATAGGCGTGTTCAATGCGTGTGTTGGTGCCGATAATCGCTGGTCCTCGAATTACCGAGTGTCGGATTACTGCTCCTGACTCAACGACGACTTTGCCTTCGATGTCACATTCTGGACCAACGTCACCATCGATCTGTCTAGATAGAGTCTCCAGGATAAGACGGTTGGCTTCCAGCATATCCTCAAGCTTTCCCGTGTCCTTCCACCACCCCTCAACAATATGCGGCCGAACCACTTTGTTGTGGTCAATAAGGTCCTGAATCGCGTCAGTGATTTCAAGTTCGTTACGCATACTGGGCTTAATACGTTTTACCGATTCAAAGATTTCCGGTCCAAACAAATAGACTCCAACCAGCGCGAGGTCGCTCTTTGGTTCCTCTGGCTTTTCAACCAGTCGCACCACCGTATCGCCTTCGAGTTCGGCAACGCCGAAGCGCTGCGGGTCAGGGACTTGGGTCAATAAAATCTGTGCGGCCGGCCGCTTTGCGGAGAATTCCTCGACCAGTGGTTTGATGCCGCTTGCTAGAAGGTTATCGCCAAGATACATCACGAAGGGTTGGTCGCCGAGGAACGATTCGCTGATCAGCACCGCATGGGCTAGTCCCCTTGGAGCGTCCTGTTCTATAAAAGTCACCGATATATCCCATTGGGAGCCATCTCCAACGGCTTTATGAATCTCTGATTTGGTATCTCCCACAACGATGCCGATGTCATTGATGCCAGCCGCCGCCAGCGCTTCAATTCCGTAAAAAAGAATTGGTTTGTTCGCTATAGGCACTAGTTGTTTGGCACTGGTATACGTCAACGGGCGTAAGCGTGTACCTTTACCCCCACTGAGGATTAAACCTTTCACTGATATATTCCTCCGCCTCCACCAAACGCACCTAAAACGTTAGCAAACGTGCCTAGGCCAGCCAGCGTAAATGATAAATTCAAGCGACGATCTTGGGGGATAGGCGTTCGAATGCCAAGTCCTGCGAAATTGAATGTTTGGTACTCAATACCGACTCCACAGCATTGTGCATTGTAGTAGACGATCAGACGCTGTTGGAGAAACCGACTCCTGAGAAGGTCGTAGTTGAATTGGTACGCGCCGCCGAGTGTGTTCTCACGGTTCTGTAGTCGCGTAAATACATTGAGAAAGTGGTCAAGTTGATTGGGATTGTCGAATCCAGGTAAATCTTCGATAAAACGACGTTGGCTCCAGCCCGCTGTGGCTTGAAATAGTCCCTTGAAGTCATAGCTCCCGTCCGCACCGATCGTTCTGATTGCTCCAAACTGAGTGTCATATTCGGTGCGTAAAGATGCACTGAGGTTGTTTGTTGGTTCCGTGCGAACCATTAGTGCTATAGGCGAAAAATTGGAC
>CAZWIL010000104.1:0-7833 GCA_964634175.1 uncultured Vicinamibacteraceae bacterium
GCTGTCGCCTTATTTCTGGACTAACGGCCGCGCTCATGGGATGCCGGATAAGCGCATGCTTGAACTTCTCACTTCCGTACTCCCATCCGCTCATATCATTCGTTTCGAACCGTTCCTCGAGACTCGTCATTGCTTGCGTCAGGCTTGTTCGAAGCACCTGGTCTCGACCTTCAATTGGATCATCTCCAAACCGCCCATCCGGTGCGACCAACCAATCAATCATGCGCTTGGTATTCACGCCGCGAAAAAGCGCGGATGCTTCCGCAGGGATGACCACCGCCTGCAGGTTCTCTCTCAACTGTCGCTCCCAACTTACATAGATCGCGGCTTCGACCGATGTCTTATCAAGCACATGGTCCCAGTTCAATAACTTCGTACGTGCCACCGCCGCCTGTCCCTCAAGTCCAGGAAGGCTCCTCAACAACGGTACGATATTCCGAGCGGCCACTGACAATTCGTCCATCATCAGGTCCATCATGTCGACCATAGTGAGATGGCGCCCTGACTCCAACACTTCGGTAACCCTAGCAGCACGCATCTGGTCACCCCAGGTGTAGTGCAACGCATCCCAGTACGGATAGTTATCCGGCACCGTGTAATTATTCGCCGTTGCATAAAATCCTTGATCAGGATTCACCACATGCGGAAGCGCTTTAATTGGCAGATACCCGTCCCACTCATACCGGCCATCTCCAGGGACAGGCACTAACCCACTATGGTGCGGGCGAATTGGTGACACACCGACCGCCTGATATCCGATGTTCCCGCGTTTGTCGGCCCACACCATATTCTCTGAGGGAATTCGACTAAAACTACAGGCTTCACGAAATTCCTCCCACGTGGTCGCCTGATTCATACGCAAACTCGCAAGATACGGGGCCGAGCCATAATCAAGCCACGCTGCGGCTATCGCATATGCCTTGTGGTTAGCCTCGTCTTCATGCAACACAGGCCCATGCCGTGTGTACTTCAGGTTGACGGCAATCTCGCCTTGGCCTTTGACCGAAATCGTATCCTCAATAACGGTCATGTCTTCCCACCGACCCAGGTACCGATATTGATTCGAATCGTTCGGGTTGATGTCGTAGACCAACAAGTCTTCATTGTCCTGCCCGAACACGGTCAAGCCCCAAGCACCGTCCTCATTGTGTCCAATTGAAATGCCGGGAAGGACTGGTTCTCCACCGCCGATGACATTCCAGCCCGGGGCCACGAGATGGACCCAGTAACGGAGCGATGGAGCGGCCTGGCCACGGTGCGGATCATTGGCCATAATTGGAAAACCCGTCAGCGTTTTGCTTCCAGCCACGACCCAGTTATTGCTTCCGATCGCGTCGTAATCCTCAACCTGTAAATCAATTTCACTCGGCAAGGCAGACGCCAATCGGTCATGCGCATTCGGGTCAGCCCGATGATCCGCGACGATATCGTCAGGTTCAAACTGTATACGCCGGCGATGCGCACGATATAAACGGAGAATGTCATCACTCAATAGTGAGACATCGATCGCGGGGTCGATACTGAGGTCCGGATCGCCAAAGTAGTAATTAATCTCCTTCACTCGTTCGGCACCGAGCAATGCAACCGCCTTCGCATTGTTGATCTCCTGCGTGATATTGGCGACTAACCCGTTATGCCGGGACACCACCACTTCCGGCGTCCACAGACCCGGGGCAAGACCGAGCAGTTGAAATTCAATTGGTAGTAGGTCTGGATGTTCATGGGTTCGCTTGATGTAGGCATTAATCCCATCGACGAACGCCGGAATGATCGTGTCGCCCCTCGGGTGATAATGGCGCATCTCAGTCGTCATATCACCGCGAAATTGATGTAGCCGTGCGCCAATATCCCGGTCCAGTGCACGCTCACCAAGAATCTCCGCAACCGTTCCTGTCGCCTGACGACGCCAGAGTTCGAACTGAAAGAGGCGATCTCGAGCAGCACTATACCCCTGAGCAAAAAACAGGTCGTGCTCGTTCTCCGCATAGATATGCGCGATACCCCACCGGTCGGTCACAACCTCCACGGGCGCTATTAGTCCGTCCACATGGAGTCTCTCGCCCTGCGCGCTAAGAACCGCCTGCGAGGTGCCGACCGCTCCTACCACGAACAACACAGCGAATAGTCGTCTCAGTGTCAAAAGATCAGTTCCCCTACATCCCTGCCTGTTCACGGACATATCGTGCCACCTCTTCGTGCGTCGCAAACCACACATCACCCATTGATCGAATATGCGCAATCAACTCTTCTAAGATGACGATGCGCGACCGATGTCCAATGATATGGGGATGTGTGGTCAGAAGAAACATCGTGCCTTCCTCATAGGCCTTATCGAACTCATCAATATAAACCTGAAGTAAATCTCTGGGAGCCGTGTAACTATTCCCCCGCGGATTCAATAGCGGGGCATCATCCAGAATCCATTCGACCGGCAACTCGACGATTCCGGTAGGTTCTCCGTTCTGCATCAGTTCATAGGGTCGATCATCCGCCATCAATGAACTGTCGTAGAGAAATCCCTGCTCCCGGACAATATTTAATGTGTTCGGACTGAAGTTCCAAGAGGGAGCCCGATAACCCACCGGCCGTCGTCCGGTCACTTGCTCAAGGTAGTCCGTTGCCCGGATCACCAACTCCCGTTCCGTCTCAGCGGGCAACGAGGTATTCAGTTCATGAATCCAACCATGAACACCGAATTCATGGTGACCTGCCTCCTGAATCACCTCGACCATCTGGGGCTGCAGAATAAGACTGACCGCAGGAATGAAAAATGTGGCCGGAATACTAAACTGATCCAGGAGGTCGACAACCCTCTCCAAGCCTACTCGCCCACCGAATTCACCTTGCGACATCGCGCCAATCGACGGCACCTCGTTGCGAGCGATGCTAATTGTGTCGTTGTCGACATCAAGCGAAATTAACACCGCGACTCTGGCACCGTCCGGCCATGTGGTGGGCTGCAAACTTCTCCCCGCGCGGACACGATTTGCGATCGCCTCAATTTCACTGACGGTCAGGGAGACGCCTGGCTGGTTAACCTGTCCCAAGGACGTCGTCGCACAAGATAGTGCGACAGCAACAACGACTAGTCCGCTTGTTGCGACTCGAAGCATGTCGATCAGTATGTTACGGACCTCCGTAAGAAACCGCAATGCCGTCACCTGGCGTCTCGACATTCACGGTGTCGTCGGACGCGCGACTCAGAATGTTGGTCGTCCCGCCATCTTCGGGCACATGCCACTTATACTCCCATTCATCCGTCCCCGTCGCCGGATGCCATGTCGCACCCCCGTCGACCGACACTTCGACGCCAGCAACCACGCCACCCTCATCCGTCGCCGTGCCCGCCACAGTCACCACCGTTCCTGCTACGGTCGAACCGGCTTCCGGTGACGTAACCCGCGACCGCGGCGCCACGCTATCCGTTGACGCTGTCGCTCGTACAAGATCGGCCTGCAGATTTCCGGGCTGCACGCCCATGTCGGCAAACAGATTCACCGTCGCCTGTTGAACGGTTCGTTCCGGCCCATACGGGTCCACTCCGACACGGAGCGAATACGGGTTCAGCGTCCGACCGCGCACCGACGTTGGCTGGTCATGAAAATTGTCCAGCGCCCACGAGTACTGCACACAGCCACACCCAAACACGAGCGCCCCACTCGGCGCCCGGTATAACGTCAGCGCATGCGTGCCCGTTCCTGCGTCATACACAGAGCCCCAGTCCATGGGATACAAAATACCGTCGACTGTTGTCTCCGACATCCGGATCAACCCGGCCGGTCGAAATCCGTTATCCAAGTCTTCGTCCCATTCGTGTCCCAGCAGTCCGTTCGCCAGTACTGCCTGTTCGCCAGGCGCCAGATCCGGAACCTCGGTATTCCGCCAGAACCGTAACCGGCCATACTTCGCCGGGACGATTAAGGGGTCCTGCCGATTGGCGTTCGCCGTAAAGATAGTGCCCGTCAGTGCGTTCTCCGGTTGGGCACCTTCCGGATTCGCGGCGCTGGCATCGCGCCAAGTCCCCGTCCAGACATCTGACATCGGATCGATTTTCTGAGTCGGTTGAATACCCGCCACCTCGGTTTGATTGCTGTGTGATTCCTTATAGACGACCAAGGTCCGATGCGGCGCATTCGTCCCGTCAATACTCGGCTCATAGCGCGTCTTCCAAAACACTTCGTTGCCACTCATAAACGCCAGGTTCACACCCGCATCGCGCGCAGCCTCCGTATTCGACCGTTGCCCCGCCGACCAGTACTCATCATGGCCAATCGAAATAAACAACCGGTGATTCGTCAGCAAATGCCCGTAACGATGGGTGTCCACTCCGGAGATATAGCTCACGTCATACCCATTCCGCTCCAACCACCGAAGCAAGGGATAATCGGCATTGAAAAATTGATTCGTGGTGCTGAAATCACGATTCATCAGAGGACGGTTAAAACTCGCCTTATGGGCGCGCATCGGCCGCCCCGCCGTGTCACCGGTACTCGTGTATCCCCGGTAGGTATTCCCCAGACCATATTGGTTATAGGCGGTCCACGTCGGATCAGACGTCTGCATCACCACATCCGACTGGCTAGCATCATCCCGAACGATAAAGACAATCTGACTCGCCCGTGGTTCCCGTATCGGATTCCGTAATCGACCGTGCCCCAGCGCGCCATAGGCATGTGGCCCGGCTTCAGGTTGTTCGCCGGCCCCTCGCCCATGGTCCACTCGCCATGTCGCATCGCCATCCTGCCGTACCAGACGGGCCACGTACACCCCGGACACCGCATCCTCGGGAATCGGCCACGTCGCCGACACCCCCCACGTGCCGCAGTCATACAAACGCACACTCCAGTCAATCGCACATGCCGGTTGCTCCTGAGGCAACGGCACCGACGGCTGCACGGTCTCCACCAGCCGCGCCCCGGCACCGTCGTAATACCCCATACGATAGATATCGATTCTGTAATCACTCGAGTCCGTATCAATCTTGAATTCCGCCCGCTCACCAAAGTTATAACTAATGTCAGTGGCAAACCCCTGGATCGTCACATCCCCGGCACCGTTGACATCCCATTCCGTCGACGGATTCCCGGGCTTACAGTTCTCTGCAATAATCCAGTTGGCGGGTTCGACGCATGGATCGGTTTCCTGAGCCGCCACCGACTCGGTCGACAGCGTCAACACAATACCCACCCCCATCACCCCACACACCCAGCAGTTCATTCGCCCCTTCATCTGTTCCCCCGTTCCACGCTCTCCCCTTCGAGAGAGTCGGCAGAGCCTGACCAGACTCGCTTCTTACTGACCGTCACCACGGAACTCAACGGACCTATCCAGCCGCTATCGTCGACAGCGCGGCTCAATATCGCTCCCTCTGTAACTTCCTCGGGTAGGTGCCACACATACTCCCACTCATCCGTCCCCGTCGCCGGATGCCATGTCACACCCCCATCGACCGACACTTCCACTGCTGCAACTACGCCGTCTTGATCGACGGCAGTTCCTTCAATCGTCACAACCTGTGCCACCACAGCACCGTTACTCGGTTCCATCACGTTCGCCAGCGGTCCTGACGTATCTTGAGATGCTTCGGCCGGGGTCAATTCAGACTGCAGACTGCCTGGCTGCACGCCCATATCGGCGAACAGGTTCACGGTCGCCTGTTGGATCGCAGGAACGGCACCCATCGGATCTGGTCGCACTTGCCCGCGATCGGGATTCGTAAAGTAGTTATGCAGGTCGTCAAGCCCCCAGGCGTACTGGACACTTCCGGCGCTGAACACCAACGCATCGCTCGAGGCCCGATACAGTGTCATGTGGTGTGTCGCACTTCCAGAGTCGTAGAGGGAGCCCCAATCTTGCACGTACGCTAAATTGTCGACCGTGGTTTCGGACAACCGAATCAGGCCGGCTGGTCGAACGCCATTGTCGATATCTTGATCCCACTCGTGCCCGAGAATTCCGCGACCGAACACGGCCCGGTCGCCGTCCGTAAGGGTCGCGACCTCTGTGTTTCGCCAGAACCGACGCTGTCCATAACTGGCGGGCACCTGAATTCGATCATTGCGGAACCTTCCCACCGTGGCGATGGTGCCAACGAGTTCATTCTCAGGGCTGGCTCCCTCCGGATTAAACTCACGCGGGTCACGCCACGTGCCTGTCCACAACTCCTTCTGTGGGTCGAGTTTGCCATGCGAGACCGTCTCCCGAAACGACACTAGCGTGCGATACGGTGTTTCGGAGCCGTCAATACTGGCACGATACCGACTCTTCCACATGCTGACGCCGCCACCAAGAAAGGCGAGATGCACGCCGGCATCGCGCGCTGCTTCTACATGTTCCCGCTGCGCTCCTGACCAGTACGCATCGTGCCCTCCAGAAACAAAAACTCGATGACCCTGAATCTGGTCACCGCGACGGTCCGTATCGATTCCGGCAAAATAGCTCACGTCGTATCCGTTCCGCTCAATCCATCTGACTAACGGATACTCGGCATTGAAAAACTGGTCGTTCACATTGCCCCGACGATTATTAAGTGGCCGGTTGTAACTCGCCATGTAACCGCGAGTCCGAACGTTGTCTCCTCCCCCACCACCATCGACGGCAGACCATGAGCCATATAAATTGACGCCGCCGTAACGATTAAATGCCACCCACGTCGGATCCGAGGTCTGCACTAGAACATCAGACCCACCCGCGTCATCACGAACGACAAAAACAATATGGCTTGCACGTTTCTCTATCAGTGCATCCCGAAGTGCCCCAAGACCAAGCGCGCCGTATGCGTGTGGCCCCTCCGGCGGACGCTCTCTGGGAAACGACCGTTCACCTTGAGATCGCCAAGGTTCGGGTTCGTCATCTTCGCGAACCAGCCGAGCCACGTAGACACCAGAAACACCATCGGCCGGAGCCTGCCATGACGCCGAAACCTGCCAGTTCCCACAGTCCACGAAACGCATGTTCGTGTGAACCCAACAATCAGGTTGCGCCTGCGGCAAATTGGCTGAGGGCTGAATCGTTTCAATCAAACGGGCACCGTCTCCGCCGTACCATCCCATCCGATAGATATCGATTCGATAGCTAGGCGAATGCGTTTTAATCTTGAATGAGACCGTTTCCCCTAAATTCACACTCATGTCGGTCGCAAACCCTTGAATTTCCGGGTCACCTTCAAAGCCGACGTCCCATTCCGTACGTGGATTTCCAGGGCGACAATTCTCCGCCACGATCTTATTCGCGGGTGACGCACAGGGGTCGACGCTTTCCGGCTGATTCGCACTCCCCGTGGTCTGCGCGTTAAGACCAACAACCGATCCGACCGAAAATTCACCTAATCCAAGAATCACTGCCAAACACAGCACGTTACGCGTCAACATCTCCATAAGGCCTCATTTCACTCTGGCGACAGAGCTCAGTCGCCGCGGTTCGTCTATTCATCCGAGTCCAACACCATTTTTACTTCGAAACACTGTATATAAAAAGTGTTTTCGGCAGATAGATGTTGTTTATTTAGCTTGCCGGTCATTCGTCGTACACGACAACTCGATCCCGCATATGAGATTGACTGCTTTTTGATTGGCCAGTAACCCCCGGTCCGACGCACCGAGACGAAGACGATTAAGGCAGTTAGAGGCTTAGCAGCGAGGCGCTCGCAAAGATTCCAGCACCCTTCGCAGCTTCAGATTTACGACTTTGACAATCGGCCCGTCCGAGACAGCAAGAGCGCCGACGTCATCAAGATACCGGTCATGACCAATTCGATTGCAACAAACATCGTCGCAAACGGTGCGCCATGCGCAAGAAATGCAAAAACTCTCATACAAGCTGCACTGCCGAGCA
>CAZWIL010000105.1:0-7802 GCA_964634175.1 uncultured Vicinamibacteraceae bacterium
CATGCCGTGTAAGCGATGGATCGTCCATCAGGAGACCACGCAGGGTTGTTGTTGAGTGTGCGGCTTATTGTGACTCGGTTAACGTTCGCGCCGTCATAATCTGCGAAATAGACCTCTTTAGTCGACCTATCTTCAACCAGTCCCAGAACGGACTCGCTATCTCGATCTGAAATATACGCAATTTTCGATCGTGCTACCCCCCGAAGACCACGTTGGTTTCTATGAATCTCATCTGAAAGTTGATGAGCGTAGGTTCTTATATTGCCAGCCGCGCCAGAATATTCAACCCCGAAAGAAGAGGCCATCGATTGAACGTTAAATAACCTGGCTGTGACTCGTATCCTGTTGTTAGAGATCGACTCAACCGAGCAACTTACAACGCCATCAGCTCCTAACTCCCGCCAATCATCAAGAGGCAAATCAATTAATGACCGAGCGGGTGGTATCGAGTCGTAGACGTCCCGTGCAACCATACGAAATTCTCTCTCGAAATCGAGGTCATCCCACAACACTTCAGCGATAGTGCTGGCAGCGCGGGTCACGTCCGCTTCAGGACTCAAGGCCAAACAATCTGGCACCGCGATTCTTGGTTGGGCGCCGATGCGTTCTCCAATAATCAGGTCAACCCCAGACGACTGTCGTTCCAAATCGGATGGAAGAGTTGGCTGTTGGGCCGCCAAAAACACAGCACCAATGGAGACACTAATCGACAACAGAATACGGAAACGCAACATCATCGCCGATACTCAAATGTTAATCGAACGGTTAGGCTGTTCTCCATAAATGACCTCGGGAGCGGTGGAAGTTCACGAGTTAAAAGAATTGCTCGGCGAGCGCTCTGGTCCAGGGCGATGAACCCACTTGACCGAGTTACGTCTACAGCATCGATACGTCCATCCCGATAGACTGTAAAACTTACTACCGCAGCCCCCGAAGTTTCCTGATTAGAATTCCACCGTTGCCGAATAAGAGAAATCATCGTCGACAGATATTCAGGACAGCAAAAATCACTTAAGCTCAGCTCTGAACCATCTCCGCCCAAGCCACCCGCCGACAAGCCAACTCCAATTCCCTCGGCGCCGGTTACCGACATAGCATTACCGTCTTGAAGCTGGGGACCGCTCGTCAGTCGCCGGCCTCGTGATTCTTCCGGAGCGGTATCTACGTCGCTTTCCGGTTCCACCCGTGGAGCGTCTGGTACCGGTACAACATTTTGAGGCAATATATCGGCTGGGGGCTGGATCCATTGCGGTCGCCGAAGATCCGACAGTGGAATGACCTGTTGAATAGGCAGCGCTCCCAAAGAGGTCAGTCCACCTTCGCCAGGAGCGTTTGCACCGCCCAGTCGTATTGTCATGGAAGCTGGTTCATACTCGGTCGAGCCGACCCAACTATCAGGTGCAGCGAAAATCGCAGCGACGCAGGCTACGTGTGCTACGAAAGAAAAGACAAGGGTCTTTCGCAAACCATCTCCATCTTGGGCTCGATCCGAAATGATCTTCGACGCGGGTTCCTTCACAATTCCTGCTTATCCATTATGGCGTCGCCGGAAGGTCTGTAATTAAACCAACCGATTCCACACCGCCAGCCTTAAGTTCATCCATTACCTGAATCAGTTCTTGATAAGTGATACCACCATCGCCTCGGACGAAGACGTCCCGACCGGCCTGAGTTTCGAGAGTTTGTCGCATAAGTTCCTGCAAAACATCAAATCTGACTGATTCGTCATCCACTTGAAGAAGTTGGTCTGTTCGAAAGCTCACCGGAATAGTTACAAAGATACGCTCAGAGCTGATCTGGTCAGAGCGTCTCGACTCGGGAAGACTTACATCTAATCCTCTCTGCATCATTGGAGCTGCAACCATGAAAATAATAAGAAGCACCAGCATGACATCCACCAGAGGAACTACGTTAATCTCAGACAAAGCGGTTCCCACTCTCTTTCGTTGGCGACCGCCTCGACCAGTTCCGCTGTGAGTTGCCTGCTGCTGAATAGTCGGCATCTTAAGAGAAATTCTTTTCCGCTATATTAAGGAATTCAAGCGAGAAATCGTCAAGAGCCGAAGACATCGAGCCGATTCTCTGCGTAAGGTAGTTATAAAAGTAGACAGCAGGAATCGCTGCGAAGAGACCGGCTGCAGTGGCGACCAGCGCCTCTGCTATACCTGGAGCCACGACCGCCAGATTTGTAGAACCAGTTTCCCCTATTCCCTGAAAAGCGATAATGATTCCCCATACAGTGCCCAATAAACCAATAAATGGCGTGATGCTTGCGGTAGTCGCCAGAAAGGGCACCCGTTTTTCCAGTTTGGCCATCTCCATTGAGGCTGCTCTAAGCAGCGCTCGGTCTAGCGCCTCAAAACTTCGAAGAGGTGGCCGTCGCGCTGGTTCCTCAGAATGGACTGACGTCACCGTAGCGCCTTCGGCCTCTTTAAGTTGGGCGTTCAGCTCAATGTATCCAGCCTGAAAAACGCCAGCCAGCGGGCTTTGCGCAAGCGACTTGCAAACCGATTGAACATCGGAAAATTTCTTGCTGCGACGAAAGACTTCCATGAACGTCGCTGTCTGACGCTGAACGACTTGAAGTTGTCGCACCTTTAGAACAATGACGGCCCACGACACCACAGAAAAAAGGATAAGGACAAACAGAACTAATTGAGATGGCAGGGAAGACCTAGCCACCAATCCCAGCACGTCCATGCCAAGCCCTTCTTCTGACGCGTCGACAACACCCGGCGTCTGAAAAAGAGAATGGGCGTAGATAAGAAATGTACGCAACCAAACCCCCTAATTGACACTGGTGCGCCGCTGGGATAGCGCAGGTTTTCGAAGATAACACGCAGGCTTCGATAGTGTCAAATGTATGATACGATGGAAGTTCCTTCATTTCTTTACCACCGCGACTCATGTAGCGATGCGCGACAATCCAACAACTTGGGAACCTCATAAAGGGTCCTTTCTATGATTCGATTTCTGCGCATCGAGAACCTTGCCATCGTAGACGAGTTAGAACTGGAATTTGAGTCCGGCCTAACCGTTCTGACCGGTGAGACGGGAGCAGGGAAATCGGTGATCGTAGGAGCGTTGGGTCTTCTCGTAGGGAACAGAGCTACGAACGAGATGGTCCGTACCGGTGAAGACCGAGCTCGCGTCGACGCTATCGTAGAAGACCATGAAGGTCAGACTCTAAAGCTACGGAGAGAAGTCAGTTCGAAGGGGCGAAGTCGATCATTTATTGACGACAAGCTCGTGCCCGCAGGAGAGCTTCATCAAGTCGGCCAAGGGTTGTTTGATCTTCATGGTCAGCACGACCATCAGGCCCTTCTTGATCGTTCAACTCACCTAAATCTGCTTGACACCCACGGTGGACTTATAGCGAAGAGGCAAGCCGTCGCCAAGGCCTATAACTCCTGGAGGTCAATCCGAGAGCAATTGGATCATTCGCGTCAGACTCAGGCCGATAAAGCTCAACGACTCGAACTACTTACGTTTCAAAGAGACCAGGTTGACGGAGTCGCACCAATTTTGGACGAAGATTCGAAACTGGAGTCGCAATTGACAACGCTGGTGAACGTAGAACGCTTGTCGAAACTGTGCGAAGAGAGCTACGACAACCTTTACGAACAGGACGATTCCATTATTTCTCAACTCGGCAAGGTGTGGCGAGATCTGGAGGAGCTGTCACAACTAGATCCTGAATTTAAGAGATTCGTAGATACCCGAGATGTCGTCGAGAGTCAGCTGGAGGAACTATCATTCTTCCTGCGATCCTATAAAGGAAAGATAGATGATTCGCCTGAGCGGCTCGCAGCCGTTGAGGCTCGACTTGCGGAACTGGAGGGCTTAAAGCGAAAATATGGTCCAAGCCTCGGTGACGTGATTCGCTATCAAGAAACTCTTCTGGAAGAGTTGGCGACGCTTGAGTTGACAGACAAGGAGCTCGAGATTGTCGAGGCGAGGGAAACAGAAAGTAGAAGCGAATTCCTTGGCGGCGCAGAAGAGCTCTCTTTGCAGCGGAGGGGATGTGCGACGGAGTTGGCGGGACGGCTGCGAGAATTGTTAGCGGAGTTGGGTATTCCTGACGCGAGATTTGTGACTCAGTTTTCGTCCGATGAGCTTCCGGAAGAGAAGTGGTCTCAGAGCGGCGTCGACGAAGGGGAGTTTTTCTTCTCGGCGAATCCGGGTGAGACAGTACGCCCGTTGGCGCGCGTCGCATCAGGCGGAGAACTATCGCGCGTAATGCTCGCGCTGAAAACGCTTGCTCCCGTGGACAATGTGGGGAAGACGTTACTGTTCGATGAGGTTGACGCAGGTGTCGGCGGCAAGGTTGCGGCTAAGGTCGGCGCCTTGATGGAGAGACTGAGTTCAGATTTTCAGGTCATTTGCGTAACTCATCTTCCGCAGATTGCAGCGTGCGGCGATACTCATTTAACCGTGACAAAGATAGAGGAGGCTGGCCGGACGGTGACAAGAATTGAGTCATTGGCTGAAGAGGGTAGAGTTAAAGAACTCGCTAAATTAATGACGGGGCAGACTTCGGCGTCTGCCAGAGCAGGAGCAATGGATATGCTTGAGGCGAACATAGAGCGAAAGCGAAAGGCGAAAGCGAAAGGCGAAGGTTAGTGGGAAAACGCGCCTATATTGAGACCTTTGGCTGCCAGATGAACGTCCACGACTCTGAACGGATAGCCGGCCTATTAGAACAGTCAGGTTACGACCTCACCAATGCACCTAGCGACGCAGATCTCATAGTCGTCAACACTTGCAGTGTCAGAGAAAAGGCAGAAGACAAGCTCTTTTCAAGGTTAGGCGTTCTCGCAATGGACACGCAATCACGACCGCCAATAGTCGCCGTAGTCGGCTGTCTGGCTCAACAAGAGGGCGAAAGGATAATCAAAAGGGTTGCCAACGTGGACGTCGTAGCGGGAACGCAGGCCATTCAACGCCTACCACTTCTAGTTCAAGAAGCTGAGAATTCAAGATCGCCACAGATTGATATCAATCCTCGAGATGACGTTTCATTTCCTCTTGGATTGGCGGTCAGGCACGATCCAGTAAAAGCGTACATAACAATCATAGAGGGCTGCAACGATCACTGCACATTCTGTGTTGTTCCATACACAAGGGGCCACGAACGAATGCGCCCAGCATTAGAAATCATCGCTGAGGCAGAGCAGGCAGTGAGCACAGGGCATTCAGAGATACACTTGCTTGGACAGATTGTTAATCATTACACAGCGCCAGATTTAAAAAACTGTGACTTCGCGCGTCTCCTTGAACTTCTCCAGGAAGTCAGAGGTGTTCAACGGATTCGATTCGCCAGCCCACATCCTCGTCACGTCACTGACCGAATGCTCGCAGCGATCAAAGATTTACCCGCTGTGTGTAATCATCTGCATCTGCCAGTCCAATCTGGATCAACGTCAGTCTTAAAGGCAATGCATCGAAAGCATAGCGCTGAGCAATATAGAGCTCTTGTTGAAAAAATACGACAAACGATTCCTGATATTGCCCTGTCTACCGACATGATTGTCGGTTTTCCAACCGAAACAGATGCCGACTTTCAAAAGACGCTCGAACTGACAACTGCCGCAAAGTACCACAGCATGTTTTCATTTAAATACTCTGAGAGACCGAACACACTCGCAAAGAACAAGCTTCAAGACATCATTCCAGAATCAGTTAAATCTGAAAGACTACTGGAGCTTCAACTGACTCAAAAACGGATCCAAGTTTCCATCAATCAAGCACAGATCGGAAAAGTCGTCGAAGTTCTTACTGATTCAAGAAGTCGACGAAGAAAAAGTGAACTCTCTGGTAGAACCAGTCAAAACACTGTTGTTAATTTCTCCGGAAAAAATCATAAGATTGGAGAAATTTTGAATATAGAAATACGAGAAGCAGGTCCAAATAGCCTCTGTGGAGACGTCATCCCCTCTGATCCAATCGCCTCACTTCAACCTATCACAGCCGACAACTCGAACGGCAACATAGTCGAGCAAGCGAGGCGCAGTCATGCTGGTTGAAATGACAATTAAAAGTTTAATGGTTGACCCGATCACTAATATGCCAATCGTCATTTTGCGCGAGCACGAAGGCGACAGAGTGCTACCAATTTGGGTTGGTGTCTTTGAAGCGAATGCAATCGCGATTCAAATCGAGAACGTGGAAACCCCCAGGCCCATGACGCACGACTTAATTCGAAATATGTTGACGGACCTAGATGCCAAGGTCGAAAAAGTTGTGATTTCAGACCTCAAGGGGAATACATTTTATGCCTCAATTCACCTTCAGGTCAGCGGGGAAGAGGTGTCTATTGATTCACGTCCAAGCGATGCTATAGCAGTAGCTCTTCGAGCTCGCGCTCCTATTCTGGTCGATGAAGATGTTATCGCCAATGCCAAAACGCTTGAGTTTAACCCTGACAAGGCCAATTCTGAACAGCTTTCAAAATGGCTTGAAGGACTACCAACCGAAGAACTCGGAAAATATAAGATGTAACGATTGTCGGCCGGCCGACAATCGCTTAAACAATTGAATTAAATAGACTTATCTGTAAATATAGCCATCAGAACACGATGATGCCTGCCGTTAGTTCTTGACACAATATCCACGCATTTCTAGAATAAAAGCCATCACAAAGAAACAGGTTAAGCCCAGCTGTTTTTGAATATTTTTAGTCTAGGTTTATCATCTGAATGATCGTAGCAATAGCGAATCAAAAAGGCGGCGTAGGAAAGACTACTACCGCGATAAATCTAGCCTCAGCCCTCGCCATGCGAGGAAATCCCTCCCTTCTGATCGATCTCGATCCCCAGGGTAATAGCACCCTGTCATTTGTCGAGCGCAACGGACTAGACAGAAGCATCTACGACGCCATCGAAGATCCGACCTGCAAGCTCGAAGATGTAGTCAAGCCGGCGCTGAACCAGGAGAATCTTTGGATAGCGCCAGCTCGAATTTCACTGGCAAAACTTGAGGCAAGGTTAATAGGCGAGCTCGATGCCCATTTTCGACTAAAAGATCGAATAGCCTCACTCGGCGAGAGATTTTCGCATGTTGTCATCGATTGCCCACCTACGCTGGGACTCCTAACAGTGAATGCGCTGGTTGCGGCTACTCACCTCCTTATTCCAATTCAGAGCTCTTATTTCGCGTTAGAAGGCACAGACGACCTACTGGAAACTGTCGAGAAAGTGAGATCGAGAGCGAACACAAACCTACAGATTCTTGGAGTTCTTATAACGATGCACGATCGAAGAACGTCCCTAGCTCGAGACATAAAGCAGCAAATCCAAAAGGTCTTTGGAGCAAAGGTTTTTGACACAGTCATTTCTAAGAACGTAAGGCTCGAAGAGAGTCCGGCATATAAGGAATCTATTTTCAGCTTTGCTCCTGATTCTACTGGTGCCGCAGACTACTACAGACTTTGTGAGGAGGTAATGGACCGTGCCTAGACGAGGACTTCCACAAACACTAGAAATGAGGCACGATGCTCACTATGTTGATGCTTTAGCAGCGTCGTCAGGCGCTCCGGTTGGTCGTCTGATTGCCATCGAACATCTTGATCCGAACCCAGACCAACCCAGGCAAGTTATGGGTGATTTATCTGAACTTATGGCTTCGATAGCCGAAAAGGGTATCATCGAGCCGCTAATAGTTCGCCAGCAGGGCGAGCGATTCCAGATAATCGCTGGCGAAAGGCGGTATCAAGCATCGGTCCAGGTTGGTCTTACTGAATTACCTGTCGTAATTCGAGACGTCGATGACGGCGAATTGGTGGAACTTGCACTTATCGAGAA
>CAZWIL010000106.1:0-7762 GCA_964634175.1 uncultured Vicinamibacteraceae bacterium
GTCGGTGGTCCAGATGTTCCCATCAGTATCAAGAAAAAACCCATGCGGCCATATGAAGGTGTTTTCACCCCAACTCTCCACAAGAGCACCGGTTCGGTCGTACTTAAGAATCGGCGTTACCGTGTCGCGATCAATGCAGTTCGAATCGAAACAACGATGAAAGACCCAGAGATTCCCATCTCGATCAATCTCAACGCCAATGGTTTGGCCCCACTCCTCCACCCCAGCAGGTAATTCAGCCCAGTCCATTTCCAATCGATACTCCAATACTGGCGATTGGGCGGCCACTTCACTCGTATGTCCGAACAACACCATCACCATAACTAACGCGACGACACTATAGATTCTCATTTCGCTTGTCCTCCTTACGGCCAAATGACCTGCCACTGTGTGGCGAACTCGGCATTCCCCCAAGCTATACGAAGTGTTCCAGACGGAAGTTCACCGGAACCTTGAGAAACAACCGGCTCGAGAGTGACCGTCAAACTTTGTATCGTTTCGGGAAGGGACCGGTGACTCAGTTCCGTCCTTCCCAAATCCAAAGTCGGATCATAATCCGTGCCCCATTGTCTGGTTTGGCGGTTAACAATCAGATCGGCAGTATCCTCCCGAGGAAGCAGAAACAGGGTATAGATACCCCGGGGCACCTGAAGGTCTCCAATTCGTACGTTGACATCGGTCGTCAGCGAAGTCGCCCAATTTGCGCCGAGACGCCACACTTGATCAAACGGCACTAACCCGCCAAATATCGTGCGTCCCCGGGCGTGAGGCTGACCGTGATCAATCGTAATGTGAGAGGGACCAGAATGCGACGTGGAGCGGTTGAACCATCCAGTCGCCCCGCTCAAAAGACGGCCATCAAACGCAACACTGGTAGTCACACGCCCACTCGGTGCGACAACTGGTCCCGGCGAAGCATCCTGTGCCAGGAGGCATCCGACTAGAAGGAAGAAAACCATAACAATCGATGAGACCGACCGGACGACCAAAGTGGACACAAATAAAAGCGGCATATTTTGATTCTCAAAAGTCAGAAACGGCGACAATGAATCGCAAGTCAATACAACGGAATGATTCTGGTCGACAGGACCGAAAGAGGTCAAGGCCAGCAAGCGGTGTAACTAGCCCGTTGGTACAAAAGCTAGAAATCGCCTCGGATTATCAACCAGTAGCTTTCGAATCAGTCCTTCCGGAACACCGGCAAATCGAAGTTTTGGCACAAACTGCATTAACACCGAGGACCATCCATGCCCCCAGTTCGCCTTAAATTGATTGACATTCCCTTGGTCAGAAGACAACAAGATATGATCTTCGAAACCAGCATCAATCAAATCCAAAACCATCCGCACCTTGTCAGACGCTGGAATCCGAGACCTTCCCATCTCATGTCCGAGTGTATCAAGACCCACAAAAGCACCACGGCGCGCCACCTCGGTGTGCGTCGTTAAAGGTCGATGCTCAGGTTTAATGGTTGCCATGTGGCCAATCACGACACGGGAGAGATCGACCCCTTGCCCCTCGATCACATCCAGTTGTTCCATGGCGCAACTTGGACAGCTTTCATGCGGCGTGTGGGTGAATATCGGAAGTCCGGTCAGGAGATGAGCTCTCGCGACAGCCCGATGTACTTTTCGCTCATCTGGTCGCATTTCAAGCGAAGAAGCAATCTCGCCGAAGGCGCCCCACCGTTGTGACTTGGCGTCCGTCACAAGCTCTTCAACCAGTGCGTCCTCAGTCATCTCCGCAACACGTACCGGATAGATCGCAAAGCCGATGTCTTCAAAATAACCACCAGCCATGATAATCCTGACTGCAGTCCGCGCGGCAATAGCTTCCAAGTTTCGTACCTGCTCGGGACTCCTCCGGCCAGTGGCAGCATCGACGATACAACCAAGCCCGTCGAACGCAGACGCTCGGAGCTCCTCCACCGCCAAGTCCACGTCAGCGCGGCCGACGTGTTCGTGGAACAGGGTCGCTCCATTCGCTAGCTCAGTGGGATTGATGTCTCCTTGTAACGTTCGAATAACTACACCGTCAGGAAAGTTAGGCGACTCCGAAGAAGTGAAACTCTGCTGAGCAAGTCCAGAGCTTTGCAACCCGATTGCCGACACAACAGCGGAACCAGCTACCGCGCCAATAAATCGGAAGGCCTCCCGCCGAGAATGCTGAGTCGTGGAGCTTATGACCATGTCGGCTGAAAATTGGTGCTCCATCACAGCTCGAGAGAATCCCCAAACATCATTTCCTCTGGCCTGAAACTCCGCTGAACCTCGACTGCTCCCAATGTCATGGAAAACCAAACTTCGTCGTCATCGATTGTGATCGGATCGTCCCGCAAGAAAGCAAACTCCAAAATGACTGTTTCTTCGTCCTCGATAAACGCCTCGACATCCTCAGCTACAATCGGCACTTTATTCGGCCGTTCCAAATACGTCTGGCCAAGAAGCACCGACCGCTTAACTCGCTCAGCAAGCTGACGGGACACTCCGCCGACGGAGACGACGTAAAGTGGTTCGAATTGAATCAGAAACGCTTGTTGCTCTGCTGGAATCTGTTCGCCAATTCCAGCCTGGGCTCTTGCCAACGCCTGCTTCACCGGTAGGGCGCTGCGCCACGACACCGTCACGGTCATCCGTTCCGGAACCGGACCAATCCCCTCCAGCGGTGGAATGTCATTGGGCGGGATAAGTCGTCTCCCATCATCGCGTTCGCCAGCAGCGTTGGCCGCACGACGACGAGTCAGGCTACGTCTCGATTCGTCAAGAACAACGGTCACCTTGCGTGACCACGGCGAATCCGTCAACATCTGATCGATTTCTTCTTCAGACCACGACGTGAAAAATCTTTCTTCCCAGAAGTTCGCGGCGATAAGACTCCCAGACAGACAAATCCAGACCGCAAAGATCCCAAAACCTTTAAAAGTCATAAGTCTGATCTTCTCGAAGAACCACTGATGTAACATCGAGTCGCCCCCCATCGCAGAACTGTCATGGCTGAAATAGACGCATGCACAACAACACCAGCAGCTCCACTAAACGCATGAATCTTGATTATAGCCACGGATGGCTTTCGTAACATCGAAGAAAATCTTCATCGGGCGCGATCTTCTCGACTAAGAACCGCCGGTGAAAACGCTTCTTTCAAAAGTAGCTCTGGGTTACCTGACCCATCTGCCAACACCTTCCAGATGTCAGTCACCCGAGCAGTTGGAGCCGATTCATCTGGCATGGCGTAGAGAATCTCCTGATTGTTCAACCATTCCACTTGATCATCGACATGTCGCACTTCGGCCAGTGGTGTTTCAACAGACGAGGCCAAATCGAGTACATGCAAGCGCCACATAAATTCACTGTCGGTGAATATTCGTTTCTTAAATGCGATCCGCGTCTCATCGGGAGAAAGCGCCGGACACTCAACGCCCTCACGAAGCACGTAAATCCGCCGATCGGACACTCTCCCTTCGACCAGATAAACACTGCCCGCGGTGCCCAGCGTGGCATAAAAATGATCACTCTCTTGACCGAAGGTCACTCCCCAGTAATTAAGATCGGCGGCGCGGATACGTGTAGCACCCTGGAACAATTCGAACTCCTCTAAATTATTGACGACTCGCTCGCCAGTATTCGTGTCTATGATGCTCGTTTCGGTCGAGAACCCAGCTTCAGCATACGAATGGCCCGACACAAACACCGTGACCGCAGCTCGACGCCCGTCACGGGACAAGCGGGTGCGACTGGGAATACCGTTTAGGGGAAGCGTGTGCAGCGGTTCGAACGACTCATCGAACACCATAATTGAGTGGGTTGTGTAAAACCGATCTGTCGCCAGACAAACACCACGTCGGTTAACAAAATGCAGCCGGTCGCAACGAAGCGGTGTCGCACGACGGTCCTCGCCGGACGCAGTCAAACGAAGCGCGCTCATAATCCCGTAACTTGCGTCCAAGCCTGTGTGGCGAATAAAAATCGCGTGCTCAGGAACTCTTAACTCATTAACCGCGACGGTTTCAGCCGAAAGGCGATCGGATACCACGTCAGGAGTGACGGCTTCCTCAATACCACGACCATCCGCCACCTCATTAGGGACTTCCGTGACACTCATTAATTGCGCATCCTCAGAGGCAACCTCTTCTTCCGGTTGGTCGATTGTCACATCAAGATCCGAAAGACTTCCGATTTCCGGCAGCGACTCATCCTGAAACAGTGCAGCTCGTTGCACGGATGCTCGCCAGGAATAGCCAATCGCCAGAGCAAAACATGCCACGACCAGGAACGCAAACAGCACGCCAGGACGACGGTAAAAGTCAACTCTCCGATCACTATCACTTGTCACTATCGAAGTCCTGTGCAGCGTCGTGCTCGACAATAAAGTAAGCGAACGAAACAGCCAAAAATAAACTAACGGCAAAGACAGTCAGAGCAACACGCAGCCCCAGTTGCGTCCACAACACCCCGAAGATAACTGACGCACCCAATCGTGTGAGACTGGTAGCGGTCGTGAGGGCGGCAAGCCCTGTGCCGCGTCGTTCAGTCGGAAGAAAACCGCTGGCGAGTGCCATGAGGACCCCATCGGTAAGTGCGTAGTGAGTGCCGAGCAAGAGAAGACAGCCGACCAGTCCTGCGATACCAATGTCAGGCTGCATTGTCAGGAGATAACTCAGCGCAAGAAAACAATACCCAGTCAGCAGTGCGGTCCGACGACCGACTCGGTCTGCGAGGCGGCCAGCAGGAACCGCAAATACCAAGTAACTCGCCGACGTCCCAACGTAAAGTAAGGGGAACAAGCCGGCATTAAACCCCACCTGGTCCTGTAGGACAAGATAGATAAACCCGTCACTCACAGTAGCCGCACTCAATAAAGTCGCTGCGACTGTCAGCCGTAAAAGGCGAGGGTCACGCAGTGCACGACGAAATTCTGACAATGACGACAGAACTCCACTAGTCTCTGGTCCAGACGCCCTCGACTTGGGGTTACGCACAAATAAGACGAGCACACCAAGGCCACAAAGGGCGACACTAAAGCTACATACAAAAACAACATCGAAGGCGTCTGGCATTACTGCCAAAATGGCCAAAGCTACCAGGGGACCGAGCATCGCACCCGCACTGTCGAGCGCGCGATGTACGCCGAACGAGGTCGCCAATGTTGTCGAGTGACTACTCAAGGAGATCAGGACGTCCCGCGGCACGGCTCGCAACCCCTTAGCAGCCCTATCAATCGCAACGACACTCGCAATTAATGGCCACGAAACACCTGCAAACAGCAACCCCAGCCTCGATACAGCTGAGACACCGTAGCCGACAAACGCTAACTCCTTACAACGATTGGAGCGATCGACAACGACACCGCTGAAAAGTCGAAGCAACGCCGTAACCCCGTGATACAGGCCGTCCACGATACCGTAGTGAAACGGGGTCAGGCCGAGATACAGCACGAGATAAATCGGCAATACCGTGCCAACCATCTCTGACGCTATATCAGTAAATAAACTGGTAAAGCCAAGTGCCCAAACGTTCCGACTAACGCTGAACCAGGACCGATCACGACCGCGATCGTGTCGGGCTTTGCGCAACGCCGACCAAGCCTCAATCTGATACATCGATACACTCGATGTGCCGCAATTAGGTTGGGATCCAGTATCTCAAGGTGTGTTTGCCGTTCCGTTGTCGGTTGGAGTTTCTCCCTGTGGCCCAGGCAGAGGTTCATCTGCGGCAAACCGTCTGAGAACGTTCTCGGTAAGCCTCGACACGTTGTTGTCATAGTCGTTAAATGACAAACTTCCACCCCATGCGATAGAACTCGTCGAAAATACGGCACCGCCATTTGGATATTCCAAATAAGCCATATCGGCATAGACGAGTTCATTGACCGTTCCACCTTGTAAAGAGTCGCTCGTGTTTACCTCTTCGACAACCTGCTGATAGGCATCTGAGTGCCCGAATGATCGGGCTAGAACAAGCGTGTGCGGTGGTGACCCGAGAGCAACATCGACGCGGTCCAACTCAGATCCGGCCCCACCAAACTCGAGTACCAGCGACGGGTGATTCCCGATCAGTTCGTTGTCACCGATGCCGTCAAAAATAAAGGCGGCCCTTGGATCGAAACTACCGGGCATCCGCTGGAACGGCGAGTTCCGATCAAATCCCTGCGCTGTGAAACCAACACCTACCAACCACTGAGGCGCACGACCGCGAAACCGCCACAAGCCACCCGGTTCACCGGTAATACTGTGATGATGCTCACCGGGAGCACCTTGCCACGCCTCGGTTCCATCTCGCCGCCGAAGTTCAACATACGTTCCCGTCGGGTCCATCGGGGTCACCCAGTAAAAACCATTGCCACCCATGTACATTAACCGGCCACCTTGCTCGAGATAGGTGCGCATGCCTTGAAGCATTTCCCACGAGTAGTACTCTGGATGCGTACCCGTCATGACGACGTTGTAGGGTTCAAGTAGTTCGGGTCCTTCAAAATGTAGGTCTCCGTCGGTAATAACATCAACGTCAAAGCCTTTAACATCTAACCAGTCAATTAAATGCGTATCCGCCATGAACTGCCACGGATTACGGGAGGCAACCTTGGGTCGCATGTCCGTAATCGGCCGAAGTCGCGACGAGTAAGTCACTCCACTGCCATCTGTGTGACCTGCATAGGTGCTCATCCTTCTCGGAAACCCACGGGGACCAGTACTCGCGTAGGCCAAATAGCTGAAGGTTGGAACCAAGAAGGCAATCTTCGACGTTGCGGTGCCTTGGGGTGGTCTCACGAAGAACGGCACGTAGTCTTCACTCGTCGTCGTTTGTAATCGGGCAGCATAAACCCCGCTCGGTAGGTCCTCAGGAATCTGGAAAGCAAAGTCCACATCCCAGGCCGCATCAAGCAAGTCATCGTCATGAAAATGGATTGCTCCGTAATGTTCAGGCGCACGACGATAATCCATCTCCGTCGCGTCCCAGAGATGGCCTGTCACAGCCCGTGTTGGAAGATTAACCGTTCGACCATCAAACTGTGTCGGCCCAGTATCCCGCACCCGGTCAGATGAAATATCAGCCGAGAAATCCCACGCAGCCAATGCGTCACTCGGGCCATCCCCTTGACTAATCGACTCAACCTCAGCTCGACTAAGTGCTCGGTTATACAACCTTGGATTGTCAATCTTTCCGCTGTAATACCCACCAACATCGCCATCTTCGGTCCAGCGAGCCGCCATTAACAGTGGCACTTCCGTCGGCGCCAGCCCTGAAATCGCAGTGGGCCGTTCGACTACCACCTGTGTGGGATCATCGGGTTGTCCGTCAATCGGTTGCTGATAAATGGCCAGACTTCCACTGTCAGCGTTGAAGCTCGCTGCAACGAAATACCATTTCGTCGGAACTCCGTGAGGGCGTGGACGGTTGGCGCCAAATATTGACGGCTCCCACGGCCGCAATTTCGGCTCGGCTACCAGCGTATCTACCTGGCCTGCCCCCGCACCAATTCGCACCGCCAATCGGCCATCAGGATCCAAGAAAAGACCATAGCCCCGTTGGTCGACCTCCGACCACTTAGTCAGAATCCCTTGATACTGCCGACTGTCATCCCAACCGACCACGCCAGGTCGAGTCGCCGCGATCCAAGCCGTAATCGTGAAGCTGCCGTCCAAACGTAAAGCCGAAGCATCGTCTACAGTGACATATGAACCGACCACCAGTTCCTGGTGCCGCCCCGGATAAGTTCGATTGACTGGCGCCTCAATCACCTCTTCTTTCATGCCAGGACCCAA
>CAZWIL010000107.1:0-3929 GCA_964634175.1 uncultured Vicinamibacteraceae bacterium
ATTGTTGAAACGGTTCAAACCGAGCGCAAGCGCGGACGGAGTCAGTCGACGCATGTCCCCACCAGAACCGTCGATACAATTGATACATTAATGAGGGATGCAATACAGCAGTGTTCGATTCACCGACCACTGCGACAACTTTCTCGATTACCTCTTCGTCAAGCTCACTTCGCTGTATCTGCTTCTGTTCGCCAATTTCCATACGACGTTTTTCGTTAGCACGCCGAAATTGCTCTGGGTCAAAATAGTCGAAGACATCGTAATAAGAGCCTGCAATTCGTCGGTACCAGAGTTCAGGCCCGCCTCGCGACACTGCAACAATTCTTCGACGATCGATCTCAAACCGCGATGCAACCCAGGTCAGAAACGGTATCCAGTACAGCAATTCAAAGCCAACCTCTCCGAGCCAAGGTCCGGCAATGATTGTCCTGTTACTACGAGCGATTCTGATGAGCTGGTACTCGGTCTCTACCCTAGTTCTAAAACCGAGTATTCGACTTGCACTTACCTTCAAGCTCCGAGGAATCCACGGTGACACATTGGATTGGAAGTTCAAACCAAAGCCGCTAGGGTGGCCCCTCATTCCAGATCCGCTCTCGAATTTGCCCGTTCAGCAAGCCGTTGCTCAGCCGATTGCCAATCCTCAAGGGTGTCGATTGTGATCGAATCAGCAGCCGGTATTAATAATGGCCGACAATCACGACCATAGAGTGAGTTCTGTTCGGAAAGTGTCCTTTCTCGACAAGCGTAAACAGTGCCGTCACGTATGAAGGCAGGCCTTGCATCCTGGCGCCTGGTAATACCGGCTCCCTCAGACAAAAACGACAACAAACGACCATCGTCGATTCGCATGACGTAATCAGGAGACATATGGCGAGGAACTTCAACCACACTGACTACTGCATCCGCCTCGGTCGTACTAAGAATCGTCACTGCTTCAACGAGATGCTGCGGTTGGCGCAGAGGTGATGTCGGCTGTAACACTAAGACAATGTCTGCTCGCCAGCCAGAGCGACTTAGCGAAGACACCGCATGCTGAATCACCGGAAGCATCGCTGCTCGATCACCAGCTAATTCCGAAGGGCGCATAAATGGAACATCTGCACCAAGAGATCGTGCCACATCAGCAATTGCTTCTGAATCTGTTGATACAACAAGCCGGTCAACCACGTTCGACAAGCGCGCCGCTTCAATCGTGTATTCAATCAGTGGTCGGCCACCCAAGTGACGAGTGTTTTTGCCGGGCACTCCCTTGGACCCGCCGCGGGCCGGAATCAGACCGAGAATTTGTCCAGGCATACTTACTTAAGGACGCGGAGCGTTCTGAATGTATCGAAGCTCGCGCCATAACTCTGACACGTCTTCAGGACGCGGAAGTTTGGCGGGCTCCGGCTTTGATGGTCGGCACACGTAACCCACATGTAAATGGTCTGCTGAATATTCAACCCGGACCACATCAAAGCCAGCTCGCAACAAGAAGGCCGACATAGTGAACTCAGTCAAATAGAACGGATGGTCAACCTTAACAGCCTGTTCAACGGACCAATTTCTCAAATAGGCAGCCCGAAAATCCACAATATCAACAAAAAACAGTCCGTCAGCAGCAATAAGGCGTCTGATCGCTTCAAGAGCTCCCGTAATGTCGAGCAAATGATCAATTGCCTGACACATTAGAACAATTTGAAATTGGCGCTCACCAAGGTCCACCTTCTCTATGAACCCAGTCACCGTTTTTAAACCCAATCGCCGTGCTTCTTCAATCTCGAGAGGTGCTGGATCGATAACTGTGCTGACAGCACCAAACCGTCTAGAAAAGGCGTGGGCAACAACTCCCGTCGAACCTCCTATATCCAAAAGGTTTCTTTCAGACCCATCGGGTAGATAAGGTTCGAGTAACGCAACACGCTCTGCAGCATACTGACGCTGCTCGCCCTGAATCGAATGCGCATCGATGAGACGCCCATGATATGCGCTCACTAAAGGCCGATATACTGATTTGTAGAATGCGCCGTACGCCTCAACGGTCATCACCGGATTAAGAAACACTAAACCGCAACGTCGACATCCGTGGGCGCGAACCGGAAAACCATACCGATCACGATGGCTCAACACCACAAAAGAGTCACTTCCGCAGAGATTACAATTATTCACGGCGCGTTGCGGATTGCTCGAATAGTCAAAGTCGATCGACTGAATTCGATCACGGCGTGCCGTTAACTCATTATTAGGCAGTTTCTCTTCGGTATTCATACTGCTCGACCATCAGTAAGTCAGACGTTTTTCGATAGTAAGTTCACTTTCGGCCAACTGTGTAGCAATTCGTGGTCCAGCTTGACCGTCGCCATAAATCGGATCCGACGCTGGGCGACCAGCGCGATTATGCGCACGAATCGCCGCAGCTATCTCATCACGGTCATATGACACATCTGTAACGTTCCGCCCGCGATCGCGACCTGATTGACGTGTCCCGATGTTCACGGCAGGAACGCCAAGATAAGCACACTCACGGATCGCGACACTGGAATTTCCAACGATGCATGAGCAGTTACACAGAAGTCGCAAAAAGTCTTCCGGTAACATGTTCCGAAAAAAATGAAACCCTGTCGGTTTCTCCCGCTCCCGAAATAACCGAACTCCTTTCGAGGTTCCGTCTGAGCCGGCATCGACATTTGGCCAAAACAAAAGTGTCGGCATCTCTTGGCAGTGCACAGCTTCTAATGTTTCTGTGATTTGCCTGCGGGCCTCGTCATACTCCGTCGTAACCGGGTGCTGCATCACGACCAGATAGCCGTTTGAGAGATCAACCGGCGCACCCACTCCACCATATTTGTCGATCGGATCAAAATCGAGAGACGGCTGAGCCAAAACGGTAGCCGCTAGATCAATAGACGGGCAGCCCGTCACAAACACGGTACTAGGATCCTCACCCAAACGAACAACCCGGCTAGCGGCAGTTTCTGTTGCGACAAGGTGCAAGTTCGATAACTTTGTTACAGCGTGGCGGACTTTTTCATCTATGGAACCTGTAACTTCACCACCTTGAACATGAGCGACCGGGATGTTCATATAGGAAGCGGCAACCGCTGTAGCAAGTGTCTCGTAACGGTCTGCTATTGTGACAACGACGTCCGGCTTCAAATTGTCGAGAACCGTAGCCAATTCAACCAATCCGAGACCCGTAGACTTAGCGGAGGTCACAAGATTTTCACCTTCAACTACCATGTAAACACGAGCGGCAATCGCAAACCCGTCGTGCTCTATACTTCGGACTGCTGCGCCGTAACGATCCAACAAAGCAGACGCTGCCACCACTAGTTGTAGTTCCAGATCTGGATGATCATCAATCGATTTCAATGCTGATTTGATTCGCGAATAGCTAGGTCGAGCCGTCACTACCACACAGACTTTCCGTTTCATGGCTTTGACACCTTCTCAAGGTCGGACTCAACTAACAGCGTGTCAGCCTCAACAGATCGCCGCAAACGCCGACCGATAAATTCCTTTAATCGAGTTGCTGGAATGCCGGTGCCTGGTTTCTTTCCAAGAAGATGCTCGTCGCCAAGTACAGTTCCTGCATCGAGCGCAGTTCGCACCACTACACTCTTCGTAAACAAATTTCGCAATGACGTTAGTTCCTCCGCCGCAACATCTTTGTCCACTGGGTTTGCCCGCATCCGCTCCATAAAGCGAATACCGGAAACCAGCTGTCGTAGCTCGGCGACCGTCACAGATGCCCCTACATCTGGCCCAAACATGTCACGACTCAGCGTCACATGTAGTTCTAGAATGTCCGCACCAAGAGCGGAAGCCGCAAGGCCGGCAAATATCGTACCGGAATGATCTGAGAGACCGACGGGGCAGTGATAGCGTTGGCGGAATTCGTCAAGAAGATTGATACCGATCTTCTCCGGCGGACACGGATAGGCCGT
>CAZWIL010000107.1:4029-7644 GCA_964634175.1 uncultured Vicinamibacteraceae bacterium
GCATCAATAAAAGCATGTGCCAGTCCGACACTACCGTCATGTGTCAAACCAACCTCAGCAATGACAAAACAGCGTCCCCCTCCAAATCCAATCGTCATGCAACTGCCACCCTTTCGGACCCAAGAAGACCTTCCAACGTACGCATATCATCCGTTCGTACAGTTACAAATGGTGGGGTCCTAAGCTCATGGAATGTCCGCTTGGCCACCTCGAGATGATCAATGCGAAACGCGGCGGGATTCGAATAGAGAGCAAGTGTTTTCACCCCAAACATCGGTCCGATATATGAGAACCCTCCATAAGTTGAAACAAATGCATCAGCTGACGCGATTACACGCGTCTGGATGTCCAGATTTGTACTGGGAGTCATGAGATGCTCAACCGTGTGTACCCGCACTTCGCCACCTTCGTAATCAACATGGTCATCCAACGTCAGTCCAGTCTTCAAAAGAACCACATGGGCTCGTTTTGTAAGTCGCTTCAGCGTCTCCCGCACAAACCTCTGATTATCTGGTGTCGACGGAAGTGCATCATTCGTATAAAACTTCACAGCAATATACCGGTCAGGCAGGTCTGGTAATGGTTCAAGCGCTGGTACTTGCATCGCACGCGGTAACAAGAACGTCCGCAATAACGACGATGGAGCCAACTGCATCCAAAAAGCTCGAAATAAGTTGTACATCAAACCTGGATGAAGCCAATCGTAGCGCCGAAGACCGAGATGTGCCGCGGCACGGCGCGCAACTTCCTGATCAAAGGGCGTGACCATGTAGTGTTTTTGCCCGTCGTGCAGCGCGAGCCGTTGGTCTTGAGCGCCGCGAAAAGTCTCCATAGACACCAAGTCCAAGACATCTAGATAACGAGAGGCAATATCTCCGTACCACGAAGATGCGCCGCCGCGAGAAATTACCGCGATCCTATTGGCTCGTAGATGACCGTACCTCTGTGCCCAACGCAGAAACGGAATCCAATACAGCAACTCAAAGCCCGTTTCGGAGAGCCATGGTCCCACCAAAATCGGTCGACCGCTATACCTCATTTCGGTAACGGCCTGTCGCACATCAGAAATTTCGTCTTGGTTGACGCAATCGGCCCACGCACGGCGACGGTCAGTGGACGGGACAATTCGTCGCCACCGCGTTTTTAGTCCCCACTTGGACCAGCGTTTTATAGGTCGCACAATCAATCGATTGACCCGAATCCGAAGCTTCTCAAGATCGTGACGCGCATCCTTTCTAAAGTGCCGGATACGCCTCCGCGCTCGGCCAATAAAAAGACGCAATGTCAAAATCAATCGAGATAGGCCAACACCAGATTTCCCGGTTACTGGTGGAAGAGGCGGCACCGACGCAAGAAGTTCTACAGCATCCGCATAGCGAGAACTGCCGGATTGGTCCAACCCGTGTGGTCGAATGAACTCTCTTATGAAGTCGTCATGATTCGCTGGAGCCTCACCTCCCACTGCCGCCGCCAGTTGTTCAAGATGCTCGTTGATTGAGCGAGACGTTCGAAGGAGTCCCCCTCCCACATCCATCAAATAATGAAAATGCAGCGTCCCTTCTTGACTCTTCCAGTACGACTTCGGCAGCACAGCCAAGACGGGTTTACCCACAATGCCAGCTTCCAAAAAGGCACTAGTGTTCAACCCGATGACCGCCGCACTGTGGTACAACGCATCAAAATAATCATCACGTGCTTTGTCATCAATCGGATTGCTCCCATGCATTACGACATCCAACGACGAGAGGTCATAGGAACGCCATTCGTCGAGGCGACCTGGATGGGGTCTTACTAGAATACCCAGCCCTGAAAGACGTGGGTCATTGCTTTCACGGATCCCGCGAATCCATTGGAGTGTAAACTCGGCCTCGGGTGGACCTCCACGAAACAAAGAGGAGCATACGTAGACTACAAACGGCCGGTCATACGCCAACCCCATCTCCCGGCAGAACGCTTCCCGCGAACGACTCGGCTTCCGGTCAAACCACTGGTCGTAGCACTGAGCACCAGTTACTGTCACCCGGTCCTCAGGTATGTCATGCATCGACATCGCCTCACCGCACTGCACATCGTTCCAGACAGTAACCATATCGGGTAACGTTCGAATGAGTGCTTTACTTGATAGATGGTCCCAACTGCCCACACTGAGAACAGAACGTAAACCGAGAGACCGGGCACTGCGAATCATGTCAAGTTGCGGCGAGCCGAGGTCAATCATCGGTGTGAGAATAACGACGTCCGGAGCCTCAGCAGTTAAGAAATCGGTGTATGGACCATGCAAGGGCACGCCCTGCTCCATGAATTTAAATATCGAATTCAAGATCCGGCGACCTGGACTGAAGCGAAACCCAGCATTTTCCACGAGCCAAACCGTTAACGCTGGTGTTCGCTCCTTGGCCCGCCGCCGTAACATCGGAGCTCGGTCATACGCGCTTTGAAGATAGCGAAGATAATCGACAGACAACCGAATAGCCGTGGCCAATTCAAGCCACTCATCGTTCTTGTCTCGTTTCGGAGTCCACCCGACCGTCACTCGAGGGTAGCGATCGGCTAATCGCTGGACCATTGCTAACCCTCCAGCACTCTCCTTCCGATCCGCGGCCAAATGCAACTTGTGCCCGCGTTCAGCTAAGATAACAAGAGCCGCTTCGAAATTCCTGAGGTAACCGAAGTGACGGGCGCAAACCAGTAATTTCACGCCATTCGGCCTCTCTCCGACGTAACGGTTTCGGCCATCCCTAAACCAACCTTAAGCACATCAAGATCCCGTACATCCAGAGCAAGAAACGAAGCGCTATGGAGATCTGTGAACACCCGCTTCGCAATTTCAAGATGGTCGATTCGAAAACCAGCTCCATCCGAAAAAAACGCGACGGTGTTAACTCCTAAGAGGGGAGCGAGATACGAAAAACCGCCGTACGTTCCGACAAAAGCTTTCGACCGCGCAATGACACGGGTCTGAACATCGAGATTGTTCCGCGGATTCATCAAGTGCTCGATGGTATGTAGACGTTCTCGTCTTTCTGGTTGGAAGTCCGAGTGATCATCAAGATTAAGCCCAGTACTCAGCAACACAACCTCGTGATGAAGAGTCAATTGGTTGAGATACGACGTAATAAATGCCCGGTTAGATAGCGTGTCAGGAAAACTATTGTTGGTGTAGAACTTCACAGCGATATATTGCGAAGGAAGCGCCAGTTTCAAGTCATCAAAATCAGAGCATTCTATGTTGCGATGAACCGTGAAACCCTGCACCAGACCAACCGATGCCTGCAATCGCCAAAAAATCCTAAACAACTTATACATGAGGGACGGATGGAGAATCTCAACGTCTCGCGCACCAGCCATCTTCTGGACATGACTAATGATCTCTTGATCAAAATCTGCCACACCTACATGTTTCTGCAAACCACCTTGCTCGACAATACGTTGTTCATTACGGTTGCGGAACTCCTCTGGTGTGTAGAAATCGAATACATCGTAGTAAGCAGTTGTCATATGGCGATACCAACTGGCACATCCACCTCTGGAGATCGCAATTAGCCGATCATCTCTGAAGTTGCCATATTGCTTCGCCCAATTCAAAAAAGGAATCCAGTAGAGCAACTCGAAACC
>CAZWIL010000108.1:0-4092 GCA_964634175.1 uncultured Vicinamibacteraceae bacterium
CAGTGCCATCGAAGAAAACGGCCGAAGGTTTCGAGGTCGGGGCTACCAGAGGCGTCATTGGTTCCGTTCTTGGAATGCTTGAGGACAACGTTACCCACCTTGGGGTAGCTACCGACCATGTGGTTCGATCCTTTCGCAACCAACTTTACCCAGGCTACAAAACGGATGAGGGAATCGAACCAGATCTCCTCGCTCAGTTTGAGACCCTCGAAGTAGCCCTTCGGGCCTTGGGAGTTGTAGTCTGGCCGATGGTTGAATTTGAAGCCGACGACGCATTGGCGTCCGCCGCATTTCGCGCCGAAGCCGACCGTCGCGTTGAACAAGTCTTTGTCTGTACGCCAGATAAAGACTTGTCGCAATGCGTCCAAGGACGACGGATTGTGCAATTCGACCGCCGGACCGGCATAATTCGCGACGAGGATGGAGTGCGCGAACGTTACGGTGTTCCTCCATCTTCAATTACCGATTACTTGGCACTAGTCGGAGACTCAAGCGATGGATATCCAGGCTTGCCAGGATGGGGACCAAAGTCTGCTTCAAGAATCCTTGCAGAGTATTCTCACATCGATAAAATCCCACGGGACCCCGCCGAGTGGAGAGTTGGTCTCAGAGGCGCCGCACGGCTGGCGCGAAGTCTTGAAAACAACCAGGGTGACGCTGCGCTATTTCGTGACCTCGCAACCCTTCGAAAAACAGTACCCGTTTTTGATTCAATCGACGAGTTGCACTGGTCTGGTCCAACCTCTTCCTTCTTTGATATTTGCGTTGGTTTTAATGCTCCAGGCTACTTTAAACGAGCCAAAGCACTTGCTGCATCAAGGCGTATCCATGCAAAATAAGGGGCACTAGGGACGGTGCTTGCCACTAGACAGGCAGAGCATTTAAACGACTCATTCTCCGGGTAACAAACAAATACAATTTAATTTCAAAAAGATGCCAATTCAGTAGTTCGCGGTTAGTTTGTATGCATTCTTGAAGGCGAGTGGCGACTTGACATATTCTACGCTGTTTTCATTCGTTGAACTGTTCAGTCAAGGAAAGTCAAAATGAATGACGATCAGTCACAATCAATGATCGAAGCAAAGGCGCTCAGTAAATACTACGGGCCATTTGTAGCCGTAGAAAATATCTCATTTTCTATCCCTAAAGGTCAGGTAGTTGCCTTTCTCGGACCAAATGGCGCCGGCAAGACTACGATGATGCGGATGCTGACGGGTTATCTCGCACCAAGTGTCGGAAGTGCGACCGTTGCTGGCTGTGACGTCCGCCGTGACAGAATCGAAGCATCTCGACATTTAGGATATCTGCCTGAAAATGGCCCAATGTATCCCGATATGACTCCGTTGGAATTTCTCTCATTTTTTGGCGAAGCTCGAGAAATGCCCGCAGCCACCCTCCGTTCGCGAATCGATGACGTTGTGATGTCGTGCGCTCTCGAACTGGTCATCGAGAAACCAATCGGTAAGCTTTCAAAAGGCCTTAAGCAACGAGTCGGGCTGGCACAGGCTCTGCTGCACGACCCCGACGTTCTGGTCATGGACGAACCGACCGCGGGACTCGACCCAAACCAGATTCGACAATTCCGCGAGAATATCCGGCAACTTGGTCGCACGAAGACACTATTGATTTCAACCCATATTCTTCACGAAGCCGAGGCTACAGCTGACCGCGTGCTCTTGGTGAACAGTGGACGACTAGTCTTCGATGGTACGGTTGACCAGCTTCAAGAGAACGGATCACTAGAGGAGCCATTTTATCGATTAACCGACGGCAACACTACCGAAGTTGCAAGAACTATGGCCACCTAAACCTCTCAAGTATTTACAGTGCAATGATGAACGTTAACTGGAAGATCACATGGGCGCTGGCCAAGCGGGACCTTCTACTCTACTTTAGTAGTCCCACCGGCTATGTTTTCATCACATTATTTATCTTTTTGAGTGCGGCAGCAGCATTCTGGCAAGACCAGTTTTTTCTGCGTAACCTTGCCAACCTTGACCAACTTAATGCGCTACTGCCATTACTCTTACTGTTTTTTATCCCAGCTCTCACGATGAGTGTGTGGTCTGAGGAAAAGAAACTCGGTACCGACGAACTCTTGTTAACCCTCCCGGCAAGCGACTTAGAGATCGTACTAGGCAAGTATCTCGCGACCCTTGTTATCTACGAAGCATCCCTCCTTCTTTCCGTTAGCTACGTGGCGGTCTTGTTCTATCTTGGCAGTCCAGACCTCGGTCTGATGTTCAGCAACTATTTAGGCTACTGGTTTGTCGGAGCCGCGTTGATCTCGGTGGGGATGCTCACATCTCTAGTGACCAAAAATGCCACCATTGCATTCATACTCGGTGCGTTGTTCTGTGGAGCACTAATGCTGACAACGTCAGCAGCCGGTGCCTTCAGCGTAAGTCTTGAGCGCTTGTTGCGTCCGTTCGTTATGGAAACGTATTTTCAAGACTTCGCAAAAGGCATTCTCAGTCTGAGCGCAATATTCTATTTTGTTGCCGTTACTGCTTTTTTCCTACATCTCAATGTCTTAGTTCTGAGCCGACGACACTGGCCTAGTAGCGGCGACGGCTATCCGCTCTGGGCACATCACACTGTTCGTGCGGTGGCTATCGTTATCATCATCATCAGTACTGGGGCGATACTGGCTCGTGGAAATAGTTTGCGACTCGACGTTACTGCTGAACGTCTACATACCCTCAGTGACGAAACGCGTGAGTTGATCGCCGCGTTACCTTCCGATCGCCCTGTGTTTATCCAAGCCTATATCAGTCCCGATGTGCCTGAACCATTTGTTCAAACCAGATCTAACTTGGTCAGCATTCTGGAAGAGATCGATTCCCTGGCAGGACCGCGTGTGGAAGTGCTGATCGAAGACACGGACCCGTTTACCGAGGCATCTCGCGATGCGCGGGAAACTTTTGGCATCGTGCCACGCGGCTTTCGGGATATAGGTTCGGCCCGGGCTGAAGTAGCACAAATATTTCTTGGCCTTGCAATTACCTGCGGAGCCGAAGAACAGGTGATCGGGTTCTTAGACCGAGGTTTGCCGGCGGAATACGAAATCATGCGAAGCATTCGTGTGGTCTCAGGATCCGACCGGCGACGTGTTGGTGTGGTCAAGACCATGATAGACATGGTGGGTGGGGTGAACTATGAGCAAAACGAGTTCGCTCCCCAGTGGCCAGTCGTCGCAGAATTAAGAAAGCAATACGAGGTGTATCAAATCGACCCCGATTATCCAATCGATCCAGAACAACTCGATGCGATCTTAGTACCGCTTCCGTCATCTCTCCAGACCGACCAGATGCAAAACATCAGTGACTTCATCACGAGCGGAAAGCCCGCACTAATTCTGGTCGACCCACTTCCTGCAATCGACCCGACACTCTCGCCAACTGAATGGGTCGGCGACGGAAACCCGTTCACATATCCTGCGGGGACCGCACGTCCCGGACCACGTGGAAATGTTCGGCAATGGCTCCTGGATTTAGGTGTGGACTGGGAACCTACGCGTGTCGTCTGGGACTCGTATAACCCGCATCCCGACTTGGCAAATCTGCAAGCTGAATTTATTTTCCTTGGGCGAGGGAATGGTAACGAAGAGACCTTCAATCTTGATGATCCAATCACATCCGAACTTCAAGAGCTAATGTTGCCCTTTGTTGGTTCACTCCAACCAATCCCCGATTCAGAAGTGGAGTTTCTTCCGCTGATCCGAACAGGAAACGCCTCAGGCGTCAATGGATACTTTTCGCTCGTTCGTCCGTCTCCATTCGGACCACAACTCAACCCCTCACCGCCCCGCGAACAAGACGACAAAGACTATGTCGTAGCAGCGAGAATTCGATCAAAGACGCTAGCGCCACCGACCGAGGACGCCGAATTGGCCGCAGCAAGTTCTGACGAATTTACTGACGCCGCCACATTATCTGAATCTGATACCGAAAGGTTAAACCCAGACACTGAACTCACAGCCGACATGGACGGTCCGGCCACACCGCCCACCCTGGACATGATTGTCGTGGCGGATTTGGATTTCGTTGGAGAACAGTTTTTTGCGATTCGTGCCCAAGCTCCGGGTGACCT
>CAZWIL010000108.1:4192-6179 GCA_964634175.1 uncultured Vicinamibacteraceae bacterium
TGGATTTCGTTGGAGAACAGTTTTTTGCGATTCGTGCCCAAGCTCCGGGTGACCTTAATTTTGACAACGTGACGTTCTTCTTGAACGCGATCGACACATTGCTTGGAGACGAATCCTTCATAGACCTGAGAAGTCGACGGGCACAACATCGAACACTGGAACGCCTGGAGGCCCAGACCGCGGAATACATCGAGCAACGCCGCCAAGATGAGCAGCAGGCTGAACAAGATGCTGAAGAAGCTTTGAGTCAAGCGCAGGCGAGACTAGACGATAGAGTGGCTGAGCTTGAAGGTCGCTCCGACATCGACGTCCAAACAATGCAAATTATGGTTCGAAACCTGCAGGAGGTCGAAAACCGCCGTTTAGAAGTGCTTTCAACCAATATTAACACCGAAAAAGAAACCAGAATTCAGGCCAGTCGCGAACGCATGGAAACACAAATTCGACGGATCCAGACAACCATTAAGACGTTCGCGATTCTGCTACCGCCGGTGCCCGTCTTCGTCGTCGGCATGGGGATTTTCTTTCGCCGCCAGCGGCGCGAAAGAGAAGGCGCCATCGCTGCGAATCGCCTGAAGGAGTAACCGATGACCGAGTCAAAAAGGACAATGAGTTTCGTAGGCATCGCGGTCGCGGTTTGCGTTGTGGCGCTTGTCAGCGCTCCGCGACGAACTGCTCCTGACGCATTCTTCGATGTGGGAGATCCATTTTTTCCAGACTTCGCCGATGCTGAAATGGCCGCGACGCTAGAAGTGATTGAGTGGGACGAACAGACCGCATCAGCCATCCCATTCGAAGTCACCAACCGGGGTGGGCTTTGGACTATTCCATCTCACCACAGTTACCCCGCTGATGGTGAGGAACGCCTGGCTACCGCCGCCGCAAACATGATCAACGTCGTCAAAGACGATTTCAGATCGGACAATATTTCCGATCACGAAGCGCTGGGGGTCATCGATCCGATCGACGATATGTCGACGAGTCTCGAAGGACGAGGCACCAGAGTGACGTTTAAGGACCCGAATGAAGCCGTTCTTGCCGAGCTCATCCTAGGAAACGAGCTGTTAGAACGCCCAGGATTTCGGTTTGTGCGAGTTCCTGACCAAAAGCGTGTCTATGCCGCACGGTTCGACGGCGCCATCTCAACGGCTTTTGAAGATTGGATCGAAACGAATCTGCTTGAGGTCTCTCGGTCTCAAATAGACCACCTTGTGCTCAACGAATACTTCGTCGATGAAGGAACTCGGCAAGTTGTTCGCAGGGGTGAATTCATTCTCGATAAGATCGCAGAAGATAATTGGACCGCCAACCGTGTTCCCTCGGGCCAAGAAGTCAATTTCGTCCAAGTCAACCTGCTCGTAGGGGCCATCCTTGACCTAAAGATCGCAGGGGTTAGACCAAAGCCTGCGGGAATGACGGGAAACCTTCGTGATGCGGCAATTGCTGGCAACATCACACAGTCAGACATTCAAGCCCTCGTGGGACGCGGGTTTTTTCCAACTCCCGATGGCGGCTTACTTTCTAACGAAGGAGAGGTTTTAGTCCGCACTACTGAAGGCGTACTGTATACACTGCGCTTCGGCGAGGTCGTCTATGGCAGTGGTGAGGCGGTGGCTGTAGGAAACGAAACAAGTGACGAAGAACAATCTGACACCGGCGAGAATCGGTATGTCTTCATTACCGCCGAGTTCGATCAAACCAGCTTGCCGGAGCCACAGGCTTCAGACACCGATGCCTATGCCTCGTGGCAACGTCGAGTGCAAGAAGGTCAAGACAAAGCTGAACGCCTTGCCGCTCGTTTCGCTGACTGGTACTACGTTATCGCCGCTGACAGCTATGATCGAATTCACAAGCCGCGCGATGAATTTCTGAAGGACATTGACTCGTAATTCCTGACTCCAACTGTCATCTCCATCTAGAATATCCTCATGGCCAAAAACCTCCTTGAGAAGGTTTGGGACGCTCATACCGTTCGCACGCTTCCAAC
>CAZWIL010000108.1:6279-7622 GCA_964634175.1 uncultured Vicinamibacteraceae bacterium
CCTGGCATGACCATCGCCTGTGGCGATAGTCATACGTCAACTCATGGTGCGTTTGGCGCTATAGCTTTCGGAATTGGAACATCACAGGTCAGGGATGTCCTCGCATCCCAATGTCTTGCAATGGACCCCCTCAAGGTTCGGCGAGTGACTATCAATGGCGTTCTAGAACCGGGTGTCTATGCGAAAGATGTCGTTTTGGAAATTATTGCCCGACTCGGCGTAACCGGAGGTGTGGGCTACGGCTACGAGTACGCTGGTTCTACCATCGATGCCATGACCATGGATGAACGGATGACTATCTGTAACATGTCGATCGAGGGAGGGGCTCGCGTCGGATATGTCAATCCGGATGCCACAACAGTTGAATATCTCAAGGGACGGCCCTTTGCGCCTTCAGGTGCCGCTCTAAACCGCGCAGTGGAATGGTGGACGTCGATGGCGTCTGACTACGAAGCGTCCTACGACGACCAAGTCACACTTGATGGCACAACGATTGAGCCAAAAGTTACATGGGGGATTAATCCGGGTCAATCAGTAGGCATTGGAGGTCGAATTCCGAAACCCGCTGACGTCGTAGACATCGACCGCGACTCCGTGGCCGAAGCAATAGAATTTATGGGCTTCAAAGCCGGCGCCTTGATCAGAGGCACACCGATAGACGTCGCCTTCATCGGTTCGTGTACAAATTCAAGGCTGTCCGACCTAAGGGAAGCAGCCAAAGTTGTGCGCGGCCACAAGATCTCTAACCGTGTGAAGGCACTAGTCGTACCGGGCTCAAAAAGTGTGCGGGTAGCTGCGGAACGCGAAGGACTGGACCAAACCTTCATGGACGCAGGGTTCGAGTGGCGGGGCGCCGGCTGTTCCATGTGTCTTGCGATGAATCCGGACCGGCTAGACGGACAAGAAGTCTGCGCCTCATCCTCTAACCGTAACTTTAAAGGCCGTCAAGGAAGTCCCACGGGTCGGACGCTGTTGATGAGCCCAGCGATGGTCGCGGCTGCGGCAATTTCAGGAGAAGTGACCGACGTCCGCGAGATGATCGCTTGAACAAAAGGTTGCTTCGAAACAATGAATAACACCAGCATTATCGACTTAACGACGGGCACTGCAGTTCCACTACGCGGCAACAACATCGATACTGACCGGATCATCCCGGCCCGCTATCTCAAAGCGGTAACGTTCGATGGGCTCGGCGACCATGTTTTTGAAGACGACCGAGTTTCGATGCCGAACCACCCATTTTCAAATTCAAGCTTTCGTGAGGCTTCGATATTATTGGCCAACGAAAACTTTGGGTCTGGTTCGTCCCGTGAACATGCTCCCCAAGCCCTTAAGCGCTGGGG
>CAZWIL010000109.1:0-7582 GCA_964634175.1 uncultured Vicinamibacteraceae bacterium
TGAAGTGAATGTGGGGTATGAAGTGGAGGCACTGCATCTTGATCGAATTTTTGGCAGGGTCTGCTAGCCTGACCTTTCTAGAGTGTTTTATGGCGTGAGCTGGTCGTTGGAATGTTGGATAGACCCTAACAGGCATTGTAGATATCAATGGACGAGTCGAAAGATCTATCGGTCGTCTTCGAAGCCGCTTCTTCGATAGAAGCTAGCGTTGTCCAGGCTCTACTTGAAAGTCACGGAATCGATGTCCTTGTTGAGCCGCGCACCGTCGGGACCGTATTGCCGCTGAAGGTTGATGGCATTGGCCACGTTCGATTATCTGTCCGGTCTGACCAAGTGGTTAAGGCTCATCGAGTCATCACTGGCTATGAAAATGAATTAGAGAGTGGGATAAGTAGACAGCCCGACGAATTCCTACAACTCGAATCAAGGCTTGATTACAATTTTCAGGACAAAGGTTTACTTGAGGATGCTCTTACGCACCGGTCACGAGCTCACGAGGATGTAACCGGCGGTGTGTCTGATAACGAATCGCTTGAGTTTTTAGGTGATGCCGTATTGGGTTTTGTGATCTCTGATCGCTTGTTTCGAGAGTTTCCAGATTGGGACGAAGGACAGAAGTCGAAGGCTAAGGCGTTATTGGTATCTGGTTCCACGTTGACTACGCTTGGACAAAGGCTGGATCTTGGCAGCTATCTGTACCTTGGACGTGGTGAAGAGAAGAGTGGAGGGCGCCGAAAGCCGTCACTGGTTGCAGATGCGTTTGAGGCTGTGGTTGCAGCAATTTACGTAGATGGTGGTATCGCCGCGGCCGACAGATTTATTGAGCGACAATTTCGAGAATCTATCGAAGAGATTCGTGTTGGTCGGGTCGCAAATGCAGAGTTGATTGATCATAAGTCAGCGCTGCAGATATGGCTTCATGAGAAGAAACAGCCAAGACCAACATATGTGTTGACCGATGAACATGGTCCGGACCATGCGAAATTGTTTAATGTAACTGTCGAAATCGGAGGCGAGGGAGTTAGTAGCGGTGAGGGCAGGAGCAAGAAAGAGGCAGAGCAACAAGCGGCCGAGCGAGCACTGGTCGCACTAGGCGAACGCCTTAATCAATCTCAATGAGGCTCCAATCTCGGTCTGTGTTCGCGTCTCGATCTGGTTCGTCATCATCGTTGTCGACCTTGACTGAACTTTCAGTTTCAGGAGAGCCCATAAGAGGTAGCCGCGTCACCGCATATTCCTGAACCTCGCGGGAGAGGTCTATTTCACCCGGTACTTCTGGGCAACAATGAAGCCGTACCCATAATCTCAAAAGCGGATCAGTGAATGAATATCGCTTCTGTCGAACCGTAATCAGGTCGACATCTTGTAGCCAAGTTAGGTAGTCCTTCGTTGAACCTGGAGTGCGATTAAGACGCTGGGCGATCTCTGTTAGTGTCAACGGTTCTTCTTCCGACAGTACGTGCAGGATCGCTTTTAATGCTCCATAACCTCTTGCCCGGTGAAGTCTGAGTTCGTAAGAGAAACGACAGAGAAGAGTCAGGTGTGAGTCCACGGCCAGTTGGGAAGCTAACGCACTGACCGGGTCGCCGCTGCTTGCTCCATCCATTGATCTCAGAGCTTGAGAGAGTGCTTCGACGTAGCTGGGCTTGCCGTCCGTGAGGATGTGAACGATTCTTCCAAGGTCCAGGCGTTCGGCTTCGTCCTGGCCAATTCCGTACTCTAACAATAGCCCTGATACTTCGTCAGCAGAAAGGGGAGGGATATGTATCACCTCGAACCGCTCTCCTACGTCACGAAGCAGTCGATGGGCACGATTGGTATATCGGGTGCTCACAACGAATCGATTCGGACTTGTTTCTAAGGTTTCGATTACTTCACGTTGAATGCGTCGAAGACCAGGGAAACTTTCGAACGCGCGCAATTCGAGAAGTTCATCGATTAGAAAGACAGGGACGTGGCCGTCCGAAGAGCGAGCCTCACGTAGAAACCGTAGCAAGCTAGCGAAGGCACTCCGGGGATCATCGTGACCTAACCGAGCAGGAGGACCTCCCTCATTCGTTGGAACAAGTCGGTAAGGTGATTCTCGTGTTATCGACGAACAAAATCCTTCAGGAGTGGATGCTGCTCGTTCGATGTCAAAATATTGGCTACTATCTTTGCCAAGAGTCTCGGCTACCCGAAGAAGTAGTGAAGTTCGGCCGCTTCCACACCCGCCGAGCAAAACAGGAATTCGTGACGGATTTGCATTGAGCGCGGACAGAATACGTCGCTCAATGACTGGCCGTTTCAAAATCACATTTATCCTTTTGTTGGTCGATCCGAAGATTTCCTTAGTTGCTATTGATTGCGTTTTCGTAACGTTACCGACACGAAGAATATAGAAGATATGGAAGGCTCGCCATGTTGTCAATTCGAAATAGTGATCACCGACAAGATCTTTTTACGAAGAACATGCTTGACATCCTTAGACGAGATCAGTCGAGAAAAGTTAGTATCAATTGGTGTGCCTTAGTCTTCTGGTATTATGCGACGTTTACTTCGGATGAAATATAAATATTATGAATATCGCCGTTATCGGTGGGCAGTGGGGCGACGAAGGTAAAGGCAAGATCGTTGATTTGCTTACGCCTGCGTTTACCGTGGTCGCTCGTTACCAGGGGGGGCATAACGCGGGCCATACCGTCTTCGTAGATGGACAGAAGTTTGTACTTCATTTGGTGCCATCAGGCATTCTTCATTCTGACGTCACGTGTGTTATCGGGAACGGTGTAGTGATCGATCCAGTAGCTTTGTTTGGAGAACTGAAAGTACTGGCGGATGCCGGAATCAATACGCAGGGCAGGTTGTTAATCAGCGATCGGGCCCACGTGATATTGCCATATCACAGAGAGATCGAGGCGGTGGCTGAGGCTGATCGAAAAGACCGTCCAATTGGTACGACTTCAAGAGGAATTGGTCCAAGCTACGAAGATAAATACGGCCCGCGCGGTGTCCGTATCCGAGATCTGAGCGATCAAGGCCAAGAGGGCATGTTGGCCCGCTCTATCCGGGACAATGTGGCTGGAAGGAATCGGATTGTCGGCGGTGAACCGCTTGATTGGCAGGTGGTATATGAGGGGCTGATTGAGGCATGGAAGAGTCTTCAGCCACTAGTTACGGACGTGTCTGTCTATCTTGAGGCTGTCAGGAGGGAAGGTGGCCGCATTCTGTATGAGGGTGCGCAAGGAACAATGCTCGATGTCGACCACGGCACCTACCCTTTCGTCAGTGCGTCAAACGGGACAATTGGGGGTGTGTTCACTGGTCTGGGCGTGGGAGCGCACGCTGTTGATGGGGTGCTTGGAATTGTTAAGGCGTATACAACGAGGGTTGGTGAAGGGCCATTTCCTACGGAGCTTGTAGGTGATGCCGGCGATTCCCTTCGAGATAGTGGTCAAGAGTTTGGTGCTTCAACCGGACGACCTCGTCGTTGTGGATGGTACGATGCGGTTGTCGCGAAGCACAGCGTACGAATTAATGGGTTTCAAAACTTGGCATTGACGAAGTTGGATGTGCTCGACGGGTTGTCTGAGATAAAAGTCTGTAAGGAATATCGAAATAGCGATAGTGTGATCTCAGATTTTCCGAGTAACGTGGTTGCCTTGGAACAATGTGAGCCTGTCTATGAGACACTGCCTGGCTGGAATCAGCCTACCGCCGGTGTTACTCGATTTGACGATCTACCCGTAGCAGCTCAGGACTACATTACTTACATCGAAGAAGTCAGTGGTGTTCCTGTTGGCCTCGTTTCTACTGGTTCTGATCGGGATGAGACTATTGTGCGAGGAGATTCACTTGTTGCACAGTGGCTGAAATAATGTGCGCACGGCTAACCTAGTGTCTTTGCGGTTTGTTTTTAGGAGTCAACGGCGATGCTAGTCAACGGACCGCGGTAATGTGCAATAGCTACAGTCGTCGACAGGTCAAGGCGTTTTTATCGGCATTTGTCGTGGCTATAGGCGTCGTGTCATGCATAGGGCAAGATCCTAGTCCCGCAATTGAAGATGCTGAGAAGTTCATTGAAAATGCTGAAGCTCGTTTGCTAGCCCTTTGGATCGATGCCGGCCGCGCTGCTTGGGTACAGAATAATTTTCTCACCACCGACACCAATCTATTAGCAGCCGAAGCCAACGCTAAGGTGATGGCCGCAACGACACAACTGGCGGCGGAGGCGGCTCAGTTTAATGCGTTCATCCTACCTCCCAATCTTGAACGAAAATTGACGTTACTCAAAACGTCATTGGCTGCCGTCGCGCCCAGTGAGAAATCGATGCAAAGCGAACTGGCTGGCATTATGACTGAGATGGAGAGCATCTACGGTCAAGGCGAATATTGTCCGCCTGGTGAAGGAGAATGCTTCGACCTTCCCACTATGGAGCGTATGTTCGCCGAAGTTAGGGAAACGGACGAACTGCTTGCAATTTGGTCTGGTTGGCGAGAAGTGTCACCGGAGATGAGGCCTCTCTACGAGCGATTTGTTGAGCTATCAAATGCCGGGGCCCAGGAATTGGGTTTTGCCGACACTGGTGATATGTGGCGGGCCGCTTACGACATGCCACCGGATGACTTTAGCCAGGAACTGGAGCGTTTGTGGTCACAAGTCCGTCCGCTGTATGAGTCTTTACACTGTCATGTACGCGCTGAGTTGGGACAGGAATATGGCACTGCTGTAGTGGCGGAAGACGGACTAATCCCCGCTCACCTTCTAGGTAACATGTGGAGCCAGACATGGGCGAATGTCTACGACACGGTTGGACCAAGTCGTAGCGGGTCAGACTACGACCTCACGCGATTGCTTGATCGCCAGAATGTAGATGCGGTCGACATGGTTCGCTACGGCGAAGGATTTTTCAGTTCGCTGGGTTTTGCTCCACTGCCGGCGACTTTTTGGGATCGGTCATTGTTCGTTCAACCAAGCGATCGAGACGTGGTGTGCCATGCCAGTGCGTGGGACATCGATTTTGAGGCGGATGTTCGCATAAAGATGTGTATCGGCGTGAACGATGAAGACTTCGTGACCATTCATCACGAGCTCGGCCATAACTACTATCAGCGGGCATATAGTGGCCAGGACCCACTGTATCGGACGAGTGCCAATGATGGTTTTCACGAAGGGATCGGGGATACGATCGCTCTTTCGATTACTCCGGAGTACCTAGTGGAAGTCGGATTGCTAAATCGTTTGCCGACTGGTGATAACGATGTGGCATTGCTTCTGCGTCAAGCTCTCGACAAAATCGCGTTTTTGCCGTTTGGTTTGTTGGTTGATCAATGGCGTTGGAGGGTGTTTGCAGGAGAGATTCTGCCGGAAGACTACAACACCGCTTGGTGGGAACTGAGACGGGAGTACCAAGGCGTGAAAGCGCCAGTACCACGAACTGCGAATGATTTCGATCCAGGGGCAAAATTTCATGTTCCTGGTAATACCCCTTACACGCGCTATTTTCTTGCGCATATTCTTCAGTTTCAGTTTCACCGAGCTTTGTGTGAAGCAGCTGGAATAGAGGGCCCTCTTCATCGCTGTTCAATTTATGGAAGCCGAGAGGCCGGAGGTCGATTACGAGAGATGCTTGAGATGGGTGCTAGTGAGCCTTGGCCTGAAGCGCTTAACACGATTGCAGGAACAAGAGAGATGGACGCTACTGCGATCCTCGAGTACTTCGCTCCGCTCTCGGCGTGGCTGGACGAACAGAATTCCGGACGCAGATGCGGTTGGTAGAGCTGCGCGCCCCGTTTTAAGTGTTTTGGTGTTCAAATTTCAGGAGCGCTCGTCGCGCGAATATAGCAAGATAGAGTGTAGCTCCGAGAGTCGCGGCTAACCCTAGGTAGAGTAGATACCAGTCCACGGTCGTGCGGCTGGTTTCAACCAATGCTTCCGATCCAGCATAACCCAGATAGACATAGGCGGCCGTCCCAGGCAGCGTGAACGCCCAGGTTGTGATCCAATACGGGAAAAACCGGATACCGGTCAGTCCGTAGAGATAATTACTGGCGCTGTACGGCACTGTGGGAGAAAGACGGAGTAGTGCCACGACCGGCCAGCCGGCTTCAGTGATCGCTGTTTCAAGTATTCCGAATCGCGGATAGCGTTGCGCTAGTCTCGTGACAGCGCCGCGAGCGTAATATCTGGCAATCAGAAATGCTATTCCGTCAGCGACGCTAGAGGCGACGGACACAATAACCGTTCCCCAGGCTAGGCCAAATATTCCTCCCGCGAGCATAGTGAGTAGCGCTCCTGGAATAAACAGAAGCACGGAAATGACGAAAATAAGGCCAAAGATCAAGATTCCAAAACTGCCTTGATCTTCTATCCATACTCGAAGGAGCGGCAGCCATACGTCAAGAGGGAGCGCGTGTGTAGAGAAGGCAATCAGCCCAGCTATGGCAATAACAATGGCGACTATAAGAGGCACGGCATACCGGTATCGATAATGACCTTGGTCAACAGTCACAAAAACACGCGTAAGAGTAAGGAGTTAGCCTCAGGCACGTCCAGTGTATTGCTGGTCGGTGACTTGTTCAAACCAGGCAGTGGTCAAATTTATGTTTACAGCCAAGTGAATCATTGGTCCTGTTGGGCTCGCTCCGTGCCAATGACGTTCACCTGGATCGATACGAGCTACATCGCCAGTTAAAAGTTCTTGAGTTGAATTTCCTTCTCGTTGAAGATAACAGAGGCCTTCGAGGACAAGCAGAATCTGCGGCCCTGAATGTGAGTGCCAGGCTGTACGTGCAGTCGGTTGAAATCGAACGCGATATATATTGATGTCCGGATCTCGAGTTACATCGTCCATTCGGACGATCGTCGCTTGTCCCGTGAACGTCTTGGGGTCCGAGCCCTCCACACTGTGTTCACTAAGTCGTCGAATACGCATACCCTTGAATTGAAATCGTCGAGTTAAGCGCCAGACTGACTACCGCCGTGTTTGGCAATCAAGTAGACCGCGGTCGCGATGATTGAGACTACTAACAATGTTCCGATATTCAAAAATCCCGTGGTCGCGTACGACACAATCAGGAAGCCCAATGAACCTGGGAACAGAGCATAATACGTGAAGGGTATCAGTGTCATACGGATGACATCGCCTTCACGTCCGAGCAGCCCAACAACGGCCGATGCGGCGACGACGTTGTGGACACAAATCATGTTGCCCGCCGCTCCACCAACAGCTTGCAGCGCAACAATCCACGTGGGGTCTACTGCGATCCGACTCCCCATGTCGAACTGGAAAAGCGAAAACATCATATTGCTAACCGTATTGCTGCCAGCGACGGCGGCACCGATACCGCCAACAAACGGTGCGAAGATCGGCCATGCGCCGCCCGCCAGGTCGGAGACGCCGTTAGCGAGTGCAATCGGCATTCGTTCGAATTCAACAGGACCGCCACCACTGTTTAGAAAGACCTGAACCATTGGGACGGTAAACACAAGCGCGACAGAGGCGGCTGCAGACGTTTTTAACGACGTAGACCACGCTCGGACATACTGAGCACTGGGAATCTTATGGAAAGCCATCGTAATCAACGATGTAACGATAAAGAG
>CAZWIL010000110.1:0-7500 GCA_964634175.1 uncultured Vicinamibacteraceae bacterium
GTAGTCTCTGGAACCGAACCAGTGGAAAAGAAGTTTCTGTGGAGCGATCGTTCTTGGCTGGTCGGCGTGCTGCTTTGTTTGCTTGGAGTCACAGCGGTTGCGGCAGGGCTTCTGCCGGCATTCGCGCGCTGGCCCATGCCGACGTGGTCCTGGGGGGGAATCCTTGTTGCCACAACAATTTCGGCGCTGAGACCGTCATGGGGACTTTACTTGGTTTTTCTGACATTACCGTTCTTCGGAAACCGGCCGGGTGGCCGTTACATGGAGCTAATCAATGTGCTGGTTGGTTCCAATATCATCGGACTGACAATCCATTCTCTCCGTCAGCGAATACCGTTTCCTAGGCACCCAGTTCTTTTAGTTGGCTGGGCATGTGTAATCTCGGCCTGTGTCGCGCTCCTGCCAGTCCTCCCACAGATAATGATTCATTGGAGACAGGCAAATAGTCTTCATCTTGTCCTGATCGAAAGTTTTACGAGTCGGGAAACAGACGTGCTCTATTCGATTCACAGTCTGGGTGTGCTCGCATTTGCCGTGGGATGGGCTACTGCGTTGGTGTGGGCGCGCGTTGATCGATATGTGATGAATGCGTTTTTCGCGACAGTGTTCGCTTTCCTGTTAACGATGATTTTTGGAATTCTTGATTTTCATCAAATCATTGACCTTGATACGCAATATCTAGGTGTTCTTGATCCTCGGGCGCTCGACGACCCACCGTTCCAGTCGGTCTATTCCATTTTTTGGAATCCGGGGTGGTTTGCTTGGTACTTCTCCATGGCGTTTGGTGTGAGTCTGGGGCTGTTACTACTGAGCCCTTTACGACGACGGCAGGTATTACTGGTGTTTCTAGCTATCGCGTATGCCTATTTCTTGACTAATAGGCAACGTGGTGGCTTTGTGGCGGTGCACGTTGTACTCCTCATCGTCGGTGGATACTGGGGTTATCATGCCGGTGGAATACGGCGGTCGGCCGTGTTTAGTAAAGGGGTGCTGTTGACTGTGGCGATAGCGGTAGTTACCGCTATCGCTCTGTTCTCTACTTCCTCGTCTAATTCCCAGACGGGACTTGAACGACTTCTTGAGAATCCGGGTGATTCGGTTAGAACCAACCTAGCGACAACTGCTGTTGAAATGTGGCAACAGGCGCCACTGTTTGGCATAGGGGAGGGGGCTTTTGGGTGGAGGTATCCAGAATTTGTTCCGCTGGATTCCACACGTGCCGTTGCCACATACGGTGATGCTCACAACACCTGGTTGCAAGTTCTTGCCACGCGTGGAGGGATTGGGTTCTTAGTCTATCTCGGCATTTGGCTTGCTCTGTTTCGCCTGATTATCAGAGAACTCCGGCATCCTGACTCGAGAGCTATTCCAGCAGTGGCTGCGCTGGGGGCGTTCTTCGTGTATTCATTTGTGCAAGGAATGTTCTATCTGCAAGCGATTCAGATTTTTTTCTGGGGAGTAGTCGCCATGATGGTTTCCATGGCACCGGAACCAGAAGTGCCGTTAATGCGCCGCAGGTCGCTAGTTCCGATGCTCGCCATGATAGGTATGCCAATTGTTGCGGTTTTGATTTATTGGGAACCAATTGTCAAGAGTTGGGAAAGGGGACAGGTTCAACCGGCTGGCTTTTATGATGTTGAGCGTCTGGAAGATGGTCGTGTCGGGCGTTGGAGTTCAAGAACGGGAACACTGTGCTTGTATCCGACTCAGGATGTGACGGTGGTGGAATTACAGTCGAATCATCCTGATATCGCGAAGCAGCCGGTGGTCGTCACCTTACGTGATGCCAGCCAGGTGTTGGACCGAGTGTCATTGAGATCGCACGATCGTGTGCAGCGCGAGATCAGTTTGCCGTTGGCGAGAGTGTCGGATCGCGAAAGACCGCCAGAATTTGGCGAGTGTATCGAGGATGCTTCCCGGCTGACCGTAAGTGTCGACCGCGTCTGGAGTCCGTTGTCAGTTGAGCTTTTGCCCGATCCCAGGCATCTTGGCGTGTTCGTTTCGACTGAACCGGTATCGGTGGTGCAATGATTGCTTCGTTACACTAGCGTGCGGCTCGGCCCAGGTATCGCTGGAATATCTGTTCTACCAAGTCGTCCACACCGGGGACGAAGGCAACTGCCACAACAGTGACAATTACCGAGACAGCGATGCAGAGATAAAATCGTTTCATTGTCTGACTTGTGAGCAGCTAGTTTCTCGGCGCAGCTTCGAATACCCAGTCGTCGCCTGCTTCTACCGTCGCCCGAGTAGTACGAGAATTGTATTTACTTCTAATCGCATTACTAATGTCGTCTAGGATGTCACCAGACTTGATTCGGACCAGTTGACGTTCGTAACGTTTACCATCGATTCGGAGTATTGCCCGCCCGTCGCGTTCGGCTTGAACCGGCCACCGTTTCCAGAGTCGCCCGACCGTTGTGTCCATGTAGCTCGACCAGACATAGAGTTTACCGTTTAAGTCCGCAGTCCAAATTCGACGGGACTGTGGCGGATTGACGAGTTGCAGTTCGATGGTTGAGACGTCCTCAACGAAACTCCAGTCGGGTTCTGAACCTCTGTGCAGTTCACCGCTTCTCAGAGGGCCGCCAGAAAACACCCGATTTGGGCCATCTGTGAACCGTTGTTTGACTGCCGCAGTAACTACGGCAGTCACTGGTATCAGCAGTAGACAGAACAGCACGGTTAATGTTCTTTTCACAAGTTGCATCGCTTTAGCCTAACGCGACGTGGCGGGCGGTTCAATGAGCATCGCGTTGGGATGTCATGTCTCATTCACGGGCGTGGGCTATGGCTGCGGCGAGCTCGTCGGGATCGTCCGTGCCAATCCGTAGTCGACGGCCGTTAGTTAAGCGGATTTCAACGGCGTCGAGTCCGGCCACGTTGTAAAGCCAGCCGTTTCCAATATATCGAATGCCAAACCCATGGAGCCAGCTGTTACGGACCGTTCGGCAATCCTTGACGGTATCGAGGGATATCCGTTTCCGGAACCAACCTCGAAGTGGCGATATCCCGAAACGGACCGCGATATTGGAGTGGTCAACCGAGACAGTGAGCGCGCCAAAGCCGAGGAGCGTAACAAGGAGTATGGCAAAGGCGAAAGGCGATACTCGGGCAAGGAAGAAAAGCCCAACACTTCCGCCAACTATCAGTAAAAGTCCTCCAGTCTGGGTGTGCTCGTAGTGATTCAACGGCACATTACCGCTCCAGCTAGCTGAGTCATTGCTTACGGTGTCACGGCCGCAGCTCTTTCATCCGCGCGTCGCCCAGCCAGAATGCCGAACATACTGAGGTTCCCTTCATGGCAGGCATATTCGTACATCGGCACGTCGGTACGCTGCAGCGGGATCGACGCGGTCCACGGACGCGTCCACGTCTCGGGGTCGGTCACAGTGTATTCGTATTCGAGCGTGCCGGCGTCAACACGGGTAAAACGTTCGACCAGCGTCAAATTCTTGGTCGAATCGTACACGCCTACCACCGAGTCCAGGCCTTCAGGATCTGTTTGGGCACCGGCGGACGCTGACCTCCACCGTCTCTCGCTGTTGAAGTTGGAGGTTTCGACGACGAGGGTGTCGCCCTCCCAATAGCCACGCGCGTCGCCGGACCACTGGCGGATGGTGCCGTCGAGTGGTGGGCGCCCGTCGAGAGGAACGACGCGAGCCGTATGGACCATTTCGGTCAACAGCACGACGTGGTCCGGTGTTTGGAAGATCTGTAAGTTCTGGTTGTAGCCGACTGGATTGAGGGGTGGGCCAGCGTTGAATCCCAAGAGGCATCTATCCGATGTACTTCGGTCGAGCCAGGAGTCAGCCGGGTGCTCCTGACGATACGCTTGACTGGCGGTGGCCCGTTGTTGGGCGTTCGGCGTCAGGGCTGGGATCCGCCCGTTGGGCGGATCGATGATCAGCGACGTTCGTCGAGTACCGACGGTCGTCGTGCCTTGATCCAACCAAAAGTTGTTGTAGAAGCCGGGCGTGCCATCTTCCCGCGTGTCCACTTGGTCGGCCACCTGCGTACGCTCGGGTGCTCGTGCTAAGAGACGAGCGTTCCGGTCGACGACTTCCTGCTCCAGGGCGGCGGCCTCTTCGGTTGTCAGGAACGCTTGCTCGGCCAGTTCGTCTGGCCGTTCCAATGGTGTAATGGTACGGAAATCCCAAATGCCGCGCAGGTCCGGCGCATCCCACGCCGTGCGAGCTGAGGTGGTCTGGGCAACGGCGGGCGCGGTTCCCGAGGAAAGGAGCGTGACCAGTACGGCCACGGCACTCACGACAACGATAGTTCCAAGTCGCATCTGAACCTCCTTTGTGAGCGTTCTCATTACAGGTATCTGTATCCTACGCGATAGTGTTGCTGTTCGCATTGCAAAAGTGTTAGCACAGTGGGATATGCACTCGAGCCGGAACACACAGAGGTCGACTCACTGCCACCAAATGGGGGTCAAACAGTAAATGCGCCCGTATTGCTGTCTCGGAATGAGCGTTTTCTCTAGGAAAGTCTGGAGCCGACGAGCGGATTCGAACCGCTGACCTGCTGATTACGAATCAGCTGCTCTACCAGCTGAGCTACGTCGGCTAAGCGGTGGGAGTGAAGCACGCCATCTTAGCATAGGAAGGGTAGGGTTCTGGTTCTGAGGATGCCACTCGGTGAAGCATTTGACTACGCCCAGGATGAGACTGTGTCGGCACATTCTTATGATTACGTAAGTTCCAAATTCTAAGGACTCTAAGTTTCTCATTTGACTCACCCTCATCAACGGGAAGGGCGACGACGGCACGACAGTTTTTGGTGTTGGCAGTGACAATCGTTACTGAGTGCGTGTCTGAGGGGGACCTACAGAATGACTCGCTGGTATAAGATTGCAGGTTACCGTTGAGAAGATTTAGTTAAGAGTAGCCCTGTAATTAAATGGCGAATGCCAACCTGAACGAGAACGGTCACATCACAATCCGGGGAGCCCGTACCCACAACCTGAAGGACGTGAATCTCGCACTCCCGCAACAGCAACTTATTGTTGTCACTGGCGTGAGTGGGTCGGGGAAGTCTTCACTCGCGTTCGACACGCTCTATGCCGAAGGGCAGCGGCGCTATGTCGAATCTCTCTCGGCTTATGCGAGGCAGTTTCTCGAGCGAATGGAAAAGCCAGATGTCGATGAGATAGAAGGAGTATGTCCTTCCATCGCGATTCGCCAAAAGAATAGTTCGAGGAACCCACGATCTACCGTTGGGACTACCACTGAAATTCACGATTATCTGAGACTCCTCTATTCAAGAGTGGGGCGGACCACTTGCCGCGGTTGTGGCAAGGAAGTATTGCGGGACAGTCCTGAAGTTGTCGCCAAGTTTCTCATGGCGCTGCCTGCAGGGACGCGTTTGCTCGTCGGATTTGAAATGCCTGTTCTAGGAGGTGCGCTCGGCACGGAAAGTGAATCATCGCCAAATTTAGACGATGAATCTGGGCCGGTATCAGATGCGGTGGATGTTCTTCGTCGGAAGGGGTTTCGACGGATTGCCATCGATGGCCGTGCGGTTCAGCTGGACGATGTCGACATGTCGGAGCTGGCGACTAAGGGTGCATTGCGAGTTGTCGTTGACCGAGTGCAAGTCGAGTCAGACATGTTGAGTCGGATCACAGATTCAATCGAGACGGCTTACCTCGAGGGTGCGGGCACTGCTTTTGCGATTGAGGTCGACAAGGCCATTGGGCGCGACGCTTCTCAGGAGGTCAAGTGTCATCTCTTTAGTGAACTATTTAAATGTGGGGACTGTGGGATTCAATACGAAGTTCCAGAGCCTCGACTCTTCTCTTTTAATAACCCGTTTGGTGCCTGCCCGACGTGTCACGGTTTTGGGAATGTCATCGAACTTGATCTGAATTTGGTTGTTCCTGACGCGACAAAGTCGATTAATCAGAATGCTATCGACCCGTGGAGTAAACCGCACTACCAGTCCCACCTTGCTGGGCTAAAGAAGGCAGCTCGAGCAAATAAAGTAAGAGCGAATATTCCATGGAATGAACTGACTGACGATGAGCGTGAGTTTGTTGTTTCGGGCAATGGAACGGGCTATCGAGGCATAAAGGGATTTTTCCAATCGTTGGAACGAAAGAAATACAAGGTTCATGTACGGGTGTTCTTGAGTCGGTACCGGGGCTATCTTGTCTGTCCGGAATGTCAAGGCACCCGTTTGCGCCGAGAAGCCCGTGACGTCCTGGTGGGGGAGCGAACGATCGATACGGTGTGCACCTTGACAGTAGCGCAGGCTAAGTGCTTCTTTGACGACTTAGATCTTACAGAGAAAGAAGCGGTAATTGCGGAACGAATCGTGCGTGAAATTCGACAACGGTTGACGTTTCTGAGCGACGTTGGTTTGGACTATTTGACGCTGGACCGACTATCGTCCACGCTGTCGGGTGGAGAAGCGCAGCGAATCAATCTTGCGACTTCATTAGGGGCTGCGTTGGTTGGCACGCTCTATGTACTTGACGAACCTTCAATTGGTTTGCATCCACGCGACAATCAGAGACTGATGAAGATTCTCCGGAAGCTTCGCGACCAAGGTAACACCGTCGTCGTAGTTGAACACGACGAAAACATCATTAGAGAAGGCGATTACGTCGTTGACCTTGGGTTAGGTGCTGGTGTCAGGGGTGGGAAGGTGGTCTATGCGGGCCCCTTCAAGGGATTACAAGACGAGCAGACGTCGCTGACAGCGAAGTATCTGCGTGGCGAATTGGCCATTCCGATTCCTGCCGTGAGGCGAAAACGTCTTCCACAGTCACAGGCGCTACGCTTGGTCGGGGCAAGTGAACACAATTTAAAATCGGTCGATGTCGAAATTCCCATGAACATGTTGACCTGTGTGACCGGCGTGAGTGGGTCAGGAAAGTCAACGTTGGTTCACGATGTCCTATACGCCGCAATAAAAAGATCCAAAGGTGAATGGGATAAGCGTGTAGGCACCCACGAGAGCTTGGACGGCGTGGAATTGGTCAATAATGTCGTTTTAGTTGATCAAGCTCCAATTGGCCGAACACCTCGTTCAAACCCAGTCACTTATTTAAAGGCTTTTGATTCAATTCGCGAGTTATTTGCTTCAACAAAAGATGCTAAGGCGAAGGGGTTCAAGGCCAGTCATTTCTCGTTCAACGTGCCAGGGGGGCGCTGTGACGCATGTGAAGGTGAAGGAGAAGTAAAGGTTGAGATGCAGTTTTTGTCAGATGTATTTCTGCCATGTGAGCACTGCGACGGGAGACGATTTAAGCCGGATGTGTTATCTGTGAAGTATGAAGGATGCAGCATTGATGAGGTGCTTGAACTCACCGTCCGTGAGGCGATTTCATTTTTTAGTAGCTCCCCTAAAGTGGTGAGACGTTTACGGGTACTAGACGAAATTGGCCTGGGCTATTTAAGACTGGGTCAGCCAGCGACCACGCTGTCGGGTGGAGAGGCACAGAGAATCAAGATTGCATCTCATCTCTCATCTCGTACTAAGGAACGC
>CAZWIL010000111.1:0-7322 GCA_964634175.1 uncultured Vicinamibacteraceae bacterium
GAGACGAGGAATTTGAAAGAGTTGGTGAGATTCTGCAATACGCTGTTTATCTCCATGGCTTTGCCGGTGACCTAGCAGCGGTGGATATCGGGACGACTGGAATTATCGCGAGTGACATTGCCGTATATATCGGTCGTGCGGCAAGTGGGCTCAATTAAGGGGATAGCGGCGAGTGAAACGAACTTACCATAGCCATTCTGTACGGGACACGGCGAAGATCAGTGCCGTTGTAGCAAGCCAAGTAGGGGCCGAGGCGGCAACGATTCTCATATACGGAGAACTTGGTGCTGGGAAAACAGAATTTGTTCGTGGATTGGTTGAGGCGGTAGGTGGAGACACAAGTGAAGTTAGTAGCCCAACGTTTGTTTTGATACAGGAATACCTCGTGGGTAGGCGGATCTCTCACATCGACCTCTATCGGCTCAGCGAACGCGAGGCGCTAGATTTTGAACCACAGATTACTGAGCTGACAGGAACTAGCGCAATTGTGGTGATTGAATGGGCAGACCGTCTGAGCCGGCCTCTGAAAGACGCGATCAAGGTCCGAATCGAGGATAAGGGACATGAGGAGCGAATGATTACTGTGGAGCTACCGGAAGCTGGTGGTTCAGCATGATTTTTACGCCGCAGCAACAGGAGGCCCTATCGGCAGAGGAGCTTTTCCTTATTCGCTGCGATAATTCGGAGCTTCCTTGGTAATGACAACGTCGTGGACGTGACTTTCTCGGGAACCCGCGGCTGAGATACGGATTAGGCTTACGTGTTCTTGAAGATCTGAAATGGTCTTGGCGCCACAGTACCCCATTCCGGCTCGGAACCCGCCTAAGAGTTGGTGAATCATTGGTCCGACAGACCCCTTGTAAGGCACACGTCCTTCGATACCTTCAGGTACAAGTTTTTGGCTTGGGTCGTCGTTCATTGCACGATCAGTTAGGTCAAACTCTTCCTGAAAATATCTATCGCGACTACCTCGACGCATAGCGCCGATTGATCCCATTCCTCTGTACTCCTTAAAACTACGTCCCTGATAAAGAATCAATTCACCTGGACTCTCATCGGTTCCTGCAAACAAACTTCCAATCATAACGGCACTTGCACCCACGGCTACGGCCTTCGTGATGTCACCTGAGTAGCGAAGACCACCATCGGCGATAATCGGAATGTTTTGCTTGGCCGAGATTTTAGAACATTCCGAGACGGCAGTGATCATAGGCACTCCAATGCCCGCAACGATTCTTGTTGTACAGATTGAACCAGATCCGATTCCAACTTTCACAGCATCCGCACCAGCATCAATCAGTGCGTGTGTGCCGTCGCGAGTTGCTACGTTGCCGGCGATTAAATCAATGGATGAAAAAGTCGTTTTCAGTTGTTTGGCCATGTCGAGAACGTTCTGTGAATGACCATGCGCACTGTCTAAAACCAAAACGTCAACGTGGGCCTCAACGAGTGCGGCAGCGCGCTCCATCGTGTCGTCAGCGATACCGACAGCCGCTCCAACGCGAAGGCGCCCCAGAGAATCCTTGCAAGCATGCGGGTATTTGATCGCTTTTTGGATGTCTTTAACTGTGATCAGGCCGCGTAAATAGAAGTTGTCGTCAACAACGAGTAACTTTTCAACACGGTGTTTATGAAGAATATTCTTTGCTTCATCAAGGGTGGTTCCGACTGGCACTGTAATTAGGTTCTCCCGAGTCATCACCGATTCGATTTGTCGATCGACCTTGTCCTGAAACCGAAGATCGCGATTCGTGAGGATGCCGACTAAGCGCCCTTCGTTCTGACCGTCCTCAGTGATCGGAACCCCAGAAATCCGATACTTCTTCATCAGGTCCAGAGCAGACGAAATGCTGGCTCTTGGTGATAGCGTGATCGGATTGACTATCATTCCGCTCTCGGAGCGTTTCACACGATCGACTTCTGAGGCTTGGTCTTCGATTGCAAGATTCTTGTGAATGACGCCAAGGCCACCTAGCTGTGCCATAGCAATAGCCATTTTTGATTCCGTAACGGTATCCATGGCTGCACTAATTACGGGTGACGTCAGCGATATGTTGCGAGTGAGTTTGGTTTCGATATCCACTTGGCTCGGCAGGATTGTAGAGTGACGGGGCACGAGCAAGACGTCATCGAATGTGAGACCCTCGCCAACTATCGCCGGCGAGAGTGGTTGTGATTCAGAGGATTTCATGTTCATCATTAGGCCCCATGGCACTTCTTGTATTTCTTGCCGCTTCCACATGGACACGGATCGTTACGACCAATTTTTGAGGCATCTCGGCGGACCGTCCGAACGGCGGCGTCGTCGCCTCCGGTTCTGCTAGGTCTTGGGCCACGCGCATCAAGCGACCCCGTTGAGCCGGGCAGCGCCGATAACGCCGGTTTCGATTCGTTGTAGGAGACAGGTGTTGCGCTGCGAAGGCGGGGTTGACTCGGCGGCGCTTCTCCCTCTTTTGCTGCGGGCCGCAGACGCCAAAGATACTTTATGGTGTCTTCGTCGATACGTTCCTTCATCGCCTGAAACATTGAAAAGCTCTCACGCTTGTACTCAACAAGCGGCTGTCGTTGGCCATAGCCTCTCAGGCTGATACCTTCCTTTAGGTGATCAAGGCTGTAAAGATGGTCCTTCCATTGGACATCGACAACCTGAAGCATGACGTCCCGCTCGACGCGCCGAAGGGTATCACCGTTAAGTGCAGCCTCTTTTTCTTCATAGCTAGTGCGTGCTGTATTCCAAAGAGCGCTTTCTATTTGGTCAATGCCAGTGTCGTCGATATCTATCTGCGCACGTTGGTCGGCGTCCAAGCCAAAAAGGTCGCCGAAGGTTTGACGCAATGCATCGATGTCCCAATCTTCAGGTTCGATTTCTTCTCCACAGTGGGATTCGACAATGGCTTCGACGTGTCCCTCAGCCAGCGTCATTAGATACTCTCGGCTGTCCAGTTCTTGGCTGCCTTCCTCAAAGTCGAGCTGAATTCGACCTTCAAGCAATTCGCGGCGGAGTCCATAGACGCTCTCGCGTTGTTTATTCATCACATCGTCATACTCAAGAAGATGTTTTCGTATTGAGAAATGTTGGGCTTCGACTTGCGTCTGCGCACGCTCTATTGCCCGAGTTACCATTTTGTGTTCAATGGGGATGCCTTCTTCCATGCCAAGCTTTTCCATTAATCCTGATATTCGCTCTGATCCAAATATGCGCATGAGATCATCTTCCAGAGAAAGATAGAATCTCGAGGATCCGGGATCGCCTTGCCGGCCTGCGCGCCCGCGAAGTTGATTGTCGATTCGCCGTGCTTCGTGACGTTCAGTTCCAATAATGTGAAGGCCACCCGCGTCAACGACTTCGGCGTGTTCAGCATCTGTTTGTTCTTTGAAAAACGTAAATATTCGATCCCACTCTGGTCGGGGAATTCGGAAGTAACGATCTTCGTGTGAAAAGTAGACAGAAGATTCGTCGTCGACAACCCGATATTCGGTCTTTGGAATTTCATCGGCTACGTCTTCTTTCAGAGCCTGTTGTCGAGCCATATGTTCGGGGTTGCCACCCAGAAGAATGTCGGTGCCGCGTCCAGCCATGTTGGTCGCTATAGTTACGCTGCCTTTTCTGCCTGCCTGCGCGACGATTTCGGCTTCACGCTCGTGGTATTTTGCATTGAGGACCACATGCCGGACACCCGTCCGCTTAAGTACTTTGGACAAGCGTTCAGATTTCTCGATAGACACGGTTCCGCAAAGAACAGGACGTCCAGCATCCTGTTTGCTTTGAATGTCCTCGGCGATAGCTCGATATTTCTCGTCACCCGTCCTATAAATCGCGTCAGGCTCTTCAATTCGAACGAGATCACGGTTGGTGGGTACAACAATCACATCAAGTTCATATATTTTCGCGAACTCCGGTGCCTCTGTTTCGGCAGTTCCTGTCATTCCGGAGAGTGTGTGATATTTCCGAAAATAATTTTGGAAAGTAATAGTCGCAAGCGTCTGATTCTCACGTTCTATCTTTACTTTTTCCTTGGCTTCAACTGCCTGATGAAGTCCATCGCCCCAGCGGCGCCCAGGCATCAAACGACCGGTAAACTCGTCGACAATAACGACGTGGTTGTCCTTCACCATATAGTCGACATCAAGACGAAAGAGATTGTGTGCTCGGAGGGCTTGATTAACGTGGTGAAGCAGTGGCATGTTTGCCGGGTCATAGAGACCGCCTGGCTGTAATCGCCCTTTAAGTAGTTGTTCTACCCTGGCGATGCCGCTCTCGGTTAAGGATACAGTCTTCTGTTTTTCATCCTTGATGAAATCGCCAGTGGATTCCAAAGCTTCTCGCTCTTCAGCTGGAACAGTTCCTTGGGTAACTGCTCCAGGTTTAAGACGAGGGATGATTCGGTCAACTTCGTAATACAACTCAGTAGACTGCTCGGCCGGCCCTGAAATAATGAGTGGAGTTCTAGCTTCATCTATCAGAATGCTATCGACTTCGTCGACTACGGCGAAATTATGTGGTCGTTGAACGAACTGCGAGATGTCAAACTTCATATTGTCGCGCAGGTAGTCAAAGCCGAACTCATTATTGGTGCCATACGTGATGTCACAGGAATAGGCTGCTTGTCGTTCAGCGTCCCGCATCTCGTGTTGAATAACGCCTACGGTCATGCCGAGAGAACGGTAAATGCGACCCATCCACTCTGAGTCTCGACGAGCGAGGTAGTCGTTGACCGTAACAACATGTACTCCTTTGCCAGACAACGCGTTGAGATAGGAAGCCAGAGTGGCAACTAATGTTTTGCCTTCACCAGTCTTCATTTCAGCGATCTTTCCGCTGTGAAGAACCATTCCACCCAGTAACTGGACGTCGAAGTGGCGCATCTCAAGGGTTCGCCAGCCGGCTTCACGTACGAGGGCAAAGGCGTCGGGCAACAAGCTGTCAAGGGACTCACCGTTATCGGCACGCGTTCGGAGTTTGCCCGTTTCAGTGGTCAGTTCTGTGTCTGATGTGTTTCGGAGACGGTCTTCGCGGGCATTGATCTCCGAGACTAACGGCCACAGACGCTTTAGCTCTCTGTCGTTTTGTGTCCCGAAAACCTTAGCTAGTAGTCTATCCAGCATCCGTTTAAGTGAGTTTTGAGAATGGGAAGTGTCTCCGCGGATTGCTTGCAGAGTGATACCGCCAAAGCTGTTTAGGCCTTGGGTTGTCGGTCACTGGTCTGAAAGAACCGAGAGAAGGTATCTGAGAATTGTAGTGTCCCGTCTTAACCATGCGCAAGCTGGCAAGTTGGTCAGTTCGTCTTGCTAGTTCGCAGGGACGTTTCGATTTTCGGCCAATAACTTTGCGGGGTTAAGTGTTCGACCGTTTGACCAGATTTCGTAGTGGACATGATGTCCCGTGGCGCGTCCGGTGGCGCCGACATAGCCGATAACGTCACCGCGTTGAACAGTGTCGCCAAGGTCGGTTTCGAATGCGGAAAGGTGACCGTATCGTGTGATAAGCCCAAAACCATGGTCAATTTCGATGAGGTTTCCATAATTGCCATTTTGGCCTGCAGAAAACACACGGCCAGCTGCCGTTGCGTAGACAGGCTGTCCTCTTCGTGTAGAAATATCGACCGCGGGATGAAAAGTGCGTTCTCCTGTAAAAGGGTCTGTGCGATAACCATAGACGGCGGATATCCATCCATCGGCCGGCCAAATCACCGGTGTAGCGGAAGCGAGCGCTTCTCGGTATGCTACGCCTCGTCGGACCAGTGTCAATTGGTCATCAATAGAGCCGAGAAGACCACGCAGTCTATCTAGGGAATTCAGTTGAGTTTCGGCGTCTAAAAGGCTCTTTGGTGACCCTACTTGGATCTCATCCGGAAGCTGACTCATTGATTGAATAATAGCCGGGGCCATGTCCACTCGTTCGACTAACTTCGCCATAGTTTCGTCGAGGTTCATGAGATGTGTCGGCAAGTCGTTTGCGAGGGTTCGGTATCCGCTGTTCTCTAATTCGAGTTGCGCATTCTCCAGTCGAAGATTACCTAATGCCACCGACGTGTCCCATTCCGCGTAGATCAGGAAGCCGGCGGGTAATCCGAGAAGAAGCGCTAGAATTCCGCAGACCGGCGCAACACCAAAAGCAAAGCGGTGTGTTTTGCCGTTTTCTCGGTCGGCGATGATAAGGGAGTATTTTTTTCGAAGCATCGCGTGAATTTGTACACTAACACTGATCTTTATGTGATTCTAACACACTGCCCCGTCCATTGAGCGCTTAGCTGCCGACCCTCTAAAAAGGCAGCGCTGAGCGAGTATAATGCGGTCGCTCATGCGTTTATCCGTTGTAATACCCGTTTACAACGAGTTCGCCACGATCGAGCGGCTCTTGACGAAGGTCGATTCTGTAAATGTCGAAAAAGAGCTAATCATCGTTGACGATAATTCCTCTGATGGCAGCAGGGAGATCTTGGCACGCATGACCCAGCCAGATCGCGTTGTCGTATTTCATGATACAAACCGAGGAAAAGGGGCAGCGCTTCGAACGGGATTCAGTCATGCTCGAGGTGATTACGTCATCATTCAAGATGCGGATCTTGAGTACGACCCGAATGATTATTTGCTCTTGCTTGCTGAGGCGGAACAACGTGATGCAGCCGTGGTTTATGGCACCAGATTTTGTGGAGGGAAAAGGCCAGAGATGGCTTTTAAGAATTGGGTGGGCAACCGACTGCTAACGGGCCTTACGAACTTGTTATTCGGTGCCAAGCTAACAGATATGGAAACTTGCTATAAATTGATCAGGCGAGACGTGGTCCAGTCTATCGATATTAAATCGAACCGATTCAATGTAGAGCCCGAGCTGACAGCGAAGCTTCTGATGAAGGGATTAAGGATATACGAGGTGCCGGCTTCTTACGTAGGACGGACCAGCGCCGAAGGCAAGAAGATTTCGTGGTTGGACTTTGTTTCCGCGGTATGGACGCTCGTGTCGTTACGAATTAGCGACCAGGGAGGTCGGTAGGTTGCCAGGGAGATCTAGAGGGTAGCGTGGTGAAACTACCGGCGGGTGGATAGACCTGCGTAGATAAATATTTTGTGTCTGTCAGCCATGTCTCGCGCTGCTGGCGTGACAATTGTGTTCTCGTCGATGGCGATAGACCGGCCCGCATTGATTGCCACGCGAACATCGTCTTCGCAAACAAAATCTGTGACTTCCTCTTTGACTTGAGGTGCAGGCGTCGACTCCGCGGATGTTGGCTGAACGTCGTCGGTCGAAATATCTAGTGAGTTGTCAGTTTTAATGGGCGCTGTTTTCGGCGTTATGCCTTTTCCTGACAAAAATGTTTCTA
>CAZWIL010000112.1:0-7254 GCA_964634175.1 uncultured Vicinamibacteraceae bacterium
AATCATAGGTCACGGCAACAACCAAGTCAAACTCGAAAGACCGCTTCAAATCATTGTCAAAAAAGGCTTTAGATGTAGACCACTAACCAAAGTCCCAGTTTGACCATGGTATCATCACCGCTCTTCTTACTATCGGTAATGGCAATCCGTCGACCACCTCTCGTTCTGATCGTTCTTGATGGTTGGGGCCTACGCGAAGACCGCGACCGAAACGCAATTGCTTTAGCGCGAACGCCGAATTTTCAAGAGCTACTTGAGCAGTACCCTCACGCCTCGCTTGTCACAGCTGGCGAAGCCGTCGGTCTTCCCAAAGGGCAGATGGGTAATTCAGAGGTCGGCCATATGAATATGGGCGCCGGTCGCATCGTGTATCAGGACCTTTCCAGAATCGACAATAGCATTAGCGATGGAGAGTTCTTCTCAAACCCGCCATTCGTCGCTGCGCTAGACGCCGCCCGAAACAGACGGAAGGCCCTTCACATAGTAGGACTTGTTTCGGATGGAGGCGTGCACAGTCACCTGCGTCACCTTAAAGCGTTACTTCGAATGGCCGATGATCGAGACATTCCGAAAGTCTTTTTGCATGCGCTGATGGATGGTCGGGATACCGCTCCAACTAGCGGGCTAGATTTCATCGCTGACATCGAACAAATCATGAACACGCGTGGTATCGGACAGGTCGCTACCGTCTCCGGTCGATACTATGGAATGGACCGTGATCGCCGCTGGGAACGTACTCAACGAACTTATGATGCAATTGCCTTGGGCAAGGGGGTAGCCTCCTCGAGTGCAGTCGATTTGATCAGGGCCTCTTACAAATCTGGAATCACCGATGAATTCATTGAACCTAGTGTCGTCGTGGACGCCGACAATCAACCTGTTGGCCTTGTAGAGGAAGGTGATTCGCTGGTGTTCTTCAACTTTCGAGCGGACCGAGCTCGGCAACTTACTCAAGCACTCGCCTTCGGTGACGAGTTCACTGGTTTCGTGAGGTCTGCACACCCTCAACTCAACGTCACGACGATGGCGGAATACGACGCGACATACAATCTGCCGGTGGCCTTCGCGCCACAGGTGTTCTCATCGAATCTCGCTGACGTACTTACCGACAATGAACTAAGTAATCTCCGGCTGGCTGAGACAGAAAAATATGCTCACGTTACCTACTTTTTTAACTCTGGTGAAGAACGTCCATATGCTGGCGAAGAGCGCTTGTTGGTTCCCTCGGCAAAAGTTCCAACATATGACCTTAAGCCAGAAATGAGTGCACCCGCGATCGCCGATCAACTCGTAGCAAGTCTAACAACGGGGCACTACGACGTGATTATCTGCAACTTTGCCAACGCCGATATGGTCGGGCACACTGGAAATTTGGAGGCTACCGTCACAGCTGTCTCTACGCTTGATCTGTGCCTGGCACGAATCATTTTGGCGGTCGAAAAAGTAGGTGGAACCGCTGTTATTACCGCCGACCACGGAAACGCTGAAATGATGTGGAACACAGAGCGGAGCGGTCCGCATACTGCTCACACTACCAATCCAGTCCCGCTGCTTTTAATTAATCGAGACATGCGGGGATGTGGTTACAATCTTCGAGACGGTTCACTACGAGACGTGGCTCCGACGATGCTCGGAATTTTGGGTATAAAACAACCCACCCAAATGACAGGTAGTGATTTGCGGACGTGGATCGAGCCCCCCCCCAACATCAACACGTGACGAGTTGACTCGGATGACCGCCTATTCAACCTTCTGATTCAACTCGTCAGCCGCGATTCGGAGCGACCGAAGAAACCTTCGATCATTGGCCGTGATGTCGACGGCCTGATCCGGTTTCGTCACCTCCTGTGCCGCTGTCACCTGTGTCGCAGCCTCGGACCCTTCACAACTGGCGAACCCAATCACCGCTTCCAAGGAGATTCTCATTTCATAACCCGCAGCCCGAGCCTTTTCACGACACTCCTCGACATGCGGATCCTTAGAAACATTTGCACCAATAACGTCGGCTAACTCACGAGCAAGCCGATGTACGACGTCGTCCATTCTTCGACCCTCCTGAACGCCGCCGGACTGGGAACCGGGGCAGATCCCCTTCTAAACCGACAAACTCAGGGCTGAGCTTAATTCGGCTAAAGAAGGAAAGCAGCTTTACCATCATTAGATTAAGACAATATAGAAAAGTCGGCAAATTGTAGCACTCGTGAAAAAAGTGTCAAGAAAAAACCACATCATATCGTGTTGTCATCTTTATATACGCAATATAGTGTGTGGTGTTTAGGTCAATCGCCCTTTGAACGTTCGTAGGTGCGCGGATAAGTTTCAAACTTTTATAGTGGAGCATCTTGCCATGTCTCTACTAGAATTTGGGCGGATGTCAATACCCCGTCAATCGACCGCTGGCCTATCCGAGTCAACTCTAGAAGAACAACTCGGGTCGCCTGGTAGCTTCCCCTATACCAGAGGCATCTATTCGTCTATGTACAGGGGACGACACTGGACTATGCGCCAGTACGCTGGATTTGGCACCGCAGAGGAATCCAACCAAAGGTTTCGCTATCTACTTCAACAAGGAGTAAGCGGACTGAGCGTCGCATTTGACCTGCCCACGCAAATTGGTTTCGACTCTGATGCTCCAGAAGCAGCTGGAGAGACAGGTCGTGTTGGCGTCGCTATCGACTCAATCGATGACATGGCGTCACTGTTTGAAGAAATTCCGCTTGATCGTGTCTCGACCTCGATGACAATCAATTCAACGGCGATAATTCTCTTGGCTCTCTACATCGCCGTGGCTCGCCGACAAGGTATCTCGACTGAAAAACTAGCGGGCACTCTGCAAAACGACATCCTCAAGGAATATGTGGCTCGAGGCACCTACATCTACCCACCGCGCCAGTCCTTAAGACTCGTTTCTGACATTTGTACCTACTGCGACGCCGAATTACCAAAATGGCATCCAATCTCGGTCAGCGGCTACCACATTCGTGAAGCCGGCTCGACCGCTGCACAGGAAATCGCGTTCACATTTTCCAACGCCATTGCCTATGTCGAAACCGTGGTAGCGGCAGGACTAGAAGCTGCTGCATTCGGCCGGCGGTTGTCATTTTTCTTTAATGCTCACAGCGATTTCCTTCAGGAGATCGCGAAGTTTCGAGCGGCACGACGACTCTGGGCACGCATTATGCGAGACCGGTTTAATGTGAGCGATCCGAAAGCCCAACAACTTCGTTTTCATACACAAACCGCCGGCAGCACACTGACTGCGCAACAGCCCGACAACAACATCGTTCGAGTCGCTCTGCAAGCGTTGTCTGCAATACTCGGTGGTACTCAGTCTCTCCACTGTAACGGTTGGGATGAAGCACTAGGTTTACCAACTAAGGCCTCCGCTCAAATTGCTCTACGCACCCAACAAGTCATAGCCTCAGAGACCGGCGTTACTAACACGGTTGACCCGGTGGGTGGTGCGTGGGATATTGAACGTCTTACAAACAACATCGAAGATGAAGCGGTCACCTTGCTAAGTCAGATCGATCAGCATGGTGGTGCTCTTGGTGCTCTTGAACACGGATTCATCCAAGATCAGATTCAGGAATCAGCATATCGTGCCCAAAAAGCAATTGACGAAGGGAACTCAGTGGTGGTGGGAGTTAATCGGTTTACTGACACTGAAACACCTACCGTGGATGCGTGGCGAATTGATCCGAATGTTGAGACAAAACAAATCGAGAAAATCAGAGCGGTACGTCGCTCCAGAGATGAAGGCGCGTGGCGGCGGTCACTTGAAGAAGTCCATCTGGCGGCATGTGGCACTGCCAATTTAATTCCTCCGGTTATAACCGCGGTGGAAGCCCATGCGACCGTCGGGGAAATTTCTAGCGTCCTTCGGAAGGTGTTTGGCGAGTATCGGGAATCAGAATAGAACTAGCAACAAAAAATCAGATGTACCTTAACCCGCCGCTTGCCTGAACCGGGTCAACCGCTGTCGCCGTTTCACTTCTCTGGTCGCTGCCAACCTTTCCATCTTTGATATGAATCACACGCTTTGCGTGCGCCGCAACTTCGACTTCATGGGTGATCAGTAAGATTGTGTTGCCTTGATCATGTAGCCGCTCAAAAAGTGCAATAATCTCTTTCCCTGTTTTCGAATCCAAGTTTCCAGTCGGCTCATCAGCCAGAAGAATTGACGGTCGATTGACTAGAGCCCTAGCGATCGCGACGCGCTGGCGCTGCCCTCCAGACAGTTCGTTCGGCCGATGGGTCATACGGTTACCCAGCTCGACCAGCTGTAATGCTCTTCGTGCCCGCTCGGAACGTTCCTTCGGTTCTACGCCGGCATATATAAGTGGAAGTTCTACGTTGTGCAGGGCGGTAGCCCGAGGCAAAAGGTTGAAAGTCTGGAACACAAACCCAATTTCTTCGTTCCTAATCCGAGCGAGTTCATCGTCGTTCATACGCCCCACGTCTTTCTCGTTAAGCAAATAGTTTCCGCGAGTCGGCGTATCAAGACATCCAATCAGATTCATTAATGTCGATTTTCCTGAACCTGACGGACCAATAATTGCAACGTACTCTCCTTGCTCAATTTCAATAGACACGCCACTGAGTGCGTGCACTTCTTCCGTTCCCATTCGGTAGGTTTTCCACAGATTGTCGGTCTCGATAAGGGCCATGGTTTTCAGAATCCGTAGACCAAACGTTTAGACGTTAAACCGACGCAACAAAAATCGCCAAATACACTCACAGGTGGGCACACAAACATTAATCACCATCCAAATCCACTCTACTACGATCTACGTTGATCGTCACCATCCATGGTATGTCGTCCGGGACAGACAAGTGCGTGTCGCTGAAATGAACAATTCTATAAAGGGCAGCCAGCTCGTTCGTCTCAGTCGTAGTACTCTAGGCCCAAATGGGTAATAAGCTCTTCGCCACGCAGGAAGCGCAGGGTATTCTTCAATTTCATTAACTGGATAAAAAGATCGTGCTCCGGATAGAGATCTGGAGCATGGATCGGACTTTTAAAATAAAAAGATAGCCACTCCTGCACTCCACTCAAACCGGCCCGCTTGGCTAAATCCAAAAACATCACTAAATCCAGAACAATTGGCGCGGCTAGAATGCTGTCACGGCATAAGAAATTAATTTTTAACTGCATTGGATAGTCAAGCCAGCCGACCAAGTCAATGTTGTCCCAACCTTCCTTGTTGTCGCCACGGGGTGGGTAGTAGTTGATCCGAACAACATGGTGCAGGTCGTCATATAAAGTAGGGTAAAGCTTTGGCTGAAGAATGTAATCCAGTACTGATTTCTTGCTTTCTTCCTTTGTCTTGAACGATTCAGGATCGTCAAGGACTTCGCCGTCTCGATTCCCAAGAATATTTGTTGAGTACCACCCGTCGACACCGAGCAACCTAGCCTTTAAGCCAGGTGCGATGATGGTTTTCATTAGCGTTTGACCTGTTTTCAGGTCTTTACCGGCCAGCGGAGACTCAGTCTGTGCGGCCAATTCCATCAATGCTGGAATGTCGGCGGTCAAATTTGGGGCAGCGTTAGCGTAAGGTAGACCTTCTTTGATCGCTGCGTAGGCGTAGACCATACTCGAAGGTATGGCAGGGTCCGAAGCCTCAAGCCCAGCCTCAAACGCGGCCAAAGATTGATGCACCGGTTGCGATTCCATGAAAACCTCGGTACTCGCACACCAAATCATTACCATGCGGTCAAGGTTTTTCTCGACCTTGAATTGTCGAATGTCGGCCGTAAGTTGGTCGGCCAATTCCCGTTTGTTGGCACCAGTCTTGACGTTAGGACCCATCAAACGTTTGACATACTGCTGGTCGAAGACCGCAGGCCAAGGACAGATCGCCTCCAGTTCAGGACGGAGGTCTTCAAGAAGAGACGGGTCGAGAACGCCAGCAGTTTTAGCAGCCTCGTAGCAGTTCTCGTCAAAAATGTCCCATCCGCCAAACACGAGGTCGTCTAGTGCTGCCAGTTCAATAAAATCCTTGATCAATGGGGTTCGGTTATCGGTGCGCTTGCCTAAGCGAATCGTGCCAATTTGACTGAGAGCACCGGTCGCTGAGGCGCGACCCTTCCGAATAGCATGCACTCCGGCAATAAATGTGGTGCTAACGGCTCCCAAACCAACCAGAAGCACACCAAGACGACCTTTAGGCAAAACTATTTCATTCGGGATTTTCACGAGGGGAGACTATAACATGTAGGTTTTACCAGCTTGTAATACAAGCTACTCTTAATGGCAATGTCGTTGTTTAAACTCAGAAAAAGTCAAGGATCTAGGGCACTTGAGTTGCCCATGGCAGGTCTCAAACTTGGCAAGCATGTGCTACAAGTCCGCGGCCAAGACACCGGGCTGATTGCCGATCTAGCCAAGATTGTCGGCCTTAGTGGCCAAGCATGCGCAGTGGCGGAAACCGAACATGCGGAGAAACTATTTGAAAAATCAGCCGCCGCGGCAGGCGTTTCGGTTGAGGTCAAGGTGGCTCCTGTTTCTAGCCTTCCGTACGAGGATAATTGTTTCGACCTTGTGGTCATAAAACACGTTCTTGGCGAACTGACCCAAAATGAGCGTGTCCAGTGTCTTCAGGAGACTCGTCGAGTAACCCGCATCGGGGGCCGCTGCCTCGTGATCGATCCCGAGACTCGCGGCGGTCTTGGCGCGATCTTTTCACGGCAGTCAATAGACCCACGCTATTTAGATGGCGGCGCTCAACAGGCGCTGAAGCACGAAGGGTTCCGCGCCGTACGTATTCTTGGTGAGCGCGAGGGTTTGAGATTCACCGAAGGCACGAAGGTCGACAGTGTTTAGGGTGCAATATCTCCTTCCCAAACTGACCAACCGGGGCCCGGTGATACAATCCAGCGCCCCATGACTCCGAACACACCAAAACGGATATTTTTGATCGATGGTAGTTCCCAGATGTATCGGGCCTATCACGCTATTAGGGATTTAACGGGACCTGACGGCCGACCGACAAATGCTGTCTATGGCTTTGTCACAATGCTTCGCAAACTCATCACTGATCACAAACCCGATTTTCTTGCGGCGGCATTTGATCTTCCAGGACCAACATTCCGCTCTGAGCTGGCCGACGACTACAAGGCAAACCGAGCTCCTATGCCCCCAGATTTGGTCGAACAAGTTCCGCTGGTACACGAAGTCTGCGAAGCCCTCGGCGTCCCGGTGCTGACGTCAGAACAGTACGAGGCCGATGATGTGATAGGTACTCTCGC
>CAZWIL010000113.1:0-7169 GCA_964634175.1 uncultured Vicinamibacteraceae bacterium
ACCTATGATGAACGGCCAGCCTAACTGCAGCTCAGGTGCCGGGGAGTCAACCAACATTAAAGCGCCGAGTACCATACCCGCGATCCCACCAGCGGCGAGAAGTCCATACGTAGCCGTCATCATCTCGGCAGCAAGAAGAAACAGGCCAAACAGAATCAACAACAAGCCAACGTAGTTAATCGGTAGAATTTGAAAAGCAAAAAATGCCAATAAAAGGCAGAGACCGCCTACGACACCGGGAATAATTCCACCGGGGTTCCAGAGCTCGATCGTTAAACCGAGTGTTCCAAGACTGAATAAAAGCACTGCCACCTGCGGATGCGCTACTGCACTCAGTAACTCCTGTCGCCAGTTCATCTCCATCATCTGCACACGTGCCGAAGCCGTTGCCAACACCGTGGTATCGCCATTCCATCGCTTTACCACTCGACCATCCAACTGCTGCAGAAGATCGTCAAGATCGTCAGCGATCAGGTCGACAAGTGGGGGATCGGCGTCAATCGCCTCTTTCTCAGTGAAGGAACGACTTTCGGTCACGGCCTTCTCTGACAAATCCACGTTTCGGCCTCGCTGACTGGCAAGCGACCTCGCGTACGCTGCAACATCCGACGCCGCCTTCTCTGCCGCGACGTCGTCCATCGCCGCGCCCGTGCCAGAGACTGGATGCGCAGCACCAATATGAGTTCCCGGAGCCATGGCGGATACATCGGCTGCAATTGTAATCAAAAACCCGGCAGACGCTGCGCGAGTTCCACTCGGTCCGACGTAAACCACAACCGGTGTCTTCGCGTCGATTATGCTGGTGTTGATCGCACGTGTTGAATCGACTAACCCACCAGGTGTTCGCAAAGTCAAAACTACCAATTCGGCATCGTCTGCATCGGCACGAGCGATGGTCTGCTCAATGAACTCAGCAGAGACAGGATGGATAAGCGCATCAACCACAGCTGAATAGACAACCGGCTCAGTTGCCCCTTCCGGGGACTCCTGCAGTGCCGTTATGAACGACACAGAGAAAGACAGCGTTACCCAACACACCACCAACCCGACCCGGAATCGTCGTATCCGTTTCATTAATTGGCGCTCAGTTTCCTATTTACTTAGATACCTACGGTAAAACGAGCTGCGTTGAACTGTCAACGAACAAACCGCGCTCCCCGCCCACCGACGAATCTGGTAAGGTTACGCGGAATGTACACGGCGGCAATTCTTGCCGGCGGTCAGGCTCGTCGAATGGGCGGTCGGCCCAAAGCCTTACTTCCGATCGGCGGATCGCGAATCATAGACCGTCAGTTGATAACCTTACGGGAGATTACGGACCACGTAGCAATCGTGGCCAGCGACCATGCACTCTACAAGTCACTCGGCGTTCCAATTTGGCCAGACATCAGGCCTGGATGTGGCCCCTTGGGAGGAATTCTTACAGCACTAGTCCACGCCACGACACCCATCACACTGGTAATAGCAGGTGACATGCCGTTTGTAACCGTTCGATTTCTCCAATATCTAGCCGACTCTGGACGTGATGTTGATGTAGCCATTCCTCGCACCACAGAGGGCTATCAACCTTTATGTGCGGCATACAATCAACGATGTATCAAGGTCATTCAACAACATCTCGATGCACGAGCCAATAAAGTGACAGACCTCCTTCAAAATGTAACAGTTCGTGAGCTGGGACCAACTGACACCGAATCTTTTGATCCGGCGGGGACACTCTTTTTCAATGTCAATTCACCCAACGACTACGAAACGGCCTTAAAACTCTGCCCAGACACTCACAGGTCTAAGTCAGCGCAATGATCCTGCTCCTCCATCAAAAAGTACAGGACCGATTCAGGTCAGTTCTAAAGACACTTTATGACCTGTCACCAGAATTATGTCCGAATATTACTATCCAGTATCCACCTAGCCGCCCACTGGGTGACCTTGCTATCACCGTTGCTTTTGAACTCGCCAAAACACTGCGCAAACCACCGCGGGCAATCGCCGAAGAAATCGTTGAAGCACTAGGACATATCGATGGGGTCGCCAAGGCCGAGGCCACAAAAAGCGGATACGTTAATATCTATCTTGATCGAGCAAAGTACCTCCGGTCGGTATTAGAATCCCCACCGAACTCTCTTTCAAGCGAACCCGATGAAGCTCAAAAGATAATCGTTGAACACACAGCGATTAACCCAAATAAAGCAGCGCATATTGGACACCTTCGTAACGCTGCCCTGGGTGACACGTTGGTCCGACTGCTACGATTTTCGGGGCAAGCGGTTGAGATTCAAAACTATATCGACGATACCGGAGTTCAAGTCGCAGATGTCGTTGTCGGATTCGAACAACTGGAATCGAAATCTTTAGAAGACGTTCGATTACTCTGTGATTTACCCCACTTTGACTACTACTGCTGGGACCTCTATGCAAAAGTTACGGAGTGGTACGAAGCTGATCCAACACGATTGGAAATTCGGAAGAAAGCTCTCCAAGATTTAGAGCGAGGCGGCAATCCCTCAGCAGAATTAGCTAGCTTAATCGCAGATCGCATCGTCAGATACCACCTCGCGACAATGGACAGGCTAAACGTCGAGTATGACCTCTTAAGTTGGGAAGGGGACATCCTCAGACTCGATTTCTGGGAAACAGCCTTTGACCTTCTAAAGGAAGCCGGTGTTCTTTTTCTGCAACCAACCGGCCCACAAGCCGGATGTTGGGTCATGGAAATTAGAGAAGATCGGCCCGACGATAGTACTGACCCAAGATACAAGGTTGTTGTGAGATCTGACGGAACCGTCACATATGTCGGTAAAGATATCGCGTACCAATTCTGGAAGTTTGGATTGATAGGCAAAAACTTTAAATTTCGGCCCTATCTGACTCAACGGTCTGGTCGAACTCTCTGGACAACAGCTACTGAGGGCGACGGAAACCACCACACGTCTCCCCGCTTTGGTCACGCCTCAGCCGTATTCAACGTGATCGACACCCGCCAAGCCTATCTTCAAAAACTCCTTCGACAAGCATTGACCGCGGCAGGACACAACGAACAAGCAGAGAAGTCTGTACATTTTTCATACGAAATGGTTGCTTTATCCCACAGTACAGCCGCACATCTAGGCTATGAAGACAGCGCCTCAACCAACCGTCCCTTCGTTGAAGTATCGGGTCGGAAGGGATTGGGCGTTAAAGCCGATGATCTCTTGGACCTTCTAACCAAAGCCGCCGCCCATGAAGTGCGTGCACGTAACAAGGAATTAACCGATACCGAAGTTCACGAGATTGCCACGGCTATTGGAATCGCCGCCGTCCGCTACTTCATGATCAAGTATTCACGCGGTAAGGTGATCGCGTTTGACATTGACGAAGCGCTGAGTTTTGAAGGTGAAAGTGGCCCATACCTACAGTATGCAACTGTCCGTGCCGGGAATATTCTTAGAAAACTGAAAGCCAAAGACGACATAGACAGCGTTTACATAATCGAACAACTTCCGTCGCTTTCGCTATCTGCTCTTGAAGATCCAGATGGAACGGATCTTTGGGACCTAGTGCTCGAGGCATCACGTTTAGAAGAAGTTGCCGAACAGGCGATTCGCACATTGGAACTCTCGTCGCTAGCAAAGTACGCCTTCACTCTGGCGCAATCTTTTAACGGGTTTTACCATCGATACCCGGTACTTAAGGAATCAGACGTGGATGTCCGTCTGTGGCGAGCTGCAGTTGTTGTCTACGTACGGAACCAATTAAGCAAAGCCCTGGAATTGATGGGGTGCGAAGTTCCGACCCGGATGTAACGGCTTACGTAGCCGTGGCTATCAATATCAACTCTTGCTGCGACAACAGACACTAGCTGCCGAGTTTGGCGAGTAATTCAATGTGTGCCGAATTGGGAAACATGTCAAAAGCCTGTACTGCCTCAATACTGTAGCCAGCTTGACGGAACCTGCCGACGTCACGTGCGAAGGTGGCCACGTCGCATGACACATAGACTATGGAGGCGGCCCGTCTTTTCACTAGACGTTCAAGAACTGTCTTTGACAGCCCTGCCCTTGGAGGGTCAACGATGACCGTGCCTTGAATACGCTCAGAACTGCCCGTTAAAAACCGCTCGACTGAAGTTTCGACGACTTGAACTTGCCGCGCGACACCCTTGGCATTTTGGATCAAGTCTTTACGAGCTATGACGTCTCGCTCTACTGCGGTAATTTCATCGACGCCCAAACCGGCCAATGCCACTGCAAACAGGCCAACACCCGCATAAAGATCAAGAACCGGCCCTACTTTGACATATTTACAGACCGCACTAACCAACGACGGTAGTAAATAACGGTTGGCCTGAAAGAACGAACGCACATTTCTGCCAATCATCCCTTCGAGGGATGGTGTTTCAGGCAAGAGCGTAGCGACGGCGTCAAAGATATTAGATTCTCCTGTCACAACTTCTATTGCAGAACTGCCCGGTCGAGACCAAGTCACTCCTGAAAGCGAGCAGCCCGACGACCAGGCAGAAACTTCTGTGGACAAGTAAGGTTTTTTAAGGTGAAAGTTAATCACCCGAGATTCGCCAACAATATCTTCTGCAAGGTCTACATGTGAAACCGAGCGATAATCCGTACCAGCCAATCGTCGTCCCACCACAGCCAGCATATGGTTTGTCTCCGGCAGTAGTTGACGTGTCTCGGCGGGATCGCACAGCTTGTGCGTGCCTTCCCGAATAAAACCAATACCGGCTGATCCCACATGCAATCGACTTCTCATCCGATACCCGTGTTCGGGTGACGGAGTAACAGCTACCGGACCTAGATCGCCAGCGCGAGCAATCCGCCGGAGTGCATCTCCAATTACCTCTGTCTTTAGCTGTACCTGGCGGCCATAATTGATATGTAGATAAACCTGCCCGCCACAGGTGGGGTCAACATTTATCGCACGTCGGTCGGCGTCTGGTTCCACAACATCGACTACTGAGGCGTGAATTACATCTCTACTTTCTCGAACGATACCGGCTCGTACTCGTTCTCCAGGAATCGCGCCAGAGACCAGAACAACCCGGCCACCGTGGCGAGCAAGCATGACTCCGCCGGCGACTGGCCGTTCAACGCGAAGGTCAAGAATTTCTTTCATAACTTGACCAGCTCAGTAGTCTTAACGTTCCTTACCTACAGAAATACGGGATGAACAGCTTATTCAAAAGAAATCTTCGGAAGTTTAAAGTGGTCATATAGTAGGCGGTCAATGCCTACACGCTTGGCCTTATCGAACGCTTCAGGAGGCATGCGCTCTCGAAACGATTCAAGTTCAATTTCCATTTCTGACTGTATTGACTCGAAAGTCTCAGAATCAACCATTTCATGCAATTCCGCCGTTAATTCAATTTCGATCTGTCGAAGGCGAGCAACGACTTCCTGTCGTGCAGCACCTTGGGCAATCTGAATCCTGTCGCGAACTAGATTAAGGTCAGTAATTGCTCTAGTAATTACGTCCATCATGGTAGGTAACTGCTCACCATTATCACGCCAAGCGGTCAACCGATCGATAGTCCGTTCAACGTGAGACTCAACTAAGGACCGTCTACTCTGATCTCTAGATGGTGTTGACGACAGAGCACCGGGTCCCAAAGCACGGTGCCACTCATCAAATAATTCCTTCACGTCTGCTTCGCAGAACTCAATCCTAATCGGACGCCCTAGACGCCCTTGCCCATAACGGCGTTCAACCGTTCGGTCAATCGCACGAAACACGACATGCAATGGAATCTGTCTCTCTGCCCAGTCACACACCAACTCAAATCCAGGACCAACAATTCGAACAAGATGACCGCTGTTCTTACCGCAAAGGTACGATTCGACTTCACGACAGTAAGAACCAAGATCCATAAATCTACAGAAGTCAGTGACTCAATTCCTAACCCGCTGCGTTCCTTTCCCAGATCAGTCTGAGACCAGTCAAAGTTAGATTGAGATCGATGTGGTCAATAAAACGAACCTCAGTTGCCATCTTTTCAGCAAGTCCTCCTGTAGCCACACATAAGGAAGGTTTCGCTTTCGACAGCGAATCATTCAGACGTTCGATAATCCCCTCGATCATCGCAACATAGCCGTAGAATAATCCTGACTGTATCGATCCGACGGTGGTCCGACCAATTAGCGCTGCTGGTCGCTGAATGTCCACTCTTGGTAGGCGGGCGGCGCGCTCAAACAATGCATCTGCTGAAATTTCAACACCGGGGCAAATAATGCCACCTAGATACTCGCCCAGCGGCGATATGACATCGAAAGTAGTAGCGGTTCCAAAATCCACTACGATTACAGGGTGCCCACGCTCTCCGTAGAGTGCTCGGGCAGCAACACTGTTAACCAACCGATCAGCGCCAACTTCTTCAGGATGTTCATACAGAATCGACAGACCTGCATTATTTGAATCAACGCGTAACACCTGTTGCCCAAATCCCTGTGCAACCATTTTCGCGACACTCTCAGTGACTGTTGGCACTACCGAAGACAGGATTACACCGGTAACTTGACCGGCATCAACACGTCGTTCAGCAAGAAGTCTACTTACAATGACCCACAACTCGTCTGCTGTGCGTTCCACCGCTGACGCTAATCTCCAACTGACCGTCAGTTCGCGGCCAGCAAATATTCCTATAGCGATGTTCGTATTACCGACATCAATTGCCAAGAGCATCTCAGCCCCCCATGGAATCCAGGGTTGGCCCCGGAAGCCAGACTAGCGTCCCACCAAAAACCCGCTCAATCTGTTCGCCAAACCGAACACGAAGCGCGCCATCAGAATCGATCCCCTCGGTAATACCACTACGATCACCCTCAGTAGACGCCCACGAGACTCTTGCCCCATGACTCGATGGAGACAGTTCTCGCCACCGCTGCAACATCGTTGCTCCGCCAGCGGCCCTACATTTATCACTCCATTCTGCCAAAGACAAAAGTATGCTTGACATTACGATTCCGCGGTCTACCTTCCGTCCAGATATCGCTTCAAGCGATGACGCCCTGTCGACTATGTCGGGGGGATACCCCATTGAGTTAATGTTAACGCCGATGCCAACGACTACGGCACCGTGATCTGCGCCGCCAGACGCTCCTTCTGCCAAGATACCCCCAACTTTCTTCCGGCGTGACCACATGCGACTCGACTCATCGGATTCAACCACCAGATCATTC
>CAZWIL010000114.1:0-7153 GCA_964634175.1 uncultured Vicinamibacteraceae bacterium
AAGTCTCTAAGTTAGATAGACAGTCCGCTGCTCCAGATTTTTGGGATGATCCTGACAATGCTCAGCGTGTCATGCAACGTCGTCAACGACTTCAGGAAGATCGAGAGTTGTCGGTTTCTCTTCAGACTAGGAGTAGCGACCTAGAAGTGTTGGTCGAATGGGCGAGGCAGGGTGAAGCAGTAGTCGAAGAGCTTGTGACAGGGTTGGATGGCTTTGCCGAAGAAGTCGAAACCGCCGAAACGAAGAAAATGCTTGGTGGCGAGCATGACAGGTGTAATGCCATTGTTACTATTCACCCAGGCGCTGGTGGAACGGAGTCTCAAGACTGGGCTGAGATGTTATTGCGCATGTATCTTCGATGGGCCGAGCGACGGGGTTTTTCGAGAGACATAATCGATTTTCAACCCGGGGACGAGGCTGGGATTAAGGCTTCAACCGTAACAGTTAAGGGCGAGTATGCGTACGGGCTGCTACTCGCCGAAGCGGGGATTCATCGCCTCGTGCGAATTTCTCCGTTCGACCAGGCGGCCCGCCGACATACCTCGTTTGCATCTGTTTTCGTGTGGCCGGAACTTTCTGATGATATCGAGATCGAGATCGAGGAGAAAGAACTGCGTATCGATACCTATCGTTCTAGTGGTGCCGGTGGACAACACGTTAACGTCACGGATTCGGCCGTACGTATCACGCACCTTCCGACGGGGATAGTGGTGTCGTGCCAGAATGAGCGGTCGCAGCATCGTAACCGTGACGCGGCAATGAGTGTGCTTAGGGCGCGCCTCTACGACGTAAAACAGCAGGAACAACGAGACAAGCTTGAGAAGATCGGCGGGGAGAAAAAGGAAATTGCGTTTGGAAGTCAGATTAGAAGCTATGTGCTTCATCCGTACCGATTAGTAAAGGACCATCGTACCAAAATGGATGTTGGTAATGTTGATCGAGTACTTGATGGCGACTTGGACGACTTCATTAAGCGCTATCTAATGAGGCGCGCAGCCGGAACCTTGGGAGTAGAGGGTGAAGCAAAGACCGAATCTGGGTAGCCTACAAGTAATAGAGCGGGTGACAGTGCCTAGTTGATGAGACTACGTGTGCCATGTCGTTTATCTGAAGATCCCACCACTGGGTTCAGTGCCAATAATAAAAGCTTCTTCTATCGCCCCATGAGACCATGGCTCAGTAAGCTGTCCGGTCATCTCGTGCACTGACCTGAATACTATGTTGTCAGGCGCCACGAAACCTTCAGGAGCTTCCTTTCCGTCTGTATAAGCTCGAAGGAAATCTGTCCAGATCGGCAATGCGACCCTTGCTCCCTCTTCGCTGTCACCAAGGGTCTTCTTTTCGTCATAACCAACCCAGACGCCAACCGTGATATCTGGACCAAATCCGACGAACCATGCGTCTGTATAGTCATCCATCGTGCCGGTTTTCCCGCCTAGAGGCCATCCTAGTCGCGATGCTCGAATACCGGTACCCCGTTGGACGACACCACGCATCAGACTCACCATAATGTAGGCGGTATCTGGTCGGAGCGCATCCTGTGGTACGGGTCTTCCAGTTTCTAGAATATCTCCCGCGCGATCCACGATACGTTCAATCCGATACGGCACCATCCGTGTGCCTCGATTAGGGAACGCCGAGTACGCACTTGTTACTTCCATTAAAGTTGCTTCGGAAGACCCTAAGGCCACGGATAAGAACGGTGGTATTGGTGACGTAAATCCAAGCCGCCGCGCGAAGTTGATCACCGCCTCAGGCCCAATCTCGTTCATCATCCAAACAGCGGGTACATTGCGAGATTTTTCAAGCGCTCGGCGTAGAGTGATCGGGCCTTCGTAGGTATTATCGTAGTTTGTTGGTTCGTACAGGTCTTGTTCTGGGCCCACGTCGTAACTCACGGGATCGTCCACCACGATCGAATTGGCTGTATATCCTTGATCTACCGCGGCTGCGTACAGCACACCTTTAAAAAGAGAGCCCAGTTGGCGATACGCTTGAGTTGCTCGATTGAACTTGCTGCGTTCAAAATTGTAACCACCTACCATGGCCAGGATGCGACCTGTTCGGTTGTCCAGTGCTAGCAGGGCACCTTCTGCGAGAGGTTCTTGGTCTAGGTCCGCTTCGACAAGAGCCGGATCAAGTGGATTTCCATCACCATCCATCGTTTCGAATGCCGTGACCTTGACTTCAATCAGGTCGCCCGGGCGAACTAGTTGGTCTGCCGGGGTGCGGCCAATGCCTCGAAACCCTTCAGTTCCTCCGGTCGACAACGATCGTAAGCCCTTGGGGATCACGGTTGCGGTGTAGGAACCAAAACGAACACCGATTGATTCGCGGTCTACATCTGTAACGATAGCTGGAATGATATCGCCAGGATTTATGCTGAACACCCACCGGCTGTGCTCGAAAGATTGGAGGATATCGAGTGCTTTTTCAGAATCAGCAACAGTATCGGCTTCATCAAGAATGTTACGGCTTGGAGTTCGGAATCCCCGACGCTTGTCATGTACACGTAGTCCACTCTCGATCGCCTTGTTAGCGGCAATCTGTAACCGTGAGTCCAACGTGGTGTGAACGCTCAACCCTTCCTCGTAGAGCTTGGCGACACCGTATTCTTGTTCGAGATGCTGACGGACTTCTTCGATGAAATACGGTGCTATTGAGTTGCTCCGTACTGTTCGTTGGGCGAGGACGATGGGTAACAGCTTTGCCTCGTCAGCGGACTCTTGGGTTATATATTCTTCGGTGGCCATTCGCTGAAGCGCGTAGTTGCGGCGGGTCACCGCTAAATCCATATTGACTAGCGGACTCTGGCGTGCTGGCGATTGGATAATGCCCGCGATTAAGGCCGCTTCCTCTAATTTGAGTTCCTTGACAGATTTTCCAAAATAGAGTCTTGATGCCGCTTCAACCCCGTGTGCGCTGTGAATCGCTGTGCCGAGCCACATCTGGTTGACATAAAGGGTCAGAATCTCACGTTTTGTATATCGTTTTTCGATATGAAACGTGTAGTACAGTTCGCGTAGCTTTCGCTGCCAGGTTTTTTCCAGGCCCAAGCGCTCTCCGCCTAAGGTGATGTTACGAGCAAGCTGCATGGTGATCGTGCTTGCCCCCGCTGCGGTAAGGTCACCACTTAAAACATTACTTACGGCGGTTGCGAGGATTCGTCGAAGGTTGAAACCTACGTGAGTGAAAAACGTACCATCTTCGGCTGAAATGATGGCATGTCGAAGATCAGGGGGAATGTCTTCGTAGCCGATAATCAGGCGGCGTTCAGTGGCGAATTCGCCGATCAAGATGTTGTTGCGGTCGTACAGCCGCGTGATAGTCCCTGGCGTATAGCTATCGAGCTCAGAGATTTCCGGAAGGTCAGGTGAGTAGGCGAACAGGACACCACTAATTGCACCTAATAAGGCTGCGACACCAAAACTGCCGAAAATAAGAGCTCGTCGGAGTAGGGGGTTTCTTATTTTCGCCTTGTCTAACGGCATGTCCATAGGTTCAGTAAGTCTAAATTAAGTGTGGGTGCCTAGGAGACTCATTCATTGTACACATGTCGGTAGTCTGGTAAATCAGATTGATTCTTCGCCGGAAGAAATTTTTATGTGTGATCAATGGCCTTGCTAGGATATATTTGACTCTAAAGCACTCATATAATATGTTATAGAAACATTCACTTATTGTGTTTCTGAGTGATTTCGCAATTAATTAGAGTATTGAGGAAGTAAGACGATGAGCAAGATTATTGGGATTGACTTAGGTACGACGAATTCTGTTGTTGCGGTGATGGAGGGAACGGAGCCCACGGTGGTTACGAACCCTGAAGGAAATCGACTGACGCCGTCAGTAGTGGCATTTGCGAAGGAGGATGAGCGTTTAGTGGGCCAAGTGGCGAAACGTCAAGCCGTCACGAATCCGGAAAACACGATTTTCTCCATTAAGCGATTCATGGGGCGTCGGTTTGATGAGGTTTCCGAGGAAATGAAGATGGTGCCTTACGAAACTGTTAAGGCTTCAAATGGAGACGCACGTGTTAACGCTAGGGGAGACGAATATTCCCCACCTCAAATCTCGGCAATGGTTTTACAGAAACTCAAGCAATCTGCCGAAGAATATTTGGGACAGCCGGTCGACAAGGCAGTCATTACCGTTCCAGCATATTTCAATGATGCACAGCGCCAAGCGACGAAGGATGCTGGTCAAATAGCTGGCCTTGAAGTTATGCGGATTGTCAATGAACCAACTGCGGCCGCATTGGCATATGGACTTGACAAGAAAAAGGACGAAACAATTGCAGTGTACGACTTCGGGGGGGGTACGTTTGATATATCGATCCTGGAGGTTGGTGAAGGTGTTGTAGAGGTTAAAGCTACTAATGGAGATACACATCTCGGTGGCGACAATCTCGATCAACGCATTATCGAGTGGATTGTCGAGGGATTTAAAGCTGATGCGGGCATCGATCTTAGCCAGGACAAGATGGCTTTGCAGCGCATGAGGGAGGCTGCAGAAAAGGCCAAGATGGAACTGTCGACGGTAGTGGAGACGGAGATCAACTTGCCGTTTATTACGGCTGACCAGTCGGGACCGAAGCACCTGCAAATGAAGCTGACTCGTGCGAAATTTGAACAACTAGTCGACGACCTGCTGCAGCGGACGATTGAGCCGGTCAAGCGGGCGTTGTCAGACGCCGGCTTGAAATCGTCTGAGATTGATGAAGTTGTCATGGTGGGTGGCTCTACGCGAATTCCCAAGGTGCAGGAACTTGTCAAGTTGGTTTTTGATCGAGAACCGCACAGAGGTGTTAATCCGGATGAGGTGGTGGCAATCGGAGCGGCCGTCCAGGCTGGTGTGTTATCGGGTGAGGTTAAGGACCTTTTGTTGTTAGACGTAACACCTCTTTCTCTTGGGATTGAGACATTGGGAGGCGTAATGACGACCCTCTTACCGCGAAACACGACGATTCCTACTCGAAAGGGAGAGATCTTTTCGACCGCTGCTGACAGTCAGACCAGCGTTGAAGTACATGTGTTACAAGGCGAACGTCCAATGGCTCCAGGCAACCGAACATTGGGTAAATTTCATTTAGTTGGTATTCCTGCAGCACCTAGAGGTGTTCCACAAATTGAAGTCACTTTCGACATTGATGCAAATGGGATTGTAAATGTGTCAGCAAAGGACCTTGGGACTGGCAAGGAGCAGAAAATCACGATTACGGCGTCCAGTGGGCTAAGTAAAGACGAAGTTGACCAGATGATGAAGGAAGCCGAGGCACACGCTGATGAGGATAAATCTCGAAAGGATGAGGTCGAAACTCGAAACCGCGCCGACCAAACTGTTTACGCAGCGGAGAGGATGATGAGTGACTCCGGCGAGAAGCTAACCTCCGAAGCACGTCAGCCTATTGATACGGCGATTGAAGCTGTCAAAAAATCTCTTGAAGGGAGCGACATAGAAGCGGTTAATAATGCAGTGGAGCAATTGACCGCTGCCCAGCACAAGGCAGCCGAGCAACTCTATCAGCAGACTGCTGCCGAAGCGCCGGACCCTGACATTTCTGGCAATGAATCGAGTGGTTCAACTGAGGGTGATACTGCTTCGAGCGGGGATGCGGATGTAATTGATGCAGAAGTAGTGGAAGATGAGAAGAAATAGCGACACAGGTTGCGATGGATTTTTATGTGATCCTGGGTGTTGACCGTGGAGCAACTCTACGGGAGGTGAAGCGAGCCTATACGCGGCTTGCGCGCCGATATCATCCCGATATTAATCCTGGCGATCGTGAAGCCGAGGCATTTTTTCGGCGCGCGACTGAAGCTTACGAAACCCTGTGCGACCCGGAACGTCGGAAGGCGTATGACACGCATGGCGAGCGGCAATCTGAGCCCAGACCCGCATCGATTGAGTTCCATGGATTTGACTTTTCTGTTCCGGTGACAGGTACTTCGGCAACGTTTGCGGAATTGTTCTCGGAAGTTCTTAGGGAAACATCTGAAGAGGCAACAATTGACGTAGAGAAGGGCAGTGATCTGTACGCTGATATGACCCTGAGCTTTGAGGAAGCGCTCATGGGAACTGAACGACGTCTACTTGTGACAAAGTTGGAAGCTTGTGTTCGATGTCGTGGAACGGGTTTTCGCCGATCGAGCGAAATGCCATGTGCAGATTGTGATGGCGCTGGCACTGCACAGTGGCGGCGCGGGCATATGGTTTTCACAAAAGCTTGCGGAGCGTGCAATGGAACTGGTCGTCAAAGACGGCAACCTTGTGGGTCGTGCCGATCAGAAGGTGTCTTTTCGAGGACGGAAGAAATAGCGGTTCAGATCCCTGCGGGTGTGGCTGATGGCGCCACCATGCGAGTAGCCAACAAAGGGCATGTTGGGAGAGGTGGCGGACCTGTTGGAGATTTGTACATTACGGCGACAGTTGAGCCGCATCGTGTCTTTGCTCGCGATGGTGACGACCTGCACCTTGAAGCTCCAATCAGTGTTAATGAAGCAGTCCTCGGCGCTACATTTGAAGTTCCGACTATCGATGGGAGAGCCACCCTAACCGTCCCCCCTGGCACTTCATCGGGACAACGGTTTTGTATTAGAGGGGAAGGCGCGCTGTCTCCAAAGACCGGAGATAGAGGGAATTTGGTTGTGACGGTGGTTCTCTCGTTACCGAAGATAAAGGATGAACGGTCAAGGGAATTACTTCGGGAGTTCGGTCGTCTGAATGCAACTAACGTGCGAAACGGTCTATTTCTTGAGTGACAGGCAATGGGTTCAAAACAGGCTGGCGAAGCGTATTTCATGATTAGCGCTGTGTCGCAGCGTTACGACATTCACCCTCAAACACTGCGACTCTATGAGCGGGAAGGTCTTCTGAAGCCGTCTCGCACGGACGGCAATACACGACTCTATTCGAGCGAAGATCTCAAGCAACTTGAGACCATTCTGACACTTACGCGCGACCTTGGTGTTAACCTTGCGGGCGTTGAGATTATTCTCAACATGCGTCGCAAGATGGACCAAATGCAGCGAGAGGTGAACGAGTTTATGTCGTATGTGAAACGAGAGATGACGCCGGGACTGGACGGCTGGGAAGAACGTCTTGGCACAGCTCTGGTTAAGACAACTCCATCGAGTCTGGTTCGCGCAACACCGCA
>CAZWIL010000115.1:0-7144 GCA_964634175.1 uncultured Vicinamibacteraceae bacterium
CGTTGCGGCAATGCTCATTGCATTCTTGGCCCTTGTGGCGATGGTTGACTACCTCCTTGGCATAGGGAATTCTGGGCTGAGTCTCGCCGGAATGTTTGCCACACTATTTTCGCCAGTTTCTGTTCTATTAGGCGTCTCGGGTGCCGATGTTCCGATTTTGTCCGACCTCTTGGGCACGAAACTGGTAACAAACGAATTTGTGGCTTATGTAAAGCTCAATGATCAGTATCAGGAGGTTATGAGTGCGCGGGCACATGTCATTGCGACGTTTGCTCTAACTGGCTTCGCTAATTTTGGTTCGGTTGGCGTGATTCTTGGAGGTATTGGCGGCATGGCACCAAGCCGGCGCTCAGATTTGGCTCGTCTCAGTTCTCGTGCGTTGTTGGCAGGATTTCTCGCGACACTTATTAACGCTGCCATCGCAAGTGTCTTGATCTGACACGTACGCTGTCCTGACTCTGGGAACGGAGTCCTTATATTATTCCCTTATGCTTCCAACTATCGAGTGGCAGGATGGAACCGTTGTTATGGTCGATCAGCGTAAGCTTCCGACCCGGGAAGTTTATGTTCGTTGCAAAACTGTGAATCAAGTAGCTAAGGCCATTAGACAAATGGTAATAAGAGGAGCACCCGCGATCGGAGTTGCAGCTGCTATGGGACTCGCGCTCGGCGTGTTTCGAAGTAAGGCCAAGGGGTCGAGTCAGTTAGCGACGGAGTTTTATAGGTTATGCGAACTATTAGCTGGGACCCGACCGACAGCGGTTAATTTGTTTTGGGCGATTGATCGGATGAAGGAAAGATTTTCCCTGATGGTTCGGGCCGGAGAATCACCTGAAGAGCTCCGCGCCGCTATGTTGACCGAGGCCCTGAAGATTCATGACGAGGATGTGGCTAGCTGCAAGTCGATCGGTAGTTACGGAGCAGGCATCTTACCGTTTGATGCTCAAGTGCTGACACATTGTAACGCTGGTGCGCTCGCTACTGGTGGTTATGGCACGGCATTGGGAGTTGTACGTGGCGCCGTGGCTGAGGGAAAGAAGGTAGCTGTTTTTGCCGATGAAACCCGTCCTTTTCTACAGGGAGCTCGACTAACCGCTTGGGAACTTCTGAGGGATGGAATTACAACAACTGTTATTACAGACGGGATGGCCGGTTCACTGATGCGTGATGGAAGGGTCAATGTGGTCGTGGTGGGAGCGGATAGAATTGCGGCGAATGGTGACGTCGCGAATAAGATTGGGACATATACGGTGGCCGTGCTTGCCAACCAGCACGACATCCCGTTCTATGTTGCTGCACCATGCTCAACCGTTGACCTTGGAACCCGCGATGGATCACTTATTCCAATTGAGGAACGTGATGAACACGAAGTTACACACATTGGGTCTACACGGATGACACCTGAGGGTGCCGGTGTGTGGAATCCAGCCTTTGATGTGACACCGCACCGGTTGGTGACTGCCATTATTACCGATAAGGGTGTTTGCCGCCCGCCGTTTGTAGAGAGTCTCCGTGAGGTCTGTAAGGACTTGAGAGAGACGGCGTCGACGTGAAAGTACTGGCGATTGAAACGTCGTGTGATGAGACGGCGGCTGCGGTAGTGATGGAAACTGGAAAGTCCGACCATCCCTGGAGCGTTAAATCAAATGTGGTTGCATCACAGGTCGATGTTCATCGCGAGTGGGGTGGTGTGGTTCCTGAGTTGGCATCGCGACAGCATGTCCGGGACATCTGCGGAGTGGTCGACCGTGCAATGAGTGATGCGAACACTGAATGGTCTGAGTTTGATGCCATTGCGGTGACACAGGGGCCAGGATTGATCGGTTCGCTTCTTGTGGGCGTAGCGTTCTCAAAGGCGATAGCCGCGTCGCTTGATATCCCGTTGATTCCCGTTCATCACTTAGCGGGCCACATTGAATCGCTTGTGGTTGAAAATGGTGTGATGCCACTGCCTGCGATCGTGCTCGTTGTTTCAGGCGGTCATACTAGTCTCTACCACGTTCCCGTTGCGGGAAAATATCTCTTGGTTGGTCGGACACGAGATGATGCGGCTGGAGAAGCTTTTGACAAGGTCGCAAAATTGCTCGGACTGGATTACCCAGGTGGTCCGGTGATCGATCGTTGGTCGGTAGAGGGGGACGACCGCGCGGTAACTTTTCCCGTTCCGAGAATGACTCATGCCGACCGCAATGAGGGACCAGAGGTTACCGCTCCGGCAGGATTCGAGGGTCGAATGGGTGGTCGGGCAGAGTTCAGTTTCAGCGGACTCAAGACTGCAGTGAAGCGACATGTTGCTTCACGAAAGGCGCTGTTACGTAGCGAAGAGCTTCCGTCTGGAGAAATTGCCGACTTGTGCGCGAGCTTTCAGAGAGTAGTCGTCGAGTCATTACTTGACCGGGCGTTTGAGGTGGCTCGATGGTTTGGTGCCTGTAGTGTGGGAATCGCTGGCGGCGTATCAGCGAACACGCGTCTTCGTGCCGATGCTGTTGCTCGCGGCAAACATTTTCAACTGCCGGTATTGTTGCCGAGTCTTTCCCTGTCTACCGACAATGCAGCCATGATTGGAGCTGCCGGGATTCGGAATCTGAGAGCCGGTATCAAAGCAACGCCTAGACTCAACGCTTTCTCGTCTCTAGATATATTTTAGCCAGCTGGCGTCAGTGATGAGCTAGCGGTTCACCTAAGATCTATTTTTCGAGAAGTCGACTTGTTCTGTGGTCTCTTGACTATACTGACTTGCATGAGTTGGTACCAGGAAACCCATTGGCGCATTCTAGTGGCACTTGGATTCGGCCTAGTTTACGGCGTGATCGCCGCGGTCGCTGGGTGGACGGATTTTACGGCTAATTGGATTGCTCCGTTCGGGATTATTTTTCTCCGGCTACTCCTGCTTGTTGCTGTTCCTTTGGTGGTGGCGTCGCTCGTCACTGGCGTCGCTTCTCTATCAGATCTAAATAAGCTCTCGCGGATTGGCGGAAAAACTATTGTTATCTATCTCGGCACCACACTTGTTGCACTCGTCATTGGGTTGACGCTTGTCAATGTCTTCGCGCCAGGTGAAACGGTGCCTGAAGCGCTTCGAGCGAGATTATCTGAGACGTATCAATCAGATATTGCTGAGAGAGAAGTTGCAGCCGAAGGTGCTCGTGAACGGCGCCCTCTCCAGCCACTCGTTGACTTGGTACCTGAAAACTTTCTCGGTGCAGCGACGGACAATCGAAACATGCTCAACATAGTGTTCGTTGCCCTGCTTGTCGGCGTTGCGCTCATCATGGTTCCTAAGGAACAGGCGAAACCGCTTCTTGAGTTTTTTGAAAGTCTTAATGCAGTGGTTGTGAAAGTTGTCGAATTGACACTCAAGATTGCACCATTGGGCGTGTTTGCTCTCATTGCTGACACTGTTACGAGTGTAGCCGGAGACGATCCTTATGATGTAGGTCAATTGCTTGCCGCGTTAGGCCTCTATACGTTCACAGCGCTGCTAGGAATGGCTATACATGCGCTGGGTACATATTCGATTCTTTTGAAACTGTTTACACCGATTGGAGTGCGCCAGTTTTTTTCTGCTGTAGTGCCAGCGCAGCTTGTCGCTTTTTCGACGTCCTCAAGTGCGGCTACCTTACCTGTTACCATGAAGAACGCGAAGAACGACTTGGGAGTATCAGAAGAGGTTGCCTCATTTGTCCTGCCCCTGGGAGCGACCATTAACATGGACGGGACCGCTCTCTATCAGGCTGTTGCTGCGGTGTTTATTGCGCAAGCTCTCGGGATCTCACTTGACCTTGGCGCCCAATTGACGATTGTTCTAATGGCGCTGCTTGCTTCGATTGGAACTGCTGCGGTACCTAGTGCCGGAGTAGTCATGTTGATAATCATTCTTGAGGCGATCGCGATTCCAACAGAAGGGATTGCGCTCATTCTTGGTGTAGATCGCATCATTGATATGTGTCGGACCACAACGAATGTTACTGGCGATGCGGCAGTTGCCACAGTGGTAGCTTCCAGCGAGAATCAATTGTCACCAGTTTTTGTGAATAGAACGTGATTGTGACTAGTTTGCTGCCAGTGATCAATGTTCTTGAGAATGTCGTCGGTCAGGTTTTAACCCACTAAACACGATGAAGTGTTGGTGTTCCGTGTGGCACTTACAGTTCGCAAGGAAGGGAGTCCTTCAAGATGTTTCCGACACGGGATGAGGCTTGGACTTTATTAACGGACTACACGACGGGCGAGAGCCTCAGAAAACATGCGCTGGCGGTTGAAGCGGCGTTGCGAGGTTATGCGCGAAAGCTTGGTGAAAATGAATCAGAATGGGGCGTTGTTGGGCTCATTCACGACTTTGACTATGAACGGTGGCCCGATCCTGAGGACCATCCATTTCGAGGATCCGAGATTCTTAAAGAACGCGGATATCCAGAGAACATAATACGTGCGATTCTTTCTCACGCCGATTATAGCGGTGTCTCTCGAGAGACACCTTTAGAGCACACTCTCTTCGCTTGTGATGAGATGACTGGATTTCTGACTGCCGCGTCGCTGGTTAGGCCGAGTAAAAGTATCCTTGACCTTGAAGTTCGATCCGTAAAGAAACGAATGAAGGACAAGGCTTTTGCCCGGGCTGTCAGCCGAGACGATTTACGCAGAGGCGCGGAAGAAATAGAGTTGCCGTTAGACGAGCATATCGCCAACGTAATCGGATTCATGCGCGAGCATGCAGCGGTTTTGGGTCTAGAGGGTGGTGTCTGACGGTCAGAAATGGATTATAGATGGTTACAGTTTTACCATCCGCTTGAAGCTTGTTGAGTCAGTATTGAGCTCGACATCGCTTAATTCTTAACTGCCTAAGCTATGCATGTGTTTTTTTATGGCACCCTCATGTGTGGGTTTTCGTTACGTCGCCACTCGGACATTGAGCCATTCCTAAGGTTCTCCGGCCGTGGGAGTGTGCAGGGTGTCTTATATGATCTTGGTTCTTATCCAGGAATGGTGGCTGGTCGAGGAACAGTGGTCGGTGAGTTGTACGAAATTCTTCAGGCAGAACGCTTGCTGTCCAAACTCGATGCAATCGAGGGATATGATTCAAATGCTCCAGACGAGAGTATTTATATTCGCCGGAGGGTTTGCGTGAGGCGTTCAGAAGGAGGCGGCGTTTCTTCGTGGATCTATGTTTTTAATGGCGCGCTTGAAAAGGCCAGCCGAATCTTGTCCGGAGATTACGCTGCCCATGTTAACCATTCCGAAGCGGACAGCGGGTCTTTTCTGCCCTGAAGAGAATGCTTGACGGCGGCGGATCGAATTGATCAAGCGATATTGTGAAATGTTATTTCTACTGACGGCTTGCCAGTCATTTTTAATTGCCTTCATTTAGACCTGAACCAACTTCAGCACAGAAGATTGTTTGAGTTATGATCGCTAGATTGTCTCAGTTGCGACAGAGTTTTTGACATGATCTCAAGTGATAGTAGCGGTTTCAAAATTCGGACAATCGGCGTGGTGGGGTGTGGGCTTATGGGATCTGGAATTGCCCAAGTCTGTGCCCAGGCGGGCTATCAAACAATCGTTCGCGAGATCGATCAGGCTGCTGTTGAAAATGGACTTTCCCGGATAGATAGATTCCTTGCTAAGGGTGTGAAGCGCAAGAAACTTACTCGTGACACGCAAGAGCAGACAATGGCGGCGCTTTCTGGCACAACTGAGTTAGAAGCTCTTTCAGAATGTGATCTGGTTATAGAGGCCGTCGTTGAAGATCTGGCCATTAAACGCGAACTGCTAATTGCCTTGGATGGTTGTGTTCGTCGTGATGCTATCTTCGCTTCGAATACTTCGTCGCTGTGTATCACTGAGATGGCGTCGGTGACGACCCGCCCGAATCGTTTTTTGGGTTTGCACTTCTTTAGTCCAGTTCCGGTGATGAGCATGGTGGAAGTGGTGAAAGGCCTGACTACAAGTGATGAGACATATCAGATCGGTATTGGTTTCATTCAGTCGATTGGTAAGACTGCTGTTAGCGCACCAGACCAGCCAGGTTTTATCGTAAATCGGTTATTGATACCGTATCTATTACATGCAATTCGTACGTATGAAGCTGGTTTGGGAACAGTCGACGATATCGATAAAAGTATGACGTTGGGTTGTGGGCATCCTATGGGACCATTCGAGCTGTTGGATTTTGTCGGGCTCGACACTACCTATTACATAGCTCAGATTATGCATGATGAGTTTCACGATCCGTCTTATTCTCCACCGCCACTTTTAAAACGTATGGTGCTCGCAGGGCGATTGGGACGTAAGAGTGGGCGAGGTTTTCATATCTATTCATGAACAATCAACGTATCCGTGAAGTTGTCGAGATAATGCTGGATGAGGTCGGTGAGGATCCTAAACGAGAGGGTCTCGTTCGAACGCCTGAGCGTGTAGCGAAGGCGATGGGGTTTCTGACCAGTGGCTACGAAATGGATGTCAAGACTGTCGTCAATAAGGCAATTTTTACCGTTGATTACAGCGAGATGGTGATCGTCAAGGACATTGATTTTTATAGCCTATGCGAGCACCACCTCTTGCCTTTCTTCGGAAAGTGTCATGTCGCGTACCTTCCGCGAGGCCGAGTGATTGGTTTGAGCAAGATTCCTCGGTTAGTTGAAATGTTTAGTCGGCGCCTGCAGGTGCAAGAGCGTCTCACGAATCAGATTGCTGAAACCATCTCCGAAGTACTTGACCCTCTTGGGGTCGGGGTCGTAATGGAAGGAACCCATTTGTGCATGCTGATGCGAGGTGTCGAGAAGCAGAATGCGTTCGCGGTGACTAGCGCTATGCTTGGTGGGTTTCGGAACGATGCTAGAACCAGGATGGAGTTTCTTGAATTGTTGAAACTGCGGGGCGGTATGAGAGCGATGTTTAATCCTGGGGGCACGACTGAGAACGTGGAAGAAATTTGATGCTGCGATTGGTGTTGAGGTGTTTTTGCCTGAGCCTGGTTCTTATCTGGATGTTTCGGGTTCAACCTGTAGCCCAGACCACCCAGAGCGAACCCGCACAACTTTTATGTCCTGAGTTCTTAGGCATTGGGTCTACTACTAACGTGTCTTTTTGTGATGTGCTGGTTCAGCGGGATCCCGAGCTTGGGATTCGTGTTGTTTTGCCGCCG
>CAZWIL010000116.1:0-7062 GCA_964634175.1 uncultured Vicinamibacteraceae bacterium
AGAAGCAAAACTGAAGACAATCGGTACATCGGCGTGTCCACCCTATCATTTGGCTCTTGTTGTTGGAGGCACATCGGCGGAGTTCACGCTTAAGACCGTTAAGCTCGCGAGCACAAAGTACTTGGACCGGTTACCAACGAGTGGCAATGAGCACGGCCGAGCTTTCCGCGACCTTGACATGGAACGAAGTGTTCTTGAAATCGCAGAGCGAATTGGCGTCGGCGCGCAGTTCGGCGGCAAGTACTTTGCACACGATGCCCGTGTGATCAGATTGCCACGACACGGTGCTTCCTGCCCGGTTGGGCTTGGCGTGTCCTGTTCTGCTGACCGTCAGGCACTTGGAAAGATCACACGAGATGGGGTGTTTCTGGAGCAACTTGAGGAGAACCCAGCCAAATACCTGCCCGACATCAGTGATGACGATCTCGCCGGAGATTGTGTTCGCATTGATCTGAATCGTCCTATGAAAGAGATCCTAGCGGAGTTAACCGAGCATCCGGTGTCTACACGTTTGTCGCTGAGTGGGACTATGGTCGTGGCGCGAGATATTGCACACGCTAAATTGAAGGATCGACTAGATCGTGGGGAGGGTCTTCCTCAGTACCTCAAGGACCATATGGTCTACTATGCCGGGCCAGCGAAGAAGCCGGCTGGGTTTGCTTCAGGTTCCTTTGGTCCGACGACCGCTGGCCGAATGGATTCGTATGTGGAACTGTTTCAGTCCCACGGTGGCAGTCTCGTGATGTTAGCGAAAGGCAACCGGTCTCACCAGGTAACAGAGGCGTGTGCTCGCTATGGTGGTTTTTATCTTGGATCGATTGGTGGCCCCGCTGCGCGACTCGCTGATAACAGCATTACCAATGTTGAAGTTCTTGAGTACCCGGAGCTTGGAATGGAAGCCGTCTGGAAAATTCAGGTGCAGGATTTTCCGGCGTTCATCGTAGTTGACGATAAAGGGAATGATTTCTACGCTGAGCTAATGGAGACAAAACCCGCCACGATTATTCGGTCGTGAATTGGTCTTCACATCGCACATCCGCGTAACGCCTTTATCTGGCACAGCTTGCTTGAAGCCACCCTTCAGTGCGGCGGAAACTTTGGTTGGGCATGGAGTTTCCATGGAAAATTTGATGGTGGTTTACATAGAGCCGGTCGAATTGTGACGTGACTAACGAGATAGCAACATCTAATCCATTTTCCCATCGCCAAATCCTAATTGTTTTTTCAGGCTTGATGGCGGCATTGTTTCTTGCTGCCCTTGACCAGACCATCGTGGCGACAGCACTGCCGACAATCGTGGGGGAATTGGGAGGTCTAGATTATTACCCTTGGGTGGTGACCGCGTATCTGCTGAGCGCCACAGTCTGCACGTTACTCTACGGCAAGGTTAGTGACATTTATGGTCGTCGCCCTGTGCTGCAATCCGCCGTCCTGATATTTTTGTTGGGCTCCCTGCTCGCCGGAGTCGCGCAGACCATGCTGCAGCTCGTGGTGTTTCGGGGTGTCCAGGGAATGGGAGCGGCTGGTCTCATGACGATGACTTTCGCCGTTGTCGGCGATGTGGTGTCCCCGCGTGAGCGAGGGCGCTACATTGGGCTACTTGCTGGAGTCTGGGCCTTCGCGAGCGTTATTGGACCGCTAATCGGCGGGTTCTTGGTTGATCACACGTCTTGGAGATGGGTGTTTCTGATCAATTTACCTGTAGGGATCGGTGCTCTGGTGGTAATTTCGAGTGTGCTCGAGGCGCCAACCGGTTCCCGGTCGCACCGATTGGATATCGGAGGTGCAGTTCTACTGGTCTGTGGCGTGACCTGTCTGTTGTTGTCACTAATGTGGGGCGGAACCGACTACCCATGGTCGTCACCAATGATCATCGGCTTGGGTCTCTTCGGCACTTTGGTGACAGTAGTTTTCCTTGTGTGGGAGGCTCGCGCGCCGGAACCCATTCTGCCACTTCGACTTTTTAGGGATTCGATTTTCTCTCTGAGCTCTTCAATGGGTTTCATTGTCGGAGCGGCGTTGTTTGGTGCTGTTGTCTTTCTGCCGTTATTTCTCCAGGTGGTCGTCGGACTTTCGGCGACGAATTCGGGACTACTATTGCTACCACTGACGGTTGGTATAGTCAGTGGTTCAGTCGGTTCCGGGCGGTTCATTAGTCGTTCCGGCCGGTACCGTAAGTGGCCCATCGGCGGATTAGCACTGGCCACCGTTGGCATGGCGTTACTCTCCACAATGCAGGGTGACACTCCGCTTACGATTAGCTCGCTCTACATGGTCGTATTGGGTCTGGGCGTTGGCGCGGTCATGCAGGTGACACTGTTGATTGTGCAGAATTCCGTTGACCATGCGGAGCTCGGCATTGCCACCTCGGCCGTGCAATTTTTTCGGCAGATGGGTGGTTCGTTTGGGGTCGCAGTGTTTGGTTCAATCATGAATAGCCGCTTGAATCAAGAGCTACCAAAGTTGATTCCAGAGGATGCACTGGCACAGGCTGGAGGGGATGTGGGTGTTCTTCTCAGCAGTCCTGCTGTGATACGCGCGCTTCCATCAGAGGTAGCGACCGGCATTGCATTATCCGTTGAGCGCGCTATCCAGTCGATTTTTTGGTGGTCAGTGCCGCTTATGTTTTTTGGATTTGTCTTGGCTTGCTGTCTGAAGGAAATTCCTTTGCGAGAAACAGTCGGTTCTGCAGGAACTTCAGAGGCTGAAGACGCCGGGTCCGGTTTGCTTTAAGTTTCAAGTCGGTGAGACGCCGGAGTTACAGGTCCTGACCGTCTACTCCAGCCGGGCAAGCTGAGTCACATTCAACGATGTCGCGGGGCCATTAAAGATAGCGTTGAACAGGAGTTTAAAGGCTACGCGCGGTTGGGTACGAAATGCGATTTGGCTACCCATGGTAACCACTGAGCCTTCCCCGACTGTAAACGACACTATGTTGGCCCGATTCCGCAGTAATTCGTCTCCCAGGAGCCAACCACTCGCCGTCATTTCTTCCTCGTCTGGGTATCTCGAAACGACCTCGGCCGAAATGTCAGCGTTCGCCGTTAGTTCATACGCTTGATCGAATCGAAAGAAAATAGGCCACCGTTCAGGCATTCCAAAACCAACAGGGTGGTTGGGGTCATGTTCCTGTTTTAGCAACGAGCCAGGACAGTAGAACTCCGGCTGTGGACGTACAGGCTCTGGCGGTGGTGCAATGGATGGGACACGAACCCCGGAGGGTCGTTGCGTTTCCGGCGAATTCGATCGTTGGGTAGAGTTACTAACAGCTCTATTTCTTCCTTGTCGCATCGGCAGAACCGGTCTAATTGGCAGGTCAAACAGTTCACGGGCAGTTTCTACTGCCGACCCGAGGGCAACTAGTGTCCCGCCGTCTTTGACCCATTGTTGAAGTTTTGTCCAGCCCTCTGGACCGATGCCGTATGCCCAGCGCCAAGACTCGTCGTATCGCCGTCGGGACAGTCCCTGTATGATGCGAGTCGCTGTGGTGCCGGAGGGAAGGACGATAACGTCATAAAGGTCCGCAAGGTTATTCTCGAAATCACCGGAGGAAATTACCTGATGGTTGAGACCGTACTGCTCAAAGAGCCACATCATCCAGCCACCGGGCATGTTATTGGGTACTCGCCATAACCCAACCCGTGTTTGATCTTTGAGTCGAAATCCAGAAACCTGAGGGGCCTGGTCCAATGCCGTCACCACCAACCCGGTTTCTTCGATGGTTCGTTGCAACACCTGTTCAGCTACTGTGGTCGGCGGCACAATCCATGCGCCGGGCGCCACTGATTGGTCGCCAACCTGCGCGGCTGCTGCCGTGCGGAAAACTGGCACCCCCACATCCTCCAGCTGAGTCACGACTTGGAATGCGGCGTTGGATGCAGGCGAGATGGTATAAGCCCAGTCTGGTTTGCTTGGCAATGGTGTTATTTGGGGGGTCAGTTCTTCAACGCGTTCGAGCTCTGCATCAAACCGAGTGTTGATCTGATCAACGTTCACACCCATTAGCAATCCAAGTGTGTGAGCTGTTACGTCATATGGCGGAATGGGCGGTCCGCCTGGGTAGTAGCGAAGGTCCGGATAGACTTGACGTTCGAGCATTGTCTTCGCGAATGCTCCGTACGGTTGTGCTAGATCAATGACCCAGGACCCGGCAGGATACGTGGTGCCGTCAGCGGTAAATGTGGAGCGAGACCGGTGAATCTCTACCTCTGCAAAGTCAAGAAGTTTTAGGAGTTCGTACGTTTCGAAGGGGTCCGGTTGGTCGCCCGATACGACGAAGGCAAAAGGTGCCTCGTTGCGGTCAACCCAGTCTTTGTGGACTCGGTAAAAGTTCTCCAACCATTCGTTTCTGTGGTCTGCCATCTGCCTCAAGGCGGCAAAAACTACAATCTCGCCATACTCCACGATGTCAGCAAGTCGCCACACTGCGGAGTCGTACGGGACTGGAAAATTGTTGCTTGGCACCTGTGGTCCTAAGGGTCGATCGACGCCAGCCGGATTCACAAATGGATCGGCCAGGCGCGCACTGGCAATTTCAGTGAGAATGCGCGGTTGCCCGTGATACAGCATGTACTGTCGAGCGGGTGTCCACAGATCAAACTGGTCGTTGTAGATGACACCCTTCTTTCCCGCCGTTAATAACGCCGAGGCCATTGCCTGTCCAATTTGTGTTTGGCCTTCAAGGAGTAATGGATGAATATTCGGATCAGAAGGAGCCTTGAAGGGTGGGACGAAGATGCGCGCTCCCGTTGCACTCATTTGGTGCATGTCGTGGGTTAGTTGAGGCCGGTATTCAGTATGAATGTCAATTGATAGCCGCGTTTCCTTTTGGGTGAACATGAACCAGTCTCGATTGTCATCGTGACCTGTGTATCGATGATATAGGTCGGGAAATACACGACTGTATGGAGTGTTCTTAGTGTCATACCAATGGTCGACAACCATAATCTGACCGTCGGGATTCTGCGAGGGAACCAAGAGAACAACGCTGTTATCGAGAATTTGTTTCACTTCCGCGGATTCTTCAGTGGCAAGGCGGTGCGCAACCTTGATGATTGTCTGTCCATTGCCGACCTCGGTCGAATGAATGGTGGCGTAGAGAAAATAGAACGGCACGCCCTCGCGGGTGAGCGCGATGGCGTCGTCGTTGTCGATTCGTCGCGGGTCTGAGAGTTGGTGATTGATTTCAATTAATCGATCCAACCGATCCAAATTCTCTTTTGAGCTGAATGTGGCGAGTACGTAAGGATGGTCGTTCGTGGTTAATCCCCGCTGTTCGAACTGCATGCGGTCGGATCCGTTTGCGAGGTGCTCGAGATACTCAAGCACTTTGGGATAACGAGCCAACTCGCCGTCAGCTCCAATCTCAAAGCCAAAAAAGTCGGTAGGAGTGGCAATCGACTGTCCGGATACTGTTGCAGAACCAAGAACAAAGACCAGAACGGTCAGGAGCATGGCGCCCCGGCGGCCAGGCGTTGCCACTGGCTTTTCGAAACTTGTTAAGTGCATATCACTGACTTTAAACAATTGAGAAACATGCAGAATAGCATTCTCCGGGCTATCTTGCTTTGTCTCACGGTGTGGTAGTGGTGGTTTAGGAAACATCATCGCGCTGTTCGATGTTAGGCTGAAGGGATACGGAGTTTGGCGAAGGAGTTTTCTTGAAGAAAAAACGAATTGCATTGATTGGGCTGACCGCGTTTGTAGCTATTGGAATCGATGTCGCTTTGGTTGGGGCACAGAGTGATCGGCAGGATCGGCATCGGGTCCCCGCAGAGTTTATGAGTTATCTGGGTGCGGAATGGCTTGAGCGAGAAGACCGAGTGGTTCAGGAGCAACCGGAGCTTGTTTTGCAGGCCATGGATTTGGCGCCTGGCGACGTCGTGGCCGATGTGGGATGCGGTTCGGGCTATTACGCTCGGAAAATTGCACCGCTAGTGCAGCCGGGCGGCACCGTGTACTGTGAAGATATCCAGCCAGAAATGCTCGAAATTATGGAAGGTTTTGCTGCGGATGAAGACATCGCTGGTATAGAAACAATTCTAGGAACACCAGTTGATCCGAAGCTTCCAGAGAAAAGTGTTGATTGGGTCATTATCACCGACGTTTATCATGAGATGTCGGATCCGGAGCCAATGCTTGCTGGGATTCGTCGAGCACTTTCTCCTGGCGGCCAGGTTGCTTTGCTGGAATATCGTGTTGAGGACGGTACTGGTGACCAAATCAAGGCCGACCACAGGATGTCGGTACGCCAAGTTTTACTTGAGTGGCAGGCGGCCGGTTTCGAGTTGGTAGCGCTGCACGATTTTCTTCCGAGCCAACACCTCTTTTTCTTTCGTTCGACCGACGACAATGCGGAAAATTCACTTGATCCCCATGATCTCTTCGACGCACTCGATGCAGACTTAGTCGAAGCGCAGGCGATTGGTGCCGGAAACGAAGCTGTAACGATTCGCATCAGACGGACTGGAGACAAACCAATCGTGGTGACGTCTCCCGTCGGGACCTATTTTCGTTCTGACGGAAGCAGTCGAGACATGGTGGCTCGCCGGGACGGGTGGGTAGTGCTTGGCGATACTGATTGGCATGACTGGACGGTGCGGAGTGTTGGTCGTCAGCGCGATCGACGGATGCCAACGGATCGTGACGTATTGGATATCATGCCGCCGACTACGGAACCACTGCTTGAAGCGTTGTTGTATCAGATCCAGACGGGCACTTACACGGTTTCAAACTCGCCGACCTTGTACCCATTTGTGACATTTGGTGTCGAGCAAGCAGCTGTTTGGATTGTGGACTCTGACCTGGACTACGACACGATTGCGGGCGACATCGAGGACCCGAGGATGCCGACCCAGTACGCAGTGGCCTTCGCCCTTGTGTTTGCAGACGGTGCTGGTGTCAGCGTTGAAGATCGAACCATCTGGAAGGACTCCGCCCAGGTATTTACGGTGCTTCGTGACCAAGGTCTGGGACTTTGGTACCAACTAAAGACCGGTAGTCGTTAGACCTGGAGTACCGGTGTAAGCCCGATACTCAGGATGGTCAAAAACTGAGAAGGCC
>CAZWIL010000117.1:0-7046 GCA_964634175.1 uncultured Vicinamibacteraceae bacterium
TAAGCAACGACACGAGCGCTCACCAATTCCTTGGGGTCTGAGTCGTACGCAACAATATTGCGGTCACGTGGAAGTGGTGATAAATCGACAACCGGAGGTTCGACTCGCACTGCTCCAGGAAGTTTTACCGAGCTGTGCTCATAGGGATATTTCAAACGAACATCAACTAGGCAGGGCGGCGTATCGCTTTCCAGTTGCGTGTGGAGATCTTCTTTGGTGATTCGCGGTACCGACATATCTCGATCATAGCATCATGAGGCTAAGCACACATCATTGAGTGATAAATCTGTCGACCGCCTTCCTGACAGTGTCGTAGTCATTCGGTAGTTCTTCCGGCACGTTCGCACCTTTCGATACGATATGTGGCAAACGTTTCTGATGATAACCCAGCTTAAAGTCCGTAAATTTCAAACCGCTCGCAGTCGAAACTACGACAACTCGGTCATTCGCTGCTACGAGATTCTCTTTCCTGAGTTTGGTTAATACCGCAAGTGCGACTCCGGTGTGGGGACAGTTAAACATACCGGTTTTATCGCCGCGATCGGCAGCTTCCGCCAATTCTGATTCCGTTGCTTGTTCTACGACACCGTTGAAGAGTTTCAGAGTGTTTATGGCCTTTTTGATTGAAACTGGATTTCCGATTTGAATGGCTGAGGCTTGAGTAGCCTTAGCGTGAACGGGATTAAATTTCCAATTATTCTTGTACGCAAGGTACAAAGGATTTGCTGAGGCCGACTGCGCTACTACTATTCGCGGCCGCTTCGCAATCAGGCCTAGTTTGAGCATCATTTCCAATCCAGCACCGAGTGCGCTCACGTTGCCAAGATTTCCACCCGGGATCACAATTACATCTGGAACCTCCCAATCGAATTGCTGAACTATTTCGATGCCGACGGTCTTCTGTCCCTCGAGGCGAAGACTATTCATTGAGTTGGCTAGGTAGATGCCTTCGTCGAGCGCTAGGCGGGACACTATCGCCATGCAACCATCGAAATCCGTGTCGAGTGCGAGTACATGAGCCCCGTTTGCCAAGGGTTGTACGAGTTGGGCCGTTGAGACTTTTCCACGAGGTAGGATTACAATCGCTGGTATTCCTCCAGCAGCAGCGTAGGCAGCGAGTGAAGCGGATGTGTCGCCGGTGGAGGCGCAGGCAACGGCGCGAATGGTTCGTCCTTCGGCGATCATCTGTTTGACAACCGAAACGAGAACGGTCATTCCAAGGTCTTTAAATGAACCGGTGTGGGAATTTCCGCAAAGTTTGACCCAGAGCTCCTCCAAGCCAAGCTCCCGACCAAAGCGCTCGGCCCAGAAGAGATTAGTCCCGCCTTCATCCATTGAAACAATGTTCTCATCACGAACCACGGGACAGACCCATTCCTTCTTGCCCCACACCGATGAGCCATAGGGCCACGCAGTTCGTTTATAGCGATCGTCGAACAAGTGAATCCATTCACTTGAACTACGATCACCGAGGGCTTCGAGGTCGTGAGCTACTTCTAAAAGGTTTTGGCATGTTGGGCAGCGGTACAGTGCTTCGGCCAAGGGATATTCTGTGGGGCAACCGGCTATGCATCGAAGAACGGCTGTGTATGACATTTGAGCCACATTTTACCCTTTTGAATACCTGTTAAAAACTAAGACAGATATGCAATTGGTTTCAGGGATGAAATTGGTGGACCGCATGGGGCTCGAACCCACGACCTCCGCATTGCGAACGCGGCGCTCTCCCAACTGAGCTAGCGGCCCAAGATGACACAACGATAGGAGTCGACTAAAGATTGTACATCAGGCGTTTTATAACTGACTCAAAATGACTGGGTGTAGCAGGAGTCGACAGTGATCTCGAAAAAGATTTGGGTTACAGAGAACTGTCGACGGAGTCCTAGGTGTTATGTTCGAGAACTGATAAGTACTTTAGTGCTCCGCCTGTATTGAAGAGCACGACACTTTCGTGCTCAGAAATTGTTCCCTGTTGGCGCAAGACTCGAAGTGCAGCAAGTGTCGCACCTCCCTCCGGAGAGGCGCTTATTCCTTCCAACCGTCCGATGTCTCGCATTCCAGTGATCATTTCGGAGTCATTCACAGCTAAGGCTAAGCCTCCACTGTCTCGGATTGCTCGAAGGATTAAAAAATCTCCAATAGCCTTGGGTACGCGGAGCCCGTCGGCAGTGGTTGTTGCAGAGCTCCACGGTTCCGCGTAGTCGAGCCCTGAACTAAACGCATGAACGATGGGCGCGCACCCTTCGGCCTGGACAGAAACCATCTTGGGCCTCCGATCCCCGGATACCCACCCTAGGGCTTCGAGTTCTGAGAAAGCCTTCCACATTCCTATAATTCCGGTTCCTCCGCCTGTCGGATAAATAAACCAGTCTGGCCATGACCAACCGAGCTGTTCACCGATTTCGTAGGCTAGTGTTTTCTTTCCCTCGACACGATATGGTTCCTTCAGAGTTGAGACGTCATACCAACCGTGAGCCGCGCCTAGTTTGGCGGCCTCTTCGCCTGCATCCGTAATCAATCCGTCTACAAGAGTTATATCAGCACCGTATAGCTCACACTCTTTAATGAATGGAGGTTTCACATCCTTCGGTAGAAACACCTTGGCTTTTAGTTGTGCCCTTGCCGCATAGGCGGCAAGGGCATTTGCGGCGTTTCCCGCGGAAGGCACTGATAGACATTGCGCGCCCAAATATTTAGCTTTGGTCACCGCAACCGAGAGTCCTCTTGATTTGAATGAGTTCGTAGGATTCAGCGATTCATCCTTGATCAGAATTGTGCGAACGCCGAGAAGCGTCTCAAGGCGTGGAGTCCTTAGAAGCGGAGTCATTCCTTCCCCGAGTGTCACAGGGGTTTGATCGTGGTGTATTGGTAGCACCTCGCGGTAGCGCCAGAGCGTTGATTGACGAGATTCAAGCGTTCGTGGCGCCCAGGCATTAGCGAGGGCCTCTAGGTTGTACCTGGCAAACAGTGGAGCGCCGCATTTGTCGCAAAGATGATGTGGTTGGTCGGGATTATAAGGGCCAGCCCCACAAGGGCGAGAGCATTCGAGCTCGACTAGGAAAGTCATGTCGAAACGTTAGACTTGCTCATCATGGTTTAGCGTTGGAGGATTTCGTCATCCTTCGATTGTTGAAGTTCGTCTATGTCATGAATATGCTGGTCTGTTATCTTTTGGACCTTATCCAATGCGTGATGCTCCTCGTCTTCTCCAAGCTGATGATTCTTAAGTAATTGTTTGAGGCCGTCATTGATATCTCGTCGGATCTGTCGAACGGAATTACGACCTTCCTCTGCTTGTTTGTGTACCAATTTAGAGAGTTCTTTGCGACGCTCTTCTGTCAATGGTGGAACTGGAATACGAATAACCTTGCCATCGCTGCTTGGATTTAGACCAAGGTTGGCGTTACGTATAGCCTTTTCGATGGCCGTTATTTGTGACGGGTCATAGGGATTAGCCACAATTAGCGTTGATTCCGGAACGGAAAGGCTGGCGATCTGATTTAGAGGAACTTGAGAACCGTAGGCCTCGATCTGAATCGAATCGAGAATGCCCACAGATGCACGGCCGGCCCTGACGCTAGTCAGTTCATCGCGGACGTGTTCGACGGTCTTGCCCATCCGTCGTTGTGCTTCTTGGAGTGCTTCCTCTGGTCCGCTGATGTCCATGTTTACCTCGTCGCAAAAAACTGATCAGGATGTTATAAGCGATCCGACTGTTTCACCTAAAACGGCTCGCCGAATATTTCCGTCGGTTTTAAGATTGAAAATTACGATTGGCAACTGATTGTCCATGCAGAGGGAAATTGCGGTGGAATCCATAACCTTAAGCTGTTGCTCTAGAACTTGAAGATGCGACACTTTTTTGATGTGAGTTGCAGAAGGGTCTATTGTTGGATCAGCTGAGAAAAGTCCATCAACCTTGGTTCCCTTTAGGATAATTTCGGCTCTGATCTCCATTGCACGAAGAGCCGCTGCTGTATCCGTTGAAAAATAAGGGTTTCCAGTGCCTGCGCCGAATACGACGACGCGACCTTTTTCCAAGTGGCGGATCGCACGGCGCCGGATAAACGGTTCGGCGACTTCACGCATCTCAATCGCAGTGACTACCCGTGTTTTGACACCGTGTCGTTCGATTGCGTCTGACAAGGCTAGGCTATTAATAACGGTCGCAAGCATGCCCATATAGTCTGCTGTGGCACGATCCATACCTTGGGCACTCGCTGCAAGGCCTCGAAAGATATTCCCACCGCCGATTACGACGGCAATTTGCACGCCCATTTTCTGAACTTCCGCGATGTCTCTGGCGATCCATTCAGCGGTGTCAGAATCAATTCCGAAGGATTGCGAGCCTATCAAGGCTTCGCCTGAAATCTTTAGGAGGACTCGTTGGTACTTGGCAGACGGCATGTATCCCTATTCGTCGGTTTCGCCTACTTTGAATCGCGCAAATCTCGAAATTTCAATATTCTCGCCGAGTTTAGCTATCGCTGCCTGAACCAGTTCTCCAATTGACGTTTTGGGATCCCGAATTGAAGGTTGGTCGGTTAGAACAATCTGCTCATAATAACTATTTATTTTACCTTCAACGATCTTGTCAATCACGGCAGTGGGCTTATCCGAGTCCTTAAACTGAGCTCGATAGATCTCTCGTTCGTTGTTTAGATCATCAGTTGGGACTTCCTCCCGTTTTGAATAAAGAGGATTAGCTGCGGCGATATGCATTGCTATCTCTTTTACCAATCCTTGAAAGTCCTCAGTTCGGGCAACGAAATCTGATTCGCAATTAACCTCGACTAGAACGCCTACTTGGCCGCCTGGATGAATGTAGTGACCAACAAGGCCTTGTGCTGTGGTTCTCCCGGCTCTTTTTGCCGCCTTGGCTTGGCCTCGGGTGCGAAGGATCGTTACGGCTTTATCGAGATCTCCTTCAGCCTCTGTAAGGGCAGCCTTGCATTCCATAAAGCCGGCTGCAGTTATGTCACGTAGAGCTTTGACTTGAGTTGCAGTGATTGCCATCTTTTATGACTCTTCCTCTAGGTTCGCTAAAAAGACTAGGGTTGGTGCAACGATCTCTGTCGAGACCCAACCGGTAAACCTCGCCGAGTTAGTGGCGAGCCTGTCAGACGGAGGCAGGAGACGGTGTCTCGGGCGTTGTTGCGGCGGCCGCGTCATCGTCTGAGACCTGTTGATCGCTCTCAGAAGAATGGGCAGCTTGTCGATGATCGCGTCCTGAAATGACTGCATCTGCAATGCGGCTCAAGAACAATCGGATTGAACGCAAGGCATCATCGTTGCCAGGAATGACGTAGTCAACATCGTCGGGGTCGCAGTTTGTGTCTACGATGCCGATGACCGGAATCTTTAATTTTCTCGCCTCGTCCACTGCGATCTTTTCCTTCCGAGTGTCAATGACGAAGACGGCGTCGGGCAGTCGAGACATTTTCCTGATTCCATCCAGGTTCCGATGTAACTTTCGTTTCTCCTTCTCTATTTTTGCTATTTCCTTTTTTGAGAGTGACTCGTAGCGACCATCCTCGGCCATCGCTTCAAGTTCTCGCAATCGACCGATACTTCGTTGGATAGTCATAAAATTTGTTAAGAGTCCGCCCAGCCACCGTTGGTTGACGAAATACATTCCACAGCGTTCAGCTTCTTCTTGAACAAAATCTTGCGCTTGACGTTTAGTGCCGACGAAAAGCAGGGTCTGACCGTTTGCTGCTAGTTCTGATACAAAGTCTTCGGCTTCTTGAAAGAGTTTTGCGGTTCTTAAGAGGTCGATGACATAGATCCCATTTCGCTGACCGAAGATGTATTTCTTCATCTTTGGATTCCAGCGCTTTGTCTGGTGGCCGAAATGGGCGCCGGCCGCCAGCAATTCTTCCATAGTGATCGACTTCAAACTGCCTCCGTCCAATTCCAATGGCTATCGCTTGCTAAACTGAAATCTCTTTCTAGCACCTGCCAGACCATATTTTTTCCTCTCCTTGATTCGTGAATCACGAGTCAAGAGTCCAGCTTTTTTGAGTGGTGGTCGAAGCTCAGGGTTATACCGTACCAATGCTCGGGCAATACCTAATCGAAGTGCCCCAGCTTGGCCTGCGAAACCACCACCGGTTGTAGTGGCAAAGACGTCAATCTTGTCAGCAACTTCGGTCAATTGAAGCGGCTCTGTGATCTGTTTTCGAATCGATGCAATCGGGAATCCTTGTTCAAGTGGAATCCGATTAACAGTAATGGTGCCACTGCCGGATCTTAGGAATACACGGGCCGTCGATGATTTTCGTCGGCCTGTCCCATAGTGAGGTTCAGTTGGTGTATCGACTGAATTTTGATCTGCGTCTATATCCACTTCCACGGCTACGACACCTCGTGTTCACTTGGTTGCTGCGCCGAGTGTGGATGCTCAGGACCCGCGTATACCTTGAGCTTACGATACATGGCGTTTCCTAACTTGGTTTTTGGGAGCATTCCACGCACGGCCTTCTCAACAACTCTCGTCGGTTTATCTTGAAGCAGTGACTTTGCCCTAGTTTCGGTCAGACCACCAGGATATCCGCTGTGGTGGCGGTAGAGCTTCTGTTCGTTTTTTCGACCGGTTAGTTTGATCCGTTCAGCGTTGACGATAATTACGTGGTCGCCCAAATCAAGAAAAGGGGTGTAGCGCGGTTTATGTTTTCCTTGGAGAAGTTTGGCCGCCTCGGTAGCTATTCGGCCAAGGACTCGCGAATTAGCATCAATGATGAGCCAACGCCTAGTTAGCTCGTTTTTCGATGGTACGTAAGTTTTCATACTCTTAGCGTGGCGCACTTGCACTACACCGGCCGTCCGACAGCCGCAAAAATGTGGATTTTACGGAGAATCACCTGAACTGTCAAGAAAGTGACTGGTTCTGCTTTTGTGGAGATTTTACCTTAAGCGACAATTATTTACCCGTTGTTCGCCAGTTAGCTGTGTCCGATTCTGGTGTCCGGAATGAAGCGTGTTGTTTATATTTGAATCTGTTGATCTTGGGCTGATAACGAATTTTCTGTAAAACTATTGTTCCG
>CAZWIL010000118.1:0-7008 GCA_964634175.1 uncultured Vicinamibacteraceae bacterium
TTGTACCAGCGGCCACGTGAGCAGAATACTCCCCAAGGCTATGACCGGCGACAAACGCCGGTTTGATGCCACGTGACTCTAGCAGACGATACGCAGCTATACTCACCGCAAGTACCGCTGGCTGGGTGTTTTGCGTCAGTGCTAACGCTTCCTCAGGACCACCAAAACACAGCGCCGTTAAGGATTCTCCAATTATTGAATCGGCTTGCTCAAGTGTTTCTCGACAAATATCAAACTGCTCAGCCAAACTCTTCCCCATGCCAACATGCTGAGATCCTTGTCCTGGAAATACAAAAGCGATCACACTGCACTCTCCAGTAGCGATCCAACGATTGTCCACTTGTAATAACAATTCACCGCTTCACCAACATCTAAACTAGTATCAAGCACTAGACACTAAAGAACCAATCTCATTCTCGACGTGACAGACAAACTCCTGTTTTGAAAATCGATAAGCCATGGCAACTGCGTTTCTAACAGCCTTTGCTGACGATCGCCCATGCCCAACGATGCATAACCCCGATACCCCAAGTAAAGGCGCACCACCGTATTCTGAGTAGTCCACTCGCCGACTGAAACGTCGAAACGCCCGTCTGGACAAGAGCGATCCGACAGTCGAAGCAAACGTCCGGTTAAGTTCGTGACGCAGCAATTCCTCGGCAACCTCAACTAGTCCTTCGCTAATCTTCAACGCGATATTTCCAGTGAAGCCATCACACACGATGACATCCGCCTTACCCGTATAGACATCCCTCGCCTCAACGTTCCCTATGAAGTTTAATGACTGTTCCTGCAACAACTGATGAGCATCGCGTATTAGCTCATTTCCCTTACTCGCCTCTTCCCCTATTGAAAGAAGTCCTACGCGTGGTTCCTTCAAGTTCAGCAAGAGGCGTGCGTAGGCTCGTCCCATTGCAGCGAATTGAACTAAATGTTCTGGCCGGCACTCTAAGTTGGCTCCAGCATCAAGCAAAATGGCATCGCGCCTGAGCGTCGGAATCACTGTCGCCAATGCCGGTCGGTCCACACCCTCTAACATTCCAAACGCAGCACGAGCGGCCAGAAACGTAGCTCCGGTGTTTCCAGCACTAAAAAACGCATCGGCGTGACCATTAGCGACCTCGTTAGCGGCCCGTCGAACTGAGGTCGCTGATTTCTTTCGCAAGGCTCCAACAGGCGACTCTTCCATGCCTATCGCCTCCGGAGCATCAACCACCTCAACCGCAACACCACGGGCATCGTCATGCCCAGCTAGCTCAGCAATTAACTTATCTCTTGGTCCAACGAGCGTGAGTTTGAATCCTAGGTGTCGTGCCGCGACCAGTGCTCCGTCGACAATATTACTGGGGCCAAAGTCACCACCAGCCGCGTCAACTGCAATCCGCATCGTGGCTAACGGAAAAAGTTTGATTCACTGCTCTTACAGTCACGATATTTCTTTAACCGCTTTGACTTGCCGACCACCGTAGTAACCACAGTTTGAACATACGCGATGAGGCAACTTTGGTTCGTGGCACTGAGGACACTCGCCGTTCCCGGTCGCCGTCAACCCATCGTGCGATCGCCGTTTTGCCGTTCTCGCCTTCGAATGACGTCTCTTTGGATTTGCCATTTTCGTTCAATCCTTTCGGCTGTCTGAGCGTAAAGCCGCTAACACATCGAGTCGTGGATCATGCCAACTTTGATCACACGAGCACTGCTCATGATTGAGATTCTTTCCACATACGGGACAGAGACCATGACAGTCATCGCAACATAACGGCTTCATCGGAACTGTCAGCTCCAGCTGTTCGCGGATCATTAACCCCATGTCAATTTGATCATCGCGATAGAACGCGATCGCTAAATCCTCATCAGATATCTCTGCTTCACCATCACCAACATTCGCACCATAAGGTAGATACATCAGGTCTACAGCCACATTAACGAATAAATCAAATACCTCCACACATCGGCTACACGACAGTCTTAAACAGCTTTCAATGTTTCCAACTAGTCGATACTTATCACCGTCTCTGTGAAGGTTTGAACGTAATGAAACGTCATCAACTACCGTGTAGTCCTCATTCGGTTCGGACTTAAACTGCTCCGATGAAAACAAGCGGTCGACGCGCTGATCAGCCCTGCGAATACCCCGCAGGTCCATTACCATCTCCAGAAAACTAACTCCTCGTAATAAGTCTCCCGAACGACCGAACCACCAATTGTAACATTTACTTACGGGCCATCGACGTTGCGCCTTCCCCACGGTCGAGGTATAAATAACTCTTCATACAAGCTAATAGCATAACGATCAGTCATACCCGCCAAAAAGTCCTTCGCCGCAATCACGACGCCATCTCTTTCCAAGGTTCGTTGCTCAAGAAAGCGCTCGGGGGCTTCACGAATCTTCTCCCAAAGTCCTTCGAGAATACCCCAGGCCTTCTTAAATTCAGCGGTCGCTGCATCGTTCTCATAAACAGCATCAAATAAGAATGCGCGCAGTGCCACCGTGGCCTGCAAAATCTCTGCTCCCATTCCAACAACAAGGTCGTCTCCCTCGACGTCAGTATGCTTAACAACGTCAGCAACCATCCGGCCGATTCGAATTGACGATGTGTCTCCAAGAACCCTTATGGAGTCAGACGGCAGAGCTGCGGGTTCAAGAATTCCGGCTCGAACAGCATCATCAATATCATGATTTACATACGCTATGATGTCTGCAACGCGGGCAATTTGACCTTCCAGCGTGGCGGAACGAGAAGAAGGTTCAGCTCCAACTGGACTTCCATCGCGCCCTTTCGAATGCTTTGCGATACCATTACGGACCTCCCACGTCAGATTGAGGCCAGAACCACCTTGTTCAAGAACATCGACGATTCGTAGACTTTGCTCGTAATGATTGAACCCACCTGGCACTAATCCTCGAATCACTCGCTCACCCGCGTGTCCGAACGGCGTATGGCCCAAGTCATGCCCGAGAGCGATCGCTTCTGTGAGATCCTCGTTAAGCCACAACACTTTCGCGATCGTCCGCGCAATCTGAGACACCTCCAACGTATGGGTTAAACGTGTCCGGTAGTGGTCGCCAGTAGGCGCAAGAAATACTTGAGTCTTGTGCTTCAATCTCCGGAATGCCTTTGAGTGCACTATACGATCTCGATCGCGTTGGAAGGCCGGGCGAATCGCGTCTTCCTCTTCGACACGAAGCCGCCCTCGGCTCATCGCACTCAACGATGCCGCAGACGCAAGCGTCTTTTGTTCGCGGTCTTCAAGCTCCGTCCGGATTAACCGCATCCGGTTACTCACGTGGTTGCGGGGATGTGGAATTGGCGTTGGAGGGGTTAATCGTAGCTACAGCATGCTTGAAGATAAGCCGATCGAAACCTCCATGGTCCACGACAATCGAAAACCGATCGAAACTCTTAATCCTCACATCAAAACACGAGCCATCCATCAACTGAATAGTAACCAACAGTTGATTCCTACGTGCACCATTAAGAAACAGATCTTGGATATTCTGTCCAGAAGATTGACTTCCCAGCTGATTCATTTTTTCTTCACAGATAAATATCGATCGATAAGGCTACTCATCACGGCAGCTAGCGCGTCTGGGTGTTCACCAGGAAAGTCAATCCAGTGTAGGTTAGGCTCTTTACGGAACCAGATCAACTGCCGCCGAGCATAACGTTGATTCTCTCGAACGATCAGTTCCTTTGTCGTAGCTTCATCACGAACTCCAGCGAGGCATTCTATTGCCTGCCGATAGACAAGCCCCTTAAATGGATTGGCTTCAAGCGACACTCCTTGGTCTTGCAAAGATCGAATCTCACCAAGTAATCCACGATCAAATTGCTGCTCGACCCTCCGGGCCACTCGTTTAGCAATCTCCTTTGGTGTTAGACGTAACGCAAAGCTGCACACGGAGTAATTCTTCAATGGCGACCGGGTCTCTGCGAAATGATCGGTCAATGGACGCTTTGTCAAAAAAAACACTTCAAGGGCTCGAACAAGACGCCTTTCATCGGTTGGCTGGATGCGTAGAGCGGACATTGGATCAACCCGAGCGACCATCCGGTGTAGCCACTTCACTCCACGACGTTTAGCACTGTTCGATAATCGTCTGCGAAGGTCATCGTCACGACTGGGTCCAGGAAACAAACCTCTAGTCAATGCCCGGTAGTAAAGCCCAGATCCTCCAACCAATATTGGCGTTCGACCTCTCTCGATAATTCTTTTGATAGCAATTGTCGCTTCGCGTGAATATCGCGCAGCCGAATATTGCTCAGTAGGCTCAGCAATGTCGATCAAATGATGCCGAATGCCTCTACGAGACTCCACTGGCACCTTGTCCGTGCCAATGTCAAATCCCCTATACACGGTCGTCGAATCACAGCTGACAATCTCTCCCTGCACACGCTCAGCCAGCGCCAAAGCCAAGTTGCTTTTACCAGTTGCAGTAGGTCCAACGATCGCAATGACGGATCCGACAGGCACCTCAATACTCACAACACTCCAATCACTCGACGCGCAAAATCTTTTAGAAAGACATCGAATGCAAACAGCTAGTTATAGCCATCTTCTGATTCAAAGCGTGTTCTAGCCTCAGCGACAACGTAGTCCGACCAAAACTAAAACCGGCGTCGGCCAGGTGGGATTTCATTGAAATAGAAAGTGACCGTAAAAAATACCGTTTCGTCAGGATATTCCGTTGGTAACGGCTGCGTCGGATTTGAAAGCCGAAGGGCATTTGACGCCGACTGGTTAAATGACGCGATCGCGGACGGCTGCAACACAGACAAATCAGTGAGACTCCCATTACGATGCACATTGAACGTAAGTACTACGTGTCCACGATTCGATAAGACCGAATATGGAATAAACCAGTTTCGGCGAATCTGCGCAACAAATCTTCGAATCCACGGCCCGAATTCGACTCCCTTCGTATCGAACTGAATTTCTGGCCCGTAACGACCCGTGTCACCACTCACATTGCCAAATGTTCGTTCATTAACGCTACGCCGTAACGTTTCCCTGACTTGCCCAAGGAGTCCATCAGCCTCTATCTCTCTATCGTCAAGAGACTCGTCTGGATCACCTGGGCCAAATCCAGAGTCACTTAAGGAACTATCGGCCAGTTCTGATGCCAACGAACGCTCGTCTTCCTCTGGCGGCCCACCAGGTTCATCTACTGGTTCGCGATCAAACCGCTCGGTTTCTCCATTTCCAGAAGTCGCTTCGGCTAGACGAGGATCGTTCTCCTCAATTGCTTCGTCGCTATCGCCTTGAACACTCTCCTCGTCGTTGAGCTGTCTATCAATTTCGGCAAGTAGGTCCAGCTCATCACTTGCCTCATCAGACTCGACGAATTCAAAGGAATTGCCGTCCGCTATTGGTAAGTTACTTTCAGAATCAAGTGTTCGCAGCGGTGACTGGGCCGTTCGATTTTGATCCGACGACAAAGCATCCGGGCGTGGAGACTCGTCGGCTTCAATATCAACACGTGGCGCCACGAATATAAACGGATCTTCATCTTGAGACTGTCGAAGCGGCAATTGGCGTTGCATCTCTGCAAGCTCCAACACCTTTGCTTGCTCCGTAAGCCGCTCAGCCCGACGCTGTGTCGCCTCTTGAACGAACGGCAACCGTGGGAGGAAAAAAATTACAAGGGCAGCCACTAGGTGCAAGAACAACGAACTCAGCAGTTGTTCCCGCCACGAAATCGCCGATTCGATAGTCGGCGTATCGAAGTTGCGACCCTCGAAATCGAAGAGCATCAGTAACTTACGGAATTATATCAATGGTAGCGCGATTCTAGTAAGTAATGCTCAAGCGCTAATCTGGAACGGCAGGGTTCTTAGCAAGGTAAAGGTAAACGATTCCAAAGGTTAACGGAGTAACCCTTACCGCTGTGAAACCTGCAGAAGACAAAATCTTACAAAATTCTTCTGGTTCCCAAAAGGCACCTACAGACGCGGGTAAATAGCTGTAGGCACTACTATGCCTAGAAACCACTTTTCCGACCAGTGGCAGTACCCTGCGAAAGTACCAATTGTAAGCGTTTCTTAAGAGGATATTTCTTGGAAAACCGAACTCCAAGATGGCTAATTGTCCACCAGGCCGAAGAATTCTGCGCACTTCGCCAAGAGTGTCAATTGGACCCTGAACGTTTCGAATACCAAAACCGATCGTTGCTGCGTCAGCACTTGTATTCGTAACAGGCACAGACATAGCGTCGCCGCGCACCATCGTTACCGTTCGTTCCACCTCAGCCTCATTCACCTTTCGCTGGCCAAGCCGAAGCATCTCTGCCGAAAAATCGACTCCAATGACTCGCCGAACGCCTGGCTCACGAATCAACGTCAGTGCCAAATCCGCCGTTCCGGTACACAAATCAACTGCAACCGCATTGCCGCTTAACTTGAGTTCACGTACCGCCCGGTCACGCCACTGCCTGTCCAATCCACCACTAAGAACGCTGTTCAGTAAGTCATAGTGAGTAGCAATGGCATCAAACATGCCAGAAATGCGATGAGGTGCCTTGTCTAACGATAGCGCCGGTGACAATCTAGATCCTGTGACCTGATTCGACTTCATGATCGATCATCCCTACACACGGTCAATATCAAACGATCAACCAACAGTGCGACCCGTCCACGATGGATAAAGTTGATGCTCAAACCCCAGCGCAGAAAGAATCTTTCCCGCCATGAAATCAGCTAAATCATCAAAGGTTCGCGGTCTTTGGTAAAATGCCGGCATAGCAGGCAGGATAACCGCTCCCGCTTCAGAACATAAAACAAGATTCTTGAGTTGAGGAAGACTCATTGGCGTCTCCCGCGGCACAAGCACTAGGCGTCGATGTTCTTTCAACACTACATCTGCTGCACGTTCGACAAGATTTCGTGATAAACCGTTTGCAACACCAGCTAAAGTTTTCATCGAGCATGGCACAATGACCATCCCAGCACATACATAGCTGCCGCTGGCGATCGTTGCTCCAACATCCTTATTTGAATGAATTCGTAT
>CAZWIL010000119.1:0-6920 GCA_964634175.1 uncultured Vicinamibacteraceae bacterium
GATCGGTGAAACAGTCATCAAGGTCTTGGAGCGTAGCCCTGTTTATGGCATTTAGCACCTGCTCACGATTGACGGTAACCGTGGCGACCCCATTACTTTGCTCTACACTTAAAGTTTCGAAGGTCATCCTACATCTCTTCTCTCTTACCCAAAAAGACTATACTCCACAGCCACACAGTGACTGCACCGCTGCACGCTCCGACGGTATCGGCAATGACATCGCGGATGTCAGCGACCCTGCCAGGAACGAAAGACTGGTGATATTCATCAGTACAACCATAAAAGACAGTCAATAAAACCGCAGTGGCAAGTGTTTTTGTGTTGACGCCTTGCCACGTCCCATCGGCAAGTGCACGAACCATCAAAATTCCAAGTAGTCCGTAGACAACCCCGTGTATCGTAAGGTCCGACGTTCCTCCTAAGGGCACGGGCAATCTAGAAAATGATGAAAATACGAAGATCGCAATCATCAAACAAACAGCAGGACCCCAGACCCAAACAGCGTGAGTTGCCGATCTCACAACATCTAACCTGAGGTTTCTGTCACAACGGAAAGGGAAACATCAACCACCCCAACAGAATGCACGCCCCACCGAAACCGGCAAATAGAATCACACCCGTGCGCAACTGGGCATCAACGTCATCCTTCGTCAGAACTGCAAACACAACTGATACAAAAGCACTAAATACAAGCATCAACCCCACGTGACTAGACATTAGAGTCGCCCTTACTTTCGTCCCAATGCTATGTCGTAGGCATCTAAAACAACCAAGGAATTAAGAAGACCAGCGGCTACGAGAAAAGTGTTGCCGTACTCGTATGTCACCGCAACGACCCGGCCCTCCCCTGCATCAAAGAAGCGAGTCAATAAATATGGCAGGCCAATTCCAAGATCAGCTAACGCGGCAAGAGCCACAAGAGGTTGCGACAGGTCGAACCAAAACACTTGCCCTTCAAGCCACAATCCGAACAAGAACATCAGCGGTAAGACAATAAGAAACACCGTGCCCTTCTGCACTCGTCCCAACCACAAATGTCCGGCACCAGGAAAGGCCCACGCGATAACGCAGACCAATATTCCCGCTAATCCGCCTGAGACAACTGATTTTCGTTGCACTAGTGAATCCCAACCCAGGTGCCCTGAACCAACGTGGCTAAACACAGCTGGTTTAACAGCCGAGACAAAATAACCTCACAGCTCATCAAAATGAGTCAATCTCTTAAACTGCCGAAACCTCTGCTTGATCTCCACATCAGTGATTGTCAACAGACGTTCGAGTCCAAACTCTTCGACAGTGAATGATGCCATGGCGCTTCCCGCGATGACCGCTTGATTGACAACCTGGTCGGTGATTTTCGTGGCCGCGGCAAGAAACCCAACAAAGCCACCGGCAAACGTGTCACCCGCGCCTGTTGGGTCACAAACCCGATTAAGTGGCAAACCTGGAACAGCAAAAAACCCTTCGGGCGTAGTCATCAATGCTCCGTACTCACCTCGTTTAATCACAACCCGTTCTGGACCCATACCCTGAATAATTCGCGCCGCCTTGACTAGGTTGCCCTCTCCACTGAGTTGCCGCGCTTCCGAATCATTAATTACCAGCACATCGACTCGAGCAAGCACTCGCTGGAGCTCCTCCGAAGCTCCTTCGATCCAATAATTCATTGTATCGAGTGCGACAAGCTCCGGTTGTTCAACCTGCTCAAGGACCTCCAGTTGAAGCGATGGATGAATGTTGGCCAGAAATACAAACGGCGTGTCTCGAAACCGATCTGGAATTCTCGGACTAAAGCCTTCAAACACATTCAGGTGCGTATAAATAGTTTCACGGGTATTCAAATCAGCGCTATATTCACCGCGCCAGCGAAAAGTCTCGCCCGCAACTCTCTGAAGTCCATCCAGTTCAACCCGACGACCACTAAATACCGAAAGATGGTCATCAAGAAAATCATCACCAACGACACCGACAAGGCGCACCTCAGTAAAGAAGGATGCCGCGATACTGAAATAAGTGGCCGCACCAGCCACTACTCGAGAAACCTCCCCAAAGGGTGTTTTCACCGAATCAAACGCTACAGAACCCACAGTTAAAATCGATTTCATAGTCTAAAAACTATTCTGCCCCCTCTAGATACTTCCCAAGTATGGGAGCTAGATCTACACGAACCCTACTGGGGATCGCTTCCTTGCGGGTAATAATGGCTGCCGACAGCGCCGTTGCACAGTCGCAAGTTCTTTCGACAGGAAGCTTTGAAACCACTTGGCGAATGACTTTCTTCGCCGTTTCAGCATTCTCCTGTAAATTCTGAACGATCATTTCGACAGTGACTTGCTCGTGATCAGGATGCCAGCAATCGTAGTCCGTTACTAGAGCCAACGTCGCGTAACAGATCTCGGCTTCCCGAGCGAGTTTGGCTTCCTGGAGATTAGTCATGCCGATGACATCCATCTTCCAATCTCGATAAAGACGCGACTCAGCCAAGGTTGAAAATTGTGGCCCTTCAATGCAGACGTAAGTGCCTCCCCGATGTACCTTCTTGCCAACTGATTCGACAGAGTCTGAAGCGATTCGACTCATTGTGCTACAAATCGGATGCGCAAATGTAATGTGCGCAACGACACCATTCCCAAAGAACGTGCTACTCCGACCGCGAGTGCGATCCAAAAACTGGTCTGGTATCACAATATCCAGCGGTCGATATCTCTCCTGTAAACTTCCGACAGCGCTGGCCGAGACTAACCATTCGACACCCAACATCTTGAAACCAAAAATGTTCGCGCGATAATTGAGTTCGGAAGGTTGTAAATGATGGCCGACACCATGCCTAGCAAGAAACGCGACCCTCTTCCCGTCAAGATTACCTAACACATAGGCAGCGGATGGATCACCGAATGGCGTTGTGAGCTTCACTTCCTTTCGGTCAGTCAAGTCCTCCATAACATACAGTCCGCTTCCACCAATCACACCAATACGGGCAGGTTCTATGTCAACCACTGAAACTCCTTCAATATTCATGGATCAGAGATACTTACCCGGCGGAAACACCTTTTAGACGATCCGTCAAATTTCCTTTAGTTCCACCAACACACCGTGTGCGCTGGACGGATGAATAAACGCTACACGAGCTCCCTCCGCTCCAGAACGAGGCACCTCGTCGATGAGTTGAACTCCCCGATCTCTAAGTTGGTTTAAGACCATACCTAAATCTTCAACCCTCAGCGTAATGTGATGTAGTCCTGGGCCTTTTCGTTCTACAAAACGCGCGATCGCTGAATCCTCTGCAGTCGCTTCCAGTAACTCGAGTGTTGCAGCGCCAACCGGTACGAACTGTGCCCGCACTCTCTGCGACGGAACTTCCTCACACTCCGATATTTCAAGACCAAGTGCGTCACGAAAAAACTTCAGCGACTCGTCGAGTTTGGACACAGCAATGCCTATGTGATCTAGCTCAACCTTCATTGAACACGCTCCATTATCTCGGCCGCCGCCGTGTACGGATCAACTTCTCTTTTACTAATCCGATCAACTGCCTCGTCGAGAGCGAGCTTAATGTCAGCACGACCTTCCAATCGCAACATAAATTCTCGACTCAACGTTTCCCGTAGCCGAACTGCTGCTCTATTTTGAAGTCGTCTATTCTTCTGACTTGAACTCTCTCGAAATTGTTCGATTGTATCGATCACATCCGAAATTCCGATACCGTTAGTCGCCTCAGTCTTCAGTACCGGCACACGCCAATCCTCATCTGAATGTTCCTTAAGCATCAACGCTGCTTCGATATCCTTGACCGCGCGATCCGCACCGTCTCGATCCGACTTATTTACTACAAACACGTCCGCGATCTCCATAATGCCAGCCTTGAGAGCTTGAACATCGTCGCCACTACCTGGCGCCATCACTACAATTGAAATATCCGCAGTTCGGATGATGTCCACCTCACCTTGACCGACACCGACTGTCTCGATCAACACAACGTCAAAACCCGCGGCGTCCAGAATTACAGTGGCATCATTCGTGGCCTGAGATAACCCACCAAGATGCCCACGAGAAGCCATGCTTCGGACAAATACCCCAGCGTCTCCAGTATGAGATTGCATGCGAATACGGTCACCAAGAATGGCACCACCGCTGAAAGGACTCGTCGGATCGATCGCAAGAATGCCAACCTTGGCGTCCCGACGGCGCAACTCGACCGTCATGCAGTCAACTAACGTGCTCTTGCCCACTCCTGGGGCACCCGTGACTCCAACAATCTTAGCGTGACCGCCAAAACTGAATAATTGTGAAATCAGAACCTGACCATCCGGTGAACGGCTCTCAATCAGTGAAATTGCGCGTGCCACAGCTCTCGGGTCGCAAGCTTTAACTTTTTCTGCGAGGCTCTGAGTGGTCACGGTTTCCTAAGCATCCTAGGCGGCTGAGACTCTATCACACCAACCTACTCGTCTCGTTATCATCCTCATACCTCGGCCAACCGGTTGACACCAGGTCGGTAACACTCCACCATCACGCCACGCCTGAAGGGAGATCGTATGTCTCGGACGTTGTCATTCTTTGGTTTACTAATCATGTTGATCGGCGCAGCGAAACCGGCCGCTGCAGACCTCACAGCTTTCGTTGGCTCTACTCAATCTCTATCGGAACGCACCGCAACGGGTGTAGCTATCGGCTTATCTCTCGCAATCATCGGCTTTGAGTTCGAATATTCGAACACGTCTATAGACAGCCCTCGGGGCAAGGCAGAAATGAAATCGAGCATGTTTAATTTGCTCGTCCAATCCCCGTTCCCTATTTCCCGACTTCAATTCTACGGAACAATAGGAGGGGGCCTCTATCGTGAAGAACTCGGTCGAAGCAGAGACACCGGCCTCGGGAGTAACATGGGTGCCGGGGTGAAGGTGTCGCTGATGGAACCTATCCGGCTACGACTCGACTATCGCTCGTTGCGGCTTGGCAAACAGTCGCCCAGCCGCACGATTCAAAGATTTTACGCAGGCCTCACTCTCAACTTCTAAAACTTAGACCCAACATCAACACCGGCGTTTGATTAAACGACCAGCAGGAAACAAGATGACGAGTTGACCGCTGTCCAACTCGCCACCCTGCTCCAATCATGCCACTGAGTCAGCTTAGAAGTCGAGAACGAGATCCAAGTTCACCATCGATTGCCCGCCCGCAAACGAACTATTAAAAGTTTCGTAGAGAGCTTGCACATCAGCAGGAAATGCCTCATTCAAGATTTGGGCAACTGCATAGTCAGCGCCAGACACGGCCGGATCGATAAACCACACATACAACGTCGCTCCACCAGGTCCTGCCTCGCGCGCCTTATACACCTTCCACCCCTCAGCCTGGGCATTCCGGTCTGCATTTTCACTAGCCCGAAGTCCGTCGGCCAACTTCTGCATAACTCCTTCGAAGTCGCTTTCATTCGCAGCATTGACATAATTAAGCATCATGCCAGCACCGGCACTGAAAGTCCGACCTTGGGCCTCTGCATTATTCGTGGTGACTATCGTCCCCACTACGACACCAACCACCAACGCTGCCACTACCGCGAAACCAATCACGTAGTTTCGGCGCATCGCCCGACGCATCAATAACGAAAGCATGTTTCTGACCTCCTTGAACCTCAGTGTAAAAATTTGACCGGATACCATACCGTACGGTGCTACCTAGACGAAAGCCCCCATTACTTCGTTGGCTATCAGCATACCCTCTCGGGTTAACCGAAGTCGCCCAGATTCCAAAAAGAGATGTTTATTTTCCATAAACGGCGCCAGTGCCGCCCCGTACTTCTCCATCACCGAAATTCCGTACCGTTGTTCAATCAAATTGACGTCAAGACCCTCGGTTAACCGAAGGCCCATAAAAAGTGCGTCGCCAAGTCGTTCATCGTCGCTCAAACAACGTTGCGACAAAGCCACATCCTGACCAGAAGTGACATTTTCGATATAGCGACCTGTCTCAGAAATATTCGACCACCTCGCCCCCCTTCGTGTCGAGTGAGCCCCGCAGCCAAAACCCAACCATTCACCGTCTGTCCAATACTTCAAATTGTGTCGACATTTCTGACCTGGTTTGGACACATTAGAGATTTCATACTGCTTATAACCCGCAACATCGGTCATTTCGAGAGTTTCGAGGTACATCTGCACCGCATCTTCCTCAGGTGCGAGCGACAATCCTGACCGCGCCATATCCTCTCGAAGAGGTGCGTTGGGATAGAGCTCAAGGAGATAAAAAGACGCATGATCAGGCTCCAATTCAAGCAATGATTTGACTGACTGTCGACAATGAATACTTGTCTGACCGGGAAGCCACAGCATCAAATCAAGACTAATGTCGTCATAGCCCTCGGCACGCGCAGTGCCCACCACATCTCGAGCTCGCTTCGCGGAATGTCTGCGATCCAAACTCTTAAGCTCGACGTCATTGAATGATTGGACGCCGAAACTTAGACGGTTCACGCCAGCTTGTCTCCATCCGGACAACCGCCGTGAACTCGCCGATTCCGGGTTAACTTCTAAAGTGACTTCTGCCGACGAGGTAAGAGAAAAGGCGTCCCGACATGCCCCAAGCAATCGATCCACTTCCACTGGCTCCAGCAAAGAAGGCGTCCCTCCACCGAAATAAACCGTGTCGACAGCCGCGCCATCACCACTTCCAGCAATCTCCCGCGCAAGAGCATCTACGTAACGTTTCTTCACACCGGGGTCGAATAACCCACGGTTGAAATTGCAGTAATTGCAGATCGATTCACAGAAAGGAATGTGGAGGTATAAGCCCAGCACAGCATCCTCATTTCTTCCTTGCGTTCATTGTCTAAACATATTCGAGCATTACATCTTAGAGGCTATCCCGACAGTCACTTCAACTTTTACAACTTTAAAGGGTGGTTTAACGCTAGAGTTCGA
>CAZWIL010000120.1:0-6785 GCA_964634175.1 uncultured Vicinamibacteraceae bacterium
TATCGAGCTGTTAAGCGACTTCTGCATCATCACTCCTCACTGCTCCATTTCGTCCACGAGACCGGTCACGCAAGTAGCCGTATCCAGTGAAAACGGGTCAGGACCAGTCCCTTGCTCAAATGATTCTTCGTCCATCCGTGCACCAATCAGCAACGCCGGCAGACCATAGTTGCCTTCATGGCATCGAGGCTCATAGTAGATCCGATTTTCCGTATCACTCTGGCTCTTCATTTCCTGGCGGATCGTCCACGGCCCGCTCCACACTGTTGGATCTTCGACCGTCACCTCGTAGTCCAATGTTTCCTCGTCAACCCTCGTGTATCGCTCGACCAATTTCAGGTTCTCACCCGAGCCCCGAAACGGAAATTTCGGAGAAAAGTTTGTCGTCTCAATTACCAACGAATTGCCTTCCCAATGACCTCGAGAATCGCCATGACGCAACCGCAGTTGGGCCGGAGGATGATCTCCACTCAAGTAAACGACCCGTTGATATCCTTGTCCCTGCCCAGTGTCATAAGCAATCGCGATAGAGTCCTCGCCCTGTACGATGCGGCGGTGACCTCTGAAATCAGGAGTTACCCCTCTCATGCACCGGTCGCCCAAACTCTGGTCTTCAGGACCATCATGCCGATTCATGCGACCAGTGTTGTAGAAGGGTGCAATATCAAACCGGCGTGCTGAAGGCGGTCCAAATTCTCCTCCGCGACAACCAGGTGCACTTTCCTCGCAGGTCTCCGTATTCTGCAGCAGCATGAGACGCCATTCTCGCTGGATTTCCCTCTGACGCTGCGCCTCTGCCGTCAATGCCGGAATTCTCCCATTTGAAGGTTCAACTACAAGAGACGTGCGAGGACCAGCCGGTTTAGCAGAAGTATAAACAGCATTGTAGGCTCCTGCGACATCACGAGCTGCCAAGCCAGACCGCTCATCGCGACCAGGATTAATCATACGTGCTTGGTCTCTGGCAGACCGTTCCTCTTCGGTCGCAAACTCTCGGTCGCCAGCATCAAGTGATCGTTCAAAAGGAGTGTCATAGACATCCAGCCAAATTCCCTCTAGATTCGGATGTCCCCACGCAGTCTTAGTTGACTCCTGGCCCTCCACCGGTACGATTGTGAACTGGACAAACACCATGCTCACTGCCAGCATCACCGCCAGACCAAACGACTGGAGCAATCGTCGTTTCATTTCGCCACCTCCTCAAAAATTCAGTCCCTAAGCTACCGGACCTAAAGCTTGATACACCTAGACTGCCACACTGTCAATTAGAATCTGAAAAGTGTACCTTGTTAGCCTTCCAGTCAACTCCCAAAGCATATTTCTAAGACTAGGTAGCCGACAAGCAGTGCGGAGCGATTTACAACCTAAACCACAATGTTTTTATAGACAACGCCTGCGAATACCGAACAGACAAACAGTCCAAATCGCTGTCTTCTAAGCGAAAACCGGTTATTCTCGAATAGCCGGTCATTTCACTCTCGGCTCTCCGGAAAGGCCTTTTCAAGGGTAGACCAGAAACGAATTTTCAGACACACTCGTAACACACTGCGTTGCGGCTTTAGAATCGTCCACTCGCTTAGGAGAAGACTGTGTCGACTTTGATACGTTCGATCGCATGTACAGTCGGGATTGTCGCGGGACTCCTAATAACGCCGCGACCACAGGCCGTGACAGCACAATACGGAGCAACCAATGGAGAATGGGCAACGTATGCCGGAGACCTCGGCGGCACGAAGTATTCACCACTAGACCAGATCACGAGGTCCAATTTTTCTCAGTTGGAGATTGCATGGCGCTGGGCTTCAGTTGACGCCTCTCTTGATCTCGATGCGCTCAGAGTAATCCACCCCGATCTCAGCATAAGAAATCTTCGCGTCACCCCGTTGATGATCGGAGGACTTGTTTATGTTGTGACTCCACTGCGCCTTGCCGCGGCGTTAGACGCGGGAACTGGCGAAATGCAATGGCTTTACGACCCGGATGTCATTCGATCGACACGGAATTCAATCAATGCACCTGGATACAGCCTGCGGGGCCTAGCTTACTGGGAAGACGAAAACACCGCGCGAATCTTTTACGGAACACCTGACGGGTACCTACTCGCCGTTGATGCTAACACTGGTGAAGCAATTTTGGCGTTCGGAGACAATGGCCGAGTGGACCTCTCGACAGATATTCCTCGAGGTGGACGCGACACTACCGACGACAGAGGATTTCCGTGGATCAGCGTCAATTCACCACCCATCGTCGCTCGTGGAATTGTCGTAACCCCGGTTTCAATTTCAGATCAACCAATAACCAAGGAACAACCACCAGGCTGGGTTAAGGGCATTGACGCTCTAACCGGCGAAACCAAATGGATCTTCAGGACAATTCCACAATCAGATGATTTTGGCAACGATACGTGGCAGAGCGAGTCTTGGCGATATACGGGTGGAACCAACGTCTGGTCTGCCTTTAGCGTCGATGAAGACCTTGGCTACATCTACCTTCCAACCGGAACGCCAACAAATGACTATTACGGAGGCCATCGTCCTGGTGACAACCTCTTCGCGGAAAGTTTAGTTGCACTCAACATCGAGACCGGACAACGAGTATGGCACTTTCAGGCGGTACACCACGGTGTCTGGGACTATGACTTCCCCACTCATCCAAACTTAGTCGATATCACCGTCGCAGGACGTGAAATACGAGCGATTGCACAGGTCAGCAAACAAGGGTTCACTTACGTTTTTGACCGCGTAAATGGAGAACCTGTCTGGCCAATCGAAGAACGGTCGGTGGAGACAGACACAAACCTCAACGGAGAGGTTCTATCACCCACACAGCCATTTCCAACGAAACCGCTTCCCTTTGAAGACCAGGGTTCATCGATCGATCAGCTAGTCGATTTCACACCAGAAATCAGATCGATAGCGGTCGACGCAGTCAACAATCATCGCTTAGGAGACCTATTCTCACCACCTATGGTGGCGGTGAGCGGGGGAATCCAAGGCACTATTCAACGGCCTGCAATCGGTGGAGGCGCCAATTGGATGGGGTCAGCGGTAGATCCACAGACTGGAATTTTGTACGTCCCATCGTTAAATGCTTACTCGGTCATGCGGTACATCACACCAGAAACAGAAGGTGCAAACCTGAACTACACCCAGGGAGGCTTCAACACGCCCTCGCTTATGCCACAGGGCCTACCGCTGTTCAAACCTCCCTACTCTCGAATTACAGCGATTGATTTGAATACCGGTGAGCACAGCTGGATGCAACCGAACGGAGACGGCGACCGATACCGGAATCTACCATTGTTACGCGACCTCGACCTCCCACCACTTGGCGGCGACGGACGTGGAGGACCAGTACTGACCAGCACGCTTCTCATCAGCGCGCTTTCCGCAGGAGGTTCAAATGGAGGTCCCCGGTTGGTCGCACGCGACAAGATGACCGGTGAAATCGTAGGGTCGGTCGACCTTCCCGGCGGCGCAATTGGCACGCCGATGACCTACATGCACGAAAACAAACAGTACATTGCACTCACCGTCGGTGGCGACGTGCCCGAGTTAATTGCTCTGGCCTTGCCGTAAACGTACCCACTCAGCCAAAAAAAACCAAATAGATATACGGATTTAGTCGTTCACGACCGATTCTAACCCCATCGGGTCTACCGCCACACACGAACCCAGGAGAAACAGTTGAGCCGAAAAGTTACTGAAAACGCTTGGCGTCAGCCGAGGCGTAACTAGCCATCGAGCGATTCAGGGTAACGGTTGACTGAAGTCGATCCAGTAATGTTTCGAGTCGTTCAGCGGGAATCGCACAAGTCATCTCTTCAGCTTTCATGCCCGTTCGAGAACGACTCAAAGCACAGCCGACACTGGCCGCAACCTTACGCTGTTCCTTGGCGATAGCGATGATGTGGCACTGGGGTTTCCCTTCAATCTGAAGGTCTGGTATTGCATCCTTCAAAGTCATAAGTGCGAGACCATTGATTCGCACCAGGGCAACATCAGGATCGTTCACACAATCCTTCAAAGGGCCATAAACGACAGCGCCGGGCTTGTCCTTGACGACCGGCAACTGGCCAACTGCCGCTTCATCGACCCACCCTGACTCCAGTACCGCACCAACATCGTCTTTGGTCGCAGCTTCCTCAAGGGTCAGAAAACCGTGAGTCAAACTACCCACGGAGCAATTGGCATGATCAGATGCCGTGGTAGTAAACGATGTGTCGACAGCTCGCATCCAGAACACGCACCCGGCCGGAACCTGGCCTGTGCGCCCGTGTTCGTTGGGTTCCGGGTAAGGATCATCACGCCGATCAAATGGAGAATCCCCAGAATCGCTAAGAAAAGAAATTCCAATAGGTGCCCCATACGGTTTTAACGCTGCGACTAAACGCTCACTGATTGACTGCCAATTCTTTGTCATGCTTGCTCGTAATCTCCAAATGTTATTGTGTCCATATTTGTACAAAATGTTATTAATTTTTAGATGCAGCACTTGGAATCAAACTTGGCATCCATTTCCGAGCATTGCGGAAACGCTCTTCAATATCGATCTCTGACATACCCAAATCTCTGAGCTGGACACGAATCTCATCTTCTGAGCAACCTGAATTCGGCTCCAAACCCGCCTCGCTCCATGTGTCATCTTCCACTGAAAGACTAAACCACTCCCGCTGGGAAGTTCTAATCCCAACCACGAAAAAATTATTACTAGTCATATCGTCACCTCAATGATCGCAACTACAGGTGTGTTCTACCACCCGAACAACACAGGAATTACGACCCGTCGCTGGGACGATCGGGCACAAACGCCGCCGAGGACGGCGAGGCAGGATCAGCTATTCGATAGAGATTCTAGACGCGGATTTCCTGTAGGTCAATCCCCCAAGACGGAAGAGAAACAGGTTGGAGCCAGCTGTACTAAACCAACAATGAGCTGTTCGCCGAAATTAGTGAGAAGCGAAGTGGGTTAACTGACCATCCTCATCAAACGCAAGGACATCGAAAGGTTCCGGTTCCCGACCGGGAATCTCCATACCAGGAGAACCAATCGGCATGCCTGGCACCGCAATGCCTCGAATGGCCGGGCGATCAGCAAGCAATCGCTTAACGTCTTCCGCTGGCACATGGCCTTCAATCACATAGCCATCAACGATCGCGGTGTGACACGAACCTGCTTGTCTCGGAACCCCAGCAACCTGCTTAACACGATTGATATCTGGCACGTCAGTAGTCTTGACCTTAAATCCGCTTTCTTCGAGGTGTGAGACCCACACCGAGCAGCAGCCTCAAGTGGGTGACTTGTAAACTTCGACCACGGACTCGCCCTGAGCGGAGACGCCATGCACCGCCAGAAGCCCAAAACCGAACAAACTAAGTGATAACACAACAATCGCCAAGCGCATCTTCACCTCGGTTCTTCTTCGTAGACTATTCTAACAGCAGTTTCGAATTCTGCCGACAAAACTGCCACTCTAACGATCGCCTCTCTTGGACCCAGAAAACTGCCGGTGAAAACCCTGAGATTGGCCCGTTCCGCTCTTGCCCTTGCCAGCTGCCCCGGTGTCACTAGACGAATTATCGAAAACCTCGACCTCGCCAGCCTGAATAATCCGCTGCACCGACTCTCGTTCGGCATCCTGGGTGGCAATTTGACCTTCCTTGGACGGCCCCAAACGCAGCACCCGCCCCTGAGAAAGCTTGATCTTAAGTGGGCGACGAGTCTTGTTAATGATTGTCTTCATGAATTTATCTGAACCTGATTCTCGAAACTGACGCTGACTTCCTAATCTCGAAAATTCGTATACTGGAGTGGTAGCTCTACATCGGCTTCCTTAAGTAACGCGATCACCTCCTGTAGCACATCCCGCTTTTTACCAGTCACTCTTAACTGGTCCCCCTGAATTGCTACTTGGGCCTTGACCTTCGTCTGCTTGACCATCTTGACCAAACGCCTGGCCACGTCCGGCTCAATGCCTTGCCGCACACGAACGATCTGCCATGCGTCGCTCACATTCGTCTGCACGGCATCCCGTGCCAAGCTTCGGATGTTCACCTTCCGACCAGCCAACTTATTCGTCAAAATGTCATACATCTGATTAAGCTGAAACTCGTCAGGAGCTCGCATCGTGATCTGACTGTCCTCTAATGAAAATTTTGCATTCTTGCCCTTAAAATCAAAGCGGGTGTCGACCTCACGGTTAGACTGATCAACCGCGTTCACGACCTCGTTCATATCGACTTCTGACACAACGTCAAATGATGGCACCAGTCCTCCACGGCTCTACCGATTCAAGATTATACGACCAGTACGAACAAGAGCCCCGCCACCTCTCGGCGACGGGGCTCTTAAATGCGTCACAAGGTGGCTGCACTAGCCATCCAGTTTCACGACGTTCTCTGCCGCTGGGCCCTTCTGCCCTTGCACCACGTCGAACTCCACTCTCTGACCTTCAATGAGGCTCTTGAAGCCCTCTCCTTGAATCGCTGAATGATGAACGAATACGTCCTTCTCGCCGTCGTCACGGGTTAAAAACCCGTAACCCTTGCTGTCATTGAACCACTTTACTGTGCCTGTTGTGGGCATTTCCTTACTCCACTGGGTTACTCGTCGGAGTTCGGACCTACCCGTACTGCCGACTACCTATAATGTGCAGACTCTCTGCACCTCGATGACATCGCACACACGATGTCTGTTCACGTCCTGCGACTATACCTCGTTCTGACTCCCACGAATTGATCGAGCGACAAGATTCTTGAGCAGCGAAACCTTGTAGCCATTATGCG
>CAZWIL010000121.1:0-6754 GCA_964634175.1 uncultured Vicinamibacteraceae bacterium
AAACGTCACGCAATCCTCAGTGATAGCAACTAGATAGGCTGCCGAGTGTTTTGGCACGTTTTGGATGGGATTAGCCGCTGTCTTTCGTCAGTTCAACCGTAATGTTCAGAAAGAACCATCTGGCAAACCAGACGAGTGCCCACGGTAGGGTCACAATTCCACAACATGCTATGAATGTTACGGAACCTCGCCATAAAATCTCTCTGCCGCTGCCGACGAAGCGAAACCTACGTCCGTTACTTTTGATGTTGGTGCAGACCCATTGAGCGTAGGCTCGGAACACCCATGGCCAACCAATAATGGTAAAGATTGACAAGACATGTGCCACATTCCACCCGATATAAGGCCAGGCGTGTCCAACAAACGTGACGCCAGACCCTTGACTCGGCTGGGTGTCAGCGCACCACCACTTCAGGAACTCTCGTTGAACGAGTGCTGGCAAGATGAAGGCGCCGAGTAAGTAAAGACTGATAAGCGTGGGTAATGCCACAAGCAAACCCGACCCCAGAGATCTGTCGAGCAAGCCCGAGGTGCCGACTGCACGTGCTATTTCCTGCGGTAGCGCTGCCAGGACCGAGAGTACAGTCAGCAGAAACGATCTCTTGATTGTTCCAGAAAAGTAAAACGTGGTGCCATCAGTCACCGTAATGTGCTTAATCCACCACCGGCACCAAATAAGAATCGCGACGGGAAGTCCGACAATTGTGGCAGCCCAACCAAGAGATTTTAAAAACTCTGCGCTAAAGATATCTGCAGCCGCTCCTGTAAACACCAAGTGATGGGTGTGGACTTGGTCGGTCGTCATTAGGCTCGAATAAGCGCCAGAACCTCGTCGCGTCGTGCTTCCATGCTGTTCTGGCTGTTGGATTCGAGATTGAGGCGAATGAGTGGTTCAGTGTTCGAGGGGCGGACATTGAAATGCCACGTGGAATACTCAACTGAAACCCCATCCATTTCATACGTTCTGCCGTCTTTGTAGGCTTTCTTGATGCGTTCAATGGTTGATTTGACAGCGGTCATATCGGGCATCTCTGTATTGATCTCGCCAGAAATAAAATATTTCTGCCGCAGTGGTGCCAGAAGTTGTTTGAGCGTCATATTTTTGATCGACATCAGCTCAAGCACAAGAAGCGCGGGGATAAATCCATTGTCGGCAAAGAAGTTGTTCCGAAAGTAGTAGTGACCGGTAACCTCTCCACCAAACGCGGCGTTCTCCTCTCGCATTCGTCTCTTGAAGAAAGCGTGACCTACTCGGTTCATTAAGGGAGAACCGCCGAATGCAGTGACCGTATCTTTGACAGCATGGCTGGCCCTCACGTCGTAAATGATGTTTGCGCCTGCCTCTTTTCTGAGAAACGCTTCCGCGAGTAGGGCAGTGATGAAATCCCCAGAAATGAATTCACCATCACCATCAACAAAAAAACATCGATCTGCATCGCCGTCCCACGCAATGCCGACATCTGCATTATCTTTCCTGACTTGTTCGACGAGGTCCCTGCGGTTTTCCTCGATTAGAGGATTCGCTTCGTGTTGTGGGAACGTGCCGTCGATGTCGAAACAGAGCGTGGTCGTTTGAAACGGTAGCCGCTCAAACAGGGCCGGTGCTACGAGACCACCCATTCCACTACCCGCATCTAAGACGAGTCGAAAAGGACGTAGTGCACCGAGGTCAACGAATGAAAGGATGTGTTCGAGATAGTCGCCCAAAAGCCGTTCTTCACGCAAGCTGCCATGAGTAGTGGAAGTCGGAATTCGGTCAGCCAAGATCATCTCTCGAATGTCAGAAATGCCAGCGTCACCACTCAAAGGGACTGCCTGCTGCCGAACTAATTTCACGCCGTTATATTCCTTTGGGTTATGAGAAGCGGTAATCTGAGCGCCGCCATCAAAATGGTCACGAGCGACCGCGTAATAGAGCATGTCGGTTGCTAACATTCCAAAGTCGACAACGTCAGCGCCTTGAGTCCGCGCTCCATCGATAAATGCCGCTGACAGTGTCGGTGAGGACACACGCATGTCTCGAGAGACTGCAATCGTTTTTGCGTCAAGAAATGCCACGAAGGCTCGACCAATGTGATGTGCTAGGTCTTCGTTGATTTGACTGGGATAGAGGCCACGAACGTCATAGGCTTTAAAAACCGTTTCATCGATTGTTTGCATGGGTATTTTGAATACGTCCTCAGAATTGCTATTCGATACGGCTATACGGACTGATGACGGAATTGTCTCCGACCACTGCGCGTGGACCGATCACAGCGTGATCGCCCACGGTTACCTGGCGTCCTATAATCGAGCCGGTGACTGTCGCATTCACACCGACGGTTGCTCCAGGCCACACGACGGCTCCATCAATCACAGCGCCAGAACCGACCCGCACGCCTGTTCCAATGACACTGTACGAGCGGATTGTTGCGCCTGGGTCCACTTGGACTTGGTCAGCGATAAAGCAAACATCTTCCAGTTTTGCATCGGAGCTCACCGTGGCAGTTTGTGCGACATGGGAACTGCCACTGGACCCGTCGCCGAATGGATAGGATTGACACGTTCCGGTCATGATGTCTCGATGTACTTGCAGGTACTTCTCTGGTGTCCCGATATCGATCCAGTAGCCACGGTCAATGTAGGCGACGAAGGTCTCTCTGTTCTCGATCAGTGACGGAAAGTATTTTCTCTCGATTGACCAGTTGGTGTTATCGGGAATTCGGTCGAACGTGACTGGTTCCAAGACATAGATTCCAGCATTGATGGTATTGCAGGTGATTTGATCGCCCGAGGGCTTCTCAAGGAATTGTCGGACGTTTCCGACTTTGTCGGTTTCGACTAATCCATAGGCGGAAGGGTTATCAACCGGTGTGAGAACGATGGTAGCTTTTGCGGCGCGAGTGCGGTGAAGTTCGATAACCTCACTGAGGTTCGTGTTCGTCAAGACATCGCCGTTAAATACGAGAATGGTGTCCTCAATGTCCCCGGCTGCAAATTTGACTGCTCCGCCCGTTCCAAGTGGTGATGGTTCAACCATGTAGCGAATCCGGACGCCTATCTCTGAGCCATTGCCGAAGACATCTTCAATGGCGTTCGGTTGATAGTTCAGGCTCAGGATAATTTCGTCTATCTCAGGAAGTTGCTTTAGTTGTTCAATCTGGTATCGCAACAGCGGTCGGTCAAAGACCGGAACGATAGGTTTGGGAGTATCGAGTGTGAGTGGGCGGAGACGGGTGCCGAAACCTCCGGCAAGTAACACAGCCTTCATAAGTAGAGATCATAGCTTAGCGGCGAGTGATGATTTGTGTTACCAGCGTATTTCTCTGACAAGGTACAATGACGGCAGTGAGGAAATTTGGTTTGTTTATGAATCTTCCAAACTCTCTAACGCTGGTGCGGATCTTCCTTGTGCCGTTTCTTGTTGTCGTCTTATTGACGAGATTCGAGGCTGTACGAATCTTTGGATTACCTAAAGAAGTAATCGGTGCGGCCATTTTTGGACTCGGTGCTTGGACGGATTGGCTTGATGGTTATCTGGCTCGGCGGCGCGGGCAAGTGACGGCACTTGGCCAGATGATGGATCCATTGGCAGACAAGCTCCTGGTTACGGCTGCATTGGTTTCGTTGGTCTGGATGGAATTAGCTGCAGCGTGGATGGTCTGGGTGATACTGGGAAGAGAATTGGCGGTGACCGTTCTTCGGAGTATTGCGCACGGGAGAGGTATTAGTATCCCGGCGTCGGTGCTGGGCAAAGTCAAGATGGGCATGGAGATTCTTGCGATCTTGCTGCTCATGTTGAGCAATCAGGTTCAGTGGTTTTACGTGCTTGGTACTGGGGCGCTTTGGGCTGTTTTGATCGTTGCCGTCGTATCTGGCCTTGATTATTATCGTCGTTACGATCGGTTGCTCTCCGACCCCAAGGTCGCTGATTTTGAGCTCGCACGTAGGCGGACAAACCAGTCGTCGAGGCGAGCTGGTTAATCGATTGTGAAAGACCAAATTACCGGGGGTTGTAGGTTGAATCGGAGGCATGCCCGGCACGCTTTACGCTTTGGTGGAACGGTCCAATTGATCGACGAGTCGTTGGCTGTAACCTGGTTTCCAAAGAGGGATCGAACACCAGGGCGGTGAACTTACCTAGGACTTTGAGGTTCCGCTTGAACAGAGTCGACGCCTGACTCTGAGCCGTTCTCTGTCTGGGACGCTAATCTATTTTCAATGTCGGCTATGGCCATTTGGCTGTCGACCAGAAACACACTTTGCGGAAACTCCTGCAGCAATTGTTGAAACACCGGAAGCGCGTCTTGTAAGTCGCCGTTGTTGAAGTAGGCGTCAGCCAAATAGAAATACACGCTTTCCCGGCGAGTATATTGGGGGTCCGATTCAGAAATTGTCTTAAACCGGTCAATGGCGCCGGGCCACCACTCGTTGCGATAGTAGTACTCTCCGACCAGATATTCAGAGTCTGCCAAGCGGTCCCTAGACTCTCTGAGGTAATTGGTTGCTTCTGGAGCTAGTTCACTGTTCGGGAACCGTTCAAGGAATAATTCGAACTGGGCGATTGCTGACAGAGTCCACGACTGGTCCCGTTCAGGTTGTCGCATCTGATGGTGATGGACGATAGCGAGGTTGAACTGGGCGTAGGCAGCGCGAGGATGTGTGGGATAGAGACGAAGGAAGTCTTCATATTCAGCGAGGGCTGAGGTGTATTGGGATGCACCACCTTGTCCTTCATAACTGTCAGCAACGCCGAGCCTGGCATCCGCTCGAAAGTCGCTTTGCGGGTAGTTGTCCCGAACTTGAACAAAGAACCCTCTGGCGTCACCCCAATTTTCTTCAGCAAGAGCTGCCTCTCCACGATCGAACAATATGCCGTCTCCGCCAATCGTTGCTGGCGTGATATCCGGAGGGTCTTCTCCGCCGCAGCCCGAACCCAAGAGAATGACAGCGAGTAGTAGAGAAAAGACTGATCGTTTTGTATAAATACGTGACAAGAAGTTAGCGTTCAAGTTGTTCACGGTCCTAACACCGGTTCCGTTTTGAGCCATTCGTACTCAGCGCGGATGCCGTCCTCCAATTTAATTGACGGAACAAAGTTTAGCTCGGATTGCGCCAATGTGGTATCAGCATAAGTGTCGCGCATGTCACCTTTTTGAGGGGCTTCGGCATTAATTATTGGGATGTTCCCAATTTGAGCGGCCATAAGTTGGATTACTTGGTTTACAGAGACGCGGGAGCCACCACCAATGTTATACACGTTTCCAGGATTACCTTGACTGGCCGCGGTAATAGTTGCGGATACGATGTCATCGATAAACGTAAAATCCCTAGTCTGTTCTCCGTCGCCGTAAAGTGTGATTGGTTGCTTTCTCTGAATCGCTCGAAGGAAGCGGTGAAATGCCATGTCCGGTCTCTGTCGGGGGCCGTACACCGTGAAGTAACGCAGCGATACTGTCGGCACTTGATGATTGATCCAATATAGCGAGGCGAGATGTTCCGCGGCGAGCTTTGTAACACCATAGGGTGAGACGGGCTTCACTCGAACATTCTCAGACATAGGTATGGGTGCTTCATCGCCATAGACTGAAGAACTTGAAGCGTAGACAAATCGGTCGATCGGTCTATTTACGCATGCCTCAAGTAATACCTGTGTTGCATTGATGTTACAGGTTGTATAAATCGAAAAATCTGTTCCCCAACTTCGGCGAACACCGGCCTGCGCGGCCAAATGAAACACCTGATTCACATCTACCAGCAACGGTTTCCAGTCGGTTGTAGTTATTTCAGCATCAAGAAAACGAAAGTGCGAATGTCCATGCAGCGTGGCTAGGTTGCGCTCTTTTAACTCTCGAGGATAGTAGTCCGTAAAACAATCTACCCCGAGTACCGAATGGCCAGCTGCGAGCAGCCGTTCAGCGAGGTTTGATCCAATGAAGCCTGCGACCCCGGTCACTAACGCGTTCATGTCAACACCGCCTGAATCTCTTGTGGAAGCCTGGAGGGCTTGCCCGATGTGCCGATAGATGCATGAACGGTTTGACCGGTGGCAAGATGAAGTTTGTCGCCTTCTCTAAGGACGTCGTAATGGAACTGTATGCGAACTGGAGATATTAACGAACCCGCGGTGACAATGGTCAATAGGTCGTCGTATTTTGCGGGTTCTTTGAATTCACAATGGGCTTCAATCACCGGCAAATAACGTCCGATCGTTTCGAGGGACCGATAGGTTTGACCGAGTGAACGAAGGAGTTCCGAACGACCGACTTCAAACCAGACAAAGTAATTTGCATGATACGCGACACTCATCTGGTCGGTTTCGGCGTACCGGACCCTGATCTCACAAGAGTTCGTTTTCACGGGCTTAAGTGGATTAACTGGAGAGTGCTTGAGTCTCTCCCATAGGCGTAGCTGCTTTGCGAAGCCTTTGTGTTGCTAGTGTTGAGTCGGCCGTTCCGTAGATCGCAGATGCGGCAACGAGAATTTCAGCGCCAGCCGTGACTACTTCGGACGCATTATCAGGTTGGACCCCTCCGTCTATCTCGATCGGCGCTCCGTTGCCAGCAGCATTAAGGAGGTCTCGGACTGCTTGAATTTTTTGAATACTCTCAGGGATGAAGGCTTGGCCAGAGAATCCTGGATTGACGGACATCACGACAACGAAGTCTACGAGATGAGCAACTGGTTCGAGTGTGCTTTCCGGGGTTCCTGGGTTTAGAGCCACGCCGGCTTTCAAGCCAAGTGACTTGATCGCTTCTAAGGTTCGATGAAGGTG
>CAZWIL010000122.1:0-6648 GCA_964634175.1 uncultured Vicinamibacteraceae bacterium
TGTGTCGACGCTAAAACAGGTCGGCCGTGTGCTGATTTTGGAGAGAACGGCCGTCGTGACCTCATGGCCGATATTCCACGGGCCAACCGTGATGAGCGAGATTGGTTGAACGCTTTGCTTTACTCGGTACAGTCACCGCCTATCGTCTATGGGGACACGGTGGTCACACCGATGTCAATTTCTACTTACAACATCCGCAAGGAAATGCCACCTGGTTGGATGAGGGGCTTCGACGTCAGAACTGGTGAAACGAAGTGGGTATTCCACACGATTCCGCAAGGCGACGAATATGGCAATGACACTTGGGGAGGGGATTCGTGGCGGGAAACTGGCAAGGTTGGCGTCTGGACGATGATGAGTGTGGATCCTGAGCTTGGCTACATTTATCTTCCGCTGAATACTGCGGCTCCTGACTATTATGGCGGTCATCGTCCTGGCAGAAATCTATTTTCCGAAAGCTTAGTGGTTCTGGACATCGAAACCGGTGAACGAGTGTGGCATTTCCAAATTGTTCACCATGGACTCTGGGATTACGACTTACCTGCCGCGCCCAATTTGATCGACATCACGGTGGAGGGCCGGCCAGTCAAGGCGGTTGCGCAAATTACCAAACAAGGATTCATTTTTGTCTTCGATCGGGTGACTGGAGAGCCCGTCTGGCCGATTGAAGAACGACCTGTTCCAACAGATACCGACATTGCGGGTGAGATTCCATGGCCGACCCAACCGTTCCCGACTCGACCAGCTCCCTTCGACTATCAGGGCGTCACGATTGATGACCTTGTTGACTTTACTCCAGAGATACGAGCCATGGCGATCGAGGCGATCGAACCGTTCCGAATCGGTCCAATGTACACGCCCCATAGCCAGCGTGGGACGGTGTTCCGCCCGGGTAGTAGCGCCGGAAGTTGGTCTGGGGCGGCGGTTGATCCAGAAACCGGGATGCTCTACGTTCCGTCGACGAATCAGTTTGCCGTCAAGCAATTTCGAGAGCCGGAACCTGGTGAAGATGCTTCGCTGCGCTTTATCGAGCGGCGTGGCAGTGCCCGTCCCCAGATGCCACAAGGACTCCCGTTGTTCAAACCGCCGTATTCCAGAATGACGGCGATCGACATGAATACCGGCGACCATGTTTGGATGCAGCCGATGGGTAACGGCGATCGAATGCGGAATCTTCCGCTGTTGCGAGATCTTGATCTTCCGCCGCTTGGTGGTGACAGCACCCGGGCGGGTCCCTTACTCACGAAGACACTCTTGATTTACGCCTTGACTGCCGGTGGTACTGATGACGGTCCTCGGTTGGTGGCGCTTGACAAGGCTACGGGCGCCGAGATTGCGTCAGTCGATCTACCGGGCGGCGCGATCGGTGCTCCGATGACATATATGGTGGGAGACAGACAATACATTGCGTTAACAGTCGGAGGGTCACGCGTGCCTGAGTTGATTGCGTTGGCACTGCCTTAGATAACTACGGGAGCAATAATTAAGGAGGGAAGGCGGATGGCATCGACACGACGACGTTTCCTGTTAAAGGCAGCCGCGATCGGTGGGGCGGCGATCGGGTCATCGACGAAATGGAAGTTCACGCGGACTTCGTCTACGCTGGCGGCCGCAGAAGTGACCGGCTCAACTTCTGGGTTACAAGACCAGGAGAGACGCGTACCGACGCAAGCTGAAGTTGAGGAGTGGTACACAGACCGGCGGAACTGGGCACGCTGGGGACCGGATGACCAACGAGGAGCCATTAATCTGATCACGCCTGATAAACGTGTGGCGGCGGCGACGGCTGTCAGGTCGGGGCGTACGGTGTCTCTGAGTCGAGTGTTTGAACCAACGCAGCAGTTCATCCGGAAGAATGACCGTGGTCGCGGTGGCCGGGCTGGTTCCGTCGTGGATTATTACGGGTTTATTTATCATGGCCAGACGGTGACTCACATTGATGCGCTGTGTCACATGTGGGACGTCGACGGCATGTGGCAAGGTCGAGATCCATCCATTGAACTTGACACTCAGGGTGCACATTTTGGTGACATCACGGCATGGAGTGATGGGATTATCACCCGTGGTGTGCTCCTAGATGTTCCGAAGCATCGTGGAGAACCTTTTGTAACGACTGATCGCCCCGTCCATGGCTGGGAACTCGAGGATATCGCCCGGGCGGAAGGAGTTGATCTTCGGCCAGGAGATGCGCTTATGGTTCACAGTGGTCGTGGTGCGTTCGAACAGGCTGGGAATACTTTCGGAGGAGGTGATCGACCTGGCCTCCATGTCTCTTGTGCCAAGTTCATTCGCGACCACGATGTCGCGCTGTTGGGATGGGACATGATGGACGCGAGGCCCAATGATTACGGGCTTCCGTTCCCGGTACATGGGGTGCTGTTCAACTACGGAGTAGCGCTTCTGGATAACGCGCTTCTTGAACCGCTGGCTGTAGCGTGTGCGGAAGAATCACGATATGAGTTTATGTTCATGGCGCTCCCGCTGAAAGTCGCTCGCGGAACAGGCAGTCCAGCTAACCCAATCGCGATGTTCTAGAGAGGACCTGGTTCTTCGTGAAATGATCAAGGGTTTAGGCCCTGAGATTCAGGACCTAAACCCTTGTGGTCTTGTGGTAGCTAATTTGATGGCCAGACGACGCCCTGATATCCGCCTCTCGTCACGGACCCGATTCCTTTGTAAACGAATTTTTGAACTCGTCGCCCTTGAAAGGTTTCGGTTGTGAATATATTGCCTTGGGAATCGGTGGCGATGCTGTGTGCCCCGTAAAACTGACCGGGCTGGCGGCCGCCATCACCGAAGCTGGTGACGACTTCTAGGGTCTCTCGATTCAAAACATGCACTCGCTCGTTCATGCCATCTGCAACATACAAATACGTCTGCCATTGGTCACGGGAGAACGCAATGTCCCAGGTGACGCCGGCGCCTAGGGTCTCTTTCTCAATGAATGTTTCTGTCACGAACGTGCCGTCTGCCTGAAATACCTGAATCCGATTACTGGTTCGGTCACAGACATAGAGGAGACGGTCATATGACAACTCAGCGCAGTGGACCGGACCTCGAAATTGTTGAGCCGGAGGGGCGTTCGGATCGTAACGCCCAAGGTCTGCATCATCCGGTTCATTTCCATAGGCTCCCCAGAATCGTTTGAAGTCACCCGATTCGGCATCGATAACGACGACCCGTTTATTGCCGTAACCGTCTGCGACGTAGACTTCATTTTCAAGAGGGTCGACAAAGACCTTGGCGACTCGGCTGAAGTTTTCGTTGTCGAGGCTGCCGGTGCTCGCGCCAGAGCGCCCTACCTGTTGCAGAAATCGTCCGTCGCTGGTGAACTGGAGAATATGTGCATCATTTCCGCCGTTGCCGCCGATCCACAGGTTGCCATGTTGGTCGAATGCGAGGCCATGGTTCGATTCTGGCCATTCATATCCCTGCCCTGGGCCACCCCATGAACCAACGAGATCGCCGGCCGGATTAAATTCGAGAACTGGTGGTGCAGGCACACAGCACTCGCGAGCATTACCGTTAGCGGCTGGCGCTTCACCGGCCGAAACTGAGTCAGGTCGGTGAATGATGAATACGTGGTCTTTCGCATCAATTGCAATGCCGATCGTAGTACCAATTACCCAGTGATTTGGTAAGGGCTTCGGCCACAGGGGGTCCACTTCGAACAGGGGCGCCTCGGCGCCACCCTGCGCTTGTGCGACCGCAGTTCGGTCGACCAGTGACTGTCCTAGACCGAGCGTGGCGATCAGGGCAGTAAACGTTAGGCCAATAAAAAGGTTGCGCTTGCGCTTAAGCATTCTGTTCGTCTCCTAAAGTCAGGCAGGCCGTGGCATTTTGCGACAGGCTCCCCGATGAACAATGAAGGTCAAAGACTGCCATGACTGGACCGAAACTGCAAAAGTTATTTGCGTTTTCTTCGAGGCAGGGGTCACCTCAAGCTTCCGTAATACGTGACACGGCGTAATCCCAGCAGAATGTGTTCGACATAGTCGAATTGTTCTTCGGCAGGCGTGACTGGTGCGTTGACGGCCACATTGCGATCAAAGACACGAACATACCCAGTCCCATTTAGTGCCACATAGGTAGTAAATGGCCCGTTTCTTGCGGCACCCAGCTCGACGTGGCGGCGGGATGCCCAATAGTAATGTCCCGTCTTCTTCGGTGATCATTGACTCGGCTCTGTCTGCGAGTTCTCGCGAAAGACCAATGGGCACTCGTTCGAGCCCGCCTCACTGATTTTGATGCCAGGCCATCCGTGAAACACCACGTTCTCTTGGGTGTTTGGTGCGGCGGTCAACCATGCTGCCCAACCTATCAACCAGATGACGAGGAAAAGTTTTGAGTAAGTCTTCACAGTTAATCGCTTTTACGTATTCTAAGAATTACGTCACGGCAACCCATAGGAACGTTTGGGAGTAAGGTCGCCAATACCAGTTTGTCTTGAATCTTTGTGGCATTGTGTTCGATACGTGACAAAATTCGGTAACAACGGTGCATCCGGTTATAGTGTGAGACGCGACCGATACGAACAGCGTCTCGCTTCTTGGACTTTCAGATTCTCAAGGTGCTGGGTGTTTTGGGTCGACGGGTAAGTTACGCACGTCTACGTGTGTTTGATAGCGTCAGGCGATTTTTTGGGGGGACATGATGCAGCGTGTAATTACCGTTCAAATAATGGCAACCTGGTTGGGGTTGGTAGCGTGCTCACTTTTGTTCGGGTCGGTTCAAGTTGTTTTAACTGGCGCCGAGCAAGGAGCGAACGCTGAGGAGCATCGATTTGTCGCTCACACGATCACCACAGAGATGCAGGGTGGGTACCAAAGTGTGATTGCGGATTTGAACCGTGATGGTCGGCCCGATGTTATTGCCGTCTCGTTGGGTTTGGATGAACTGTCATGGTACGAGAACCCAGGGTGGCAGAAGCACGTTCTTGTGCGCGGGTTGAATCGACCGATTAATCTTGCTGCACAGGACCTTGATGGTGACGGCATTCCGGAACTTGCGGTAGCTCATGAATTTGGTACGTCTCATGAGGGAAGTCTGGGAGTTCTGTCCCTTTTAACGCACACGGGAGACCCAACGACACTGTGGTCGTTGCAGGAAATCGACCGGACCCCAACCGCTCACCGTGTTCGGTGGGCAGACATCGACGGAAGTGGGAATAAAGTGTTGCTGAACTCGCCATTGGTGGGGCCGGCAGCTAGTCCACCTGAGTATCGTGACGACGTACCCATCTATTGGTACCGTCCTGATGATTGGAGTCGACGAGTTGTAACGGATTCTGAAGAGGGTGTGGTTCACGGCATTTTGGCGACGCCTTGGGGAGACACAACTCGGGATTCCATTTTGAGTGCCAGTTTCCTCGGAGTACACGCTCATCGATTTATCGACGGCGAATGGATTCGATCGAAAGTGACCAATGGCGACCCGGACACGTGGCCGTTGAGTGGTTCAAGCGAGGTGGGTGTGGGACGGCTTGGAGGAGGAACGAATTTTATTACGACAATTGAACCATGGCATGGTGGGCAAGTTGTTGTGTATCGCGAAGACGGCGATGCTTGGAAACGTCACGTGATCGATACTGAGATCGATAGCGGTCATACGATTGCAACTGGCGATTTTGACGGCGACGGTCTCGACGAAGTCGTGGCCGGGGACCGAGGCGACACAAGGAGCGTCTATTTGTACTCGTCGAACGATTCAGCTGGCGAGCGATGGTCACGTCAAGTGATTGATGATGGCGATATGGCCGCGTCGGGATGCGCGGTGGATGATCTAAATGGGGATGGGCGACTGGACCTCGTGTGTATTGGTAGTAGCACGGCAAACTTGAAGTGGTATGAGAATGTCGCGCCGTAAACCCACCAACGCGGTTCGGACGGGTGTTTTGTGAAGAATCCTCGTGCCGTGGTCGCGAGTGCGCTCGTGGCGGCATTCGGTTTGGGAATTGTCGGGTTCGGGCAGGGGCAAGGGAATCGGTTTGAAGGCGTTGAATTGTCGATCGAGCCGGTTGCTGGCAATGTCCACATGATTCAACGCCCAGGTGGCGGTGGTAACGTCGGTGTGTTTGTCGGACCGGATGGCGTACTGCTGGTTGACTCACTGTTTGCGCCGCTGTCAGACAAACTTATCGACGCGGTTCGACAGGTGACCTCTGGTGAGATCCGTTTCTTGGTCAATACGCATATTCACGGTGACCACATAGGCGGGAATGCTCCCCTTGCGGCACAGGGCGTGTTAATTTTTGCGCACGACAACACGCGATTGCGGTTCCTAGCTGATAAGACGAGGATTCCTAGGCAAGGTGGGCGCTTAGGACCGCCACCGCCCGCAGGGGGACGACCGGTCGTGACCTACAACGACGAGATTAGTTTTCATCTCAACGGCGAAGATATTCGAGCCTTCTTGGCGCCGCCTGCGCATACCGATGGGGATACGTTTGTTTACTTCCCAGTCTCGGACGTGTTGCATCTTGGGGATGTGTTCAGAACTACCAGCTATCCGATCATCGACCTGTATAACGGTGGGACACTGGCGGGCACCATTGCGGCGCTGGAACTGGCCCTAGAGATAGCGGGACCAGAGACGAAAGTGATTCCTGGTCATGGCGTGAATGTCGTTGGTCGAGACGAAATCCGAGAG
>CAZWIL010000123.1:0-6641 GCA_964634175.1 uncultured Vicinamibacteraceae bacterium
TCCCGGTGCTGACGTCAGAACAGTACGAGGCCGATGATGTGATAGGTACTCTCGCTTTGCAAGCGGTCGCCCAAGGCCTCAAAGTCGTTATTGTTACTAGCGACAAAGACTTCTTTCAACTTGTGAGTGGTTCGATTCAAGTCTTCGACCCTCGTAAAACAGGTACGTGGTTTGACGCCGATGCCGTGAAGGAAAAGATGGGAGTTAAACCATCTCAAGTGGTCGATGTGCTCTCTCTGATGGGTGACGCAGTCGACAATGTTAAGGGAGTTCCAGGCATAGGTAAAAAGGGAGCTCAGGAGCTCATCAGTACGTATGGATCACTCGACAATCTGCTATCTCATGCCGCGGAGGTGCCCCAAAAGCGTTACCGAACCGCACTCCTCGAAAGTAGCGAAGCAGCTCACCACAGCAAGCTGCTCGTACAGATTCACACCAACGTGCCGATAGCGTTCGAAGCCGACACACTACGGTATCAAGGCCCAGATTCGAATCAGTGCTTCGAACTCTTCTCGCGATTTGGATTCCGTACGCTCGTGGCCGAGCATGCACCAACCGTGAGTGCAATAGCCGAAAAATACGCGATCGTTCGATCATCTACAGAACTCGATTTGCTAATTAGCGACATTTGTTCAAGCGGGCAGTGTGGAATTAGCGTCATCACTGAACCACAACATCCCAGAGGGCCCAGATTAGTTGGAATCACTCTGTCGAGCGAGTCTGGCCAAGCTAGATACGTCCCTGTCGGACACCGCGCGATGGCAGATGTTACCGACCTCGATACCAAAACTGCGATAACAAAACTCGCGCCAATGCTTGCGGACGACTCGATCCGTAAAGTTGGTCATGACCTCAAAACCGACTGCCTTGTTCTTGAACGTCATGGACTCCAACTTTCGGGCTTGGAAGTCGACACCATGTTACTTAGTTACGTGTTAGACGCCACGAGGTCAACTCATGAACTAGAGAGCTTATCGCTGGATCAACTTGGACATCGCAGTATTAGTAAGGAGGAACTTCTCGGGCGAGGGACTAAGGCTCTTAGTTTTGCAGACCTGCCTCCGGAAGCAGTTCTTAGCTACGCTGGTGAACACTCCGACGCGCCACTGCAGCTAGCCGAACAGATGGTGCCTCAACTCAAGAACGACGACCTCGACTCGGTCTATACCAACTTAGAACACCCATTAGTCCCTGTTCTAGTCGCCATCGAACAGACCGGCGTCTGCGTAAACACGGAAATTCTTCAAACCATGTCGACTGAGGTTGGTCGTAAACTCGATGGACTTCAACACACAATCCAAGAATTAGCTGGACTTGAGTTCAACATTAATTCACCCAAACAACTGTCTGACGTGTTGTTTAATCGGCTCAAACTCCCGACACTAAAACGAACTGGTAAAACGAAAGCGGCTTCAACCTCAGTCCAAGTACTAGAAGAACTGGCCGTAGTAAACGAGTTGCCGCGGAAAGTTCTCGAATGGAGAAGTCTACAGAAGTTGAAAGGTACTTATATTGACGCCCTGCCGCAATTGGTCAACCCAGACACAGGTCGTATACATGCATCTTTCAACCAAGCGGTCACCGCTACAGGGCGCCTAAGCAGCAGTAACCCTAACCTTCAGAATATTCCGATTCGGTCGGAGTTAGGTCGTGAAATCCGTCGAGCATTCGTGCCTGATCCGGGCATGGTACTGATCTCGGCAGATTATTCTCAAATCGAACTACGGGTATTAGCTCACCTAGCAAACGATGAAACTCTGATCGACGCGTTTCGTCGAGGAGAAGACATCCACCAACAAACAGCCAATAGAGTCTTCGGCTCAAACAGCGGCCTAGATGCCAATGAACTCCGCCGAAGGGCCAAGATTATCAATTACGCCCTGCTGTACGGAAAGACTGCGTTCACCCTGGCCCGGGACATTGGTGTCAGCCCGAATTCAGCACAAGAATTTATCGATGCTTATTTTGAAGGGTTTCCCGCAGTGCGCGAATACATCACGACTATTGTGGACCAAGCTCGAGAAACGAAGGTTGCGACAACAATGTTTGGTCGTCGCCGTCTCATGCCAGAACTCGTAAGTTCAAACGGTCAGGTTCGGGCCGCAGCGGAGCGAGCGGCTATTAACATGCCCATTCAAGGAACAGCGGCCGATATCCTGAAAAGAGCCATGATCGACATTTATGAAGGGCTTCCGTCTGGAGTCAAGATGATTTTGACGGTCCATGACGAACTTGTATTCGAAGCTCCAGAAGCGAAATCACAGTCAGTTGCTAGATTCGTGCGAGAACGCATGGAAAGCGCAGCGTCTCTTGATGTCCCACTAACTGTCGATCTCGGAATCGGTTTTAACTGGACGGACGCCAAGGGATGACGCCGTCTACCGTATAATTCGCTTATTGGTTGAACCCCTCGTGATTCCGACCGCCGACCGTCAAATTTCACTCGATCAGATTGATCCAGATGCACTCAAAGTCCTGTCTAGGCTTCACAAATTCAACCATCAAGCTTATTTAGTAGGAGGTGGAGTCCGCGACCTACTATTAGGTCGTATTCCGAAAGACTTCGACATCGGGACCTCTGCTCACCCTAGTGAGATCAAAAGAATCTTTCGGAATTGCTGGATCATCGGCCGGCGGTTCAGACTGGCGCATATCAAATTCGGGCAGAAGACAATTGAAGTTGCCACGTTCCGGCGAAAAGTTCCAAGCGAGACACCTTCGCAAGATCAACAAACCTCGAAAAAAAGAGACCCTGGGACAGCCAACGGTCTGCCCAAACCAATTCGCCGTGATAACACATTCGGAACGGCCGAAGAAGACGCGTTTCGGCGGGATTTCACAATCAATGCACTCTTCTACGATATTGCCACGTTGAAGGTTATCGACTACGTGGGCGGACTAAAAGACCTTCGGGACGGTATCCTGCGCTCAATCGGTGACCCAAACGATCGCTTTATCGAAGACTCCGTGAGAATGTTGCGCGCGATCACTTTCATGGCGCGATTAGGATTCCAACTAGATCCGCCTGTCCATCGTGCGATTAAACGACATCGGAACGAAATCGGTAAGGCTTCACCGGCACGCATGATCGAAGAACTCTATAAGATCTTAAGAAGTGGGTTCGCAACCCTGACGATGCGCTCACTAGCTGCTCACGGACTTCTCTCACCGATCGCGCCTGAAATTGAACATCGCAAAACCGGGTCACTATGGCGATCGCTTGAAGCCTTAGATCTATATCGAAAGAAATCTGGATTCATAGCTGAAAATTTGACAAACCCAATCCTACTTGGGAGCTTAACCCAGCCAGTTCAGCCACTCGATCTAAGCCCTCGGCGCCGCGACGGCAAGCATCCAATCGACATTAAACTTGGTCGGTTGCCTGTCGCTCGGCGGGATATTGAACGACTCCGGCAAACTCTCCAGATTCAACCTCGACTCCAAAACACGAACCTTGGAGTAGCGGGCCAGCGGGCAGTCATGCATCGTCGAGCCTTCGAAGAAGCTATAACTTGGTTAGAGATTCACGGCAATGACTTGGAATGCCTGGAAAGATGGAACTCGATCGTAGCCACTAACGACCTGAAACAACCAAAGGTAAAACGGCGGCGGCGACCAAGACGACGAAAATCGTCAGCACATAACCGGGCAGAAGACTCGAAGAAGCGCAAAGTAAAAGAGTGAGAAGATTGAAAACATTAGGTTGATCGAATTCCTACACCATTCAGGCAATCAATCGCCATCGTTGGTGACCTACAACTCCCTGTATTCACGCTAACCAAGCAACGCCCCAGTCACGCCCACAAATGAAAGTCCAACGCCAATAACGGTCAATGCGATCAACGACAACGCCAAAATGATGACGCCGGCACTTTCACGATGTTCATCACTCAAACCCATCAACTGGCCCGCGATCCAGCCTCCGGCAAACCCTCCGGCGTGGGCCCAATTGTTGATGCCCGGCATGATGAATCCAAATACTCCAAGAATGATCGCCCACTGCCACAGCTGCGAAGACATCATCGAACTGCCTCGCCGGCGGCCATACACTATCAGTGCTGCCAATAAACCAAATATCCCACCGGACGCACCAATCGTTGGAACACCGCTCATGACATTGGACACATAAAATCCAGCAGCCCCGGAGAGATTAAATACGACGAACGTGCGGGCCGGACCGTAGACCTCAGTAGACACGGGAGCGAGATTGCGCACCCACATCATGTTGAAGAAAATATGGAGTAATCCTCCATGCAGGTAGTTTGCTGTCAGTATCGTCCACCACCACCCAAGGCTCCATGCTGCACCTCCAGTCATTCCAAGTTGATAGAGTGCTCGGTTCCCGGGTGACAGGAACGACAGCAGGCCTCTCCCAGACAACAGTGCTTCCGGCTGCAGTAATAAAGCGGCGGCGTACAAGCTAATGCACGCCATCAAAATCAATGACACTAGGTCAATTCGGTTTCCAACTAGACGCTGCAGGACCGGCGCAAACCCGAACAGACCCGGGCGCCATGCATCACAATAAGGGCAACGCGGTTCGTTAACACCAACTAGCTTGCCGCAACTGGGACACACCAGTGAACCTGCTACTTGACGCATGGGTTACAGACTACACCGGACTGAGTTGCGAATCGGAGCTGGCGGGCTAGAAAACGTGGCGTTCGACCGCCTATCCGTTCATACGCTCGAACTCACGCATGAACTCGACAAGAGTAGCTACCCCTGATTCAGGAAACGCATTGTAGATTGACGCACGAATGCCACCCACGGACCGATGCCCCTTAAGGCCAACGAGATCGGCAGCAGCAGCTTCACTAATAAACCTGGTCTCAAGGTCTTCATTCGGTAGTCGAATCGTGACATTCATCCAGGATCGACTTTTTGGCTGCGCAGTCCCTTGATAGAAGTCACTGCTATCAATCGCCTCGTAAAGTTTCTGAACTTTTCGCTCGTTCTGCCGCTCGAGCACCTTAAGGCCACCATTTTCCAGTATCCATTGAGTCACCAAGCCAAGAACATAAATTGCAAAAACGGGAGGCGTATTATGGAGAGAGCCACTTTTAGCATAGGTGGCATACTGGAGCATGGTCGGACGAACTCGGTCAACTGCATCCGCCTGCTGTAGAAGTTCATCACGAACGATCACTACCGTAACTCCAGCAGGGCCCAAATTCTTTTGGGCACCAGCGTACAATAGGTCGATTCCATCCTCTCCGAAATCTAGCGGTCGACTGAAAATATCTGACGAAGCATCAACAATCAAAAAGCAGCCCTTCAGTTTGGGTATCTGCCTCCACTGTGTCCCAACAATCGTGTTGTTTGAAGTGAGATGAACATATGCCGAATCGCGCGACAAAGTGAACTCTGACTGCTCTGGCACACGCGTAAATTCTTCGGCTTCAGTGCTTGCCGCGATATGAACAGAACCAAACCGCTCCGCCTCTTGTGCCGCCTTCTTCGCCCAAGACCCAGTTACGATGTAATCGGCAGTCCGACCGGGCGCCAGTAAATTCATTGGAACCATCGCAAACTGTTGGGTCGCCCCACCAGTTGTAAAAAGTGCATGGTAGTCGTCTGGTAACCCCGCAAGTTTTTTAATGTTTGTACGGGTCGTTTCAATTATTTCCGTAAACGTTGGTGACCGATGGCTGATCTCCAACACCGACATCCCAACGCCTGGCAAAGCCAAGAGGTCACGCTGAACTTGCGCGAGTACTGGTTCCGGTAACACCGCTGGACCTGCACCAAAATTAAAAACTCTATGTGTCTCAGACATATTAAGCATCAGGCATCTCAGCCTACAGCATGTGAATTAGGAGCCCATCTCTCAGTTTCGGCTCAAACCAAGTCGATTTTGGAGGCATAATCGCGTCCGCATCCGAAACCGCTAGTAGTTCATCGGTAGTTACGGCAGCAAGCGAAAATGCCACGGCTGCTGAACCCGAATCAACGAGCCTTTCAAGTTCTTCAGTGCCCTTAATACCACCGACAAAGGCCATCCGAGGGTCCGTTCGTATATCCACAACCTCAAGTAACGGTGCCAAGATTTGATTCTGGAGCCGCATAACATCCAAAGTCGCCACGAGATCGCTTCCCGCTGGTGAATTATCCGCGTCGAGATTAACGGAGTGCCACTGTCCATCCAAATACATCCTAATCTCACCCTTCGGAGGTACTGGTTGAACACCTGACACAACCGGAAAACGAGACTTGACTGCGGCCAAGAACTCATCGCTAGCCATACCGGCTAGATCGCTGACAGTACGATTGTACGGAAGTATCCGAGTTTCGATGTCCGGAAAAGCCACGCCCAGAAAGTAACCTGCCTCAGTCGACAGATCATGATTATTTGCCTTACCCAATTCGTTCCGCACACGCGCTGCGCTCGCAATCCGATGATGACCATCGGCGATATAAAGCGTTGTCACCCCTGCGAGTGCTTTAACCGCAGCCTCTTGGTCTGCATCGGTTAACCGCCACACCATATGGCGGACACCGTCTGGTGCGGTAATATCAAATAGCGGCGCATCCCCGCATGCCCGTGCTTGGAGTGCAACTATTTCTTCAGGTGCTCGGTAAGTGAGGAACGCAATTCCGGTCTGGGCTCTCACCGCCACAATGTGGCGTGTGCGGTCATC
>CAZWIL010000124.1:0-3853 GCA_964634175.1 uncultured Vicinamibacteraceae bacterium
TTGGAAATCGGCTCCAGAATTCACGTGTTTGACGGTCAGGGTCACGAGTTCCGTGGCAAACTCGTCAGAACAGATCACACCGGAACTTTTGTCGATACATTTGAACCAATTGAGCCTGCGCCTGAATCTCCAGTCTCGATAATCCTCGCTCAGGCTCTGTTGAAGGGACGAAAGTTTGATCAGGTAATCCGAGACGCGACGATGCTTGGTGTCTCTGCGATACAACCATTGATAACGTCATATACGGACGTCCCAAAAAGCACCATAAAACGGAACTCCACCCAAGAAAGGTGGCGGAGAATTGCCGTTTCATCGGCCAAACAATCTGGGAGAGCGGTAGTGCCAACCATCGAATCTCCAATTTCAATCGAACAACATCTGGCTCAGAAGCCCTCCGGGAGTCGTCTCATGCTCATCGAACCCGACGCCCAAACTTCGTACAAACGACTAGACAGTCTGTCAACCGATATTGTTCCTTCTCAGGCGATCATTACTATTGGGCCAGAAGGTGGCTGGTCGAATAACGAACTCGCCGCTGCACGAAAAGAAGCATGGGAACTATTAACGCTCGGTTCGCGAACACTACGTGCAGATGCGGCGCCGGTTGCGGCAATAGCAGTTTTCCTCTTCCTCTGGGGCGACCTATAAACTGATCTTCGGCAGGAATACGTATCAAGAACTTCCACCGACCCTGCGGAGCATCCTATACTGACATCACCGCATGCTTTTTCGGGGTCAAAACTTAGGCAAATATAAAATACTCGCTCCCTTGGGAAGCGGTGGATTCGGTGCGGTTTACCTGGCTCGAGATACTTGGATCGACAAAGATGTTGCCCTTAAGGTTCCACATAAACAAAACCTAAACTTTAGTGAACTCCTTCGAGAACCGCGTCTACTGGCCGCACTGAACCACCCAAATATCGTTTCGATTACGACGGCCGAAAAACAAGAGAATGTCTTCTTTATCGTCATGGAATATGTCAAAGGAAACACCCTCGACGATGTCATCGCAGAACGCGGAGCACTCGCCATTGATCTAGCTCTAGACTACGCTGTCCAGATAGGGCAAGCGGTTGACCACGCTCACCGGCAAGGTGTAGTCCATCGTGACCTGCGGCCACCAAACGTTCTGGTATCTGCCGACGGCGTCCTCAAAGTAGCAGACTTCGGAACCTCTCGTTTCTTAGAGATTGCGGCACATAGTACAACTGTCATAGGGAGCCCTGCCTACATGGCTCCAGAACAATTTGATGGAAAAGCAGTCTTCGCCTCGGACCTCTATTCTCTCGGCGTAACTATGTATCAGATGCTCACCGGAGCATTGCCATACGATGCACCGGCTCCGAGTGACCTTGACCGCCTCCGTAGCGGAGAGCTCGTGACACCGCCTAATCTCACACGACCTTCAATTCCTAAGCGCTTGAACGACATCGTAATGAATGCCATGGCGGCCGACCTCACTATTCGATACAGAAAAGCCAGTGACCTGCTCGACGACCTTAGAATCTCAACAAATTCACTACCCAGCACACCCAACACAGCTCCAACTACGGCTTCGGCCACCACAAGAACGGAAGCCAATGAAGCCCGCGAAGGAAGAAATATTCAAGGACGACTTAAAGCGCTGCAAACCCCAGAAGCCAAATTCTGCTGGCATTGCCATAAACCACTCCATGCCCGATCAAACCGATGCCCCTTTTGTAGCGAGATCCAGTGATGTAAACTGCCGTTATGAGCTTTGGGTCAGGCAAGATCTGGATGAACGGTACGTTCGTTGACTGGGCAGATGCCAAGATTCATGTCGGATCCCACGTTGTGCATTATGGTAGCGGCGTCTTTGAGGGCGCCCGCTGCTACAACACCCCGGCTGGACCGGCATGTTTTCGACTGGCAGACCATGTGCGACGCCTCTATGACTCAGCAAAGATTTATCGTATGGCGTATGAACTAGACGAGAAACAATTTGAGACTGCGGTACTAGAGACGATTCGCCACAATAACTACAAGGAATGTTACATCCGACCGCTTCTCTATCGAGGCTACGAAACGCTTGGTGTAAATCCATTTTCGTGCCCCGTTGAAGCAACTATTATGGTCTGGGAATGGGGAGCGTACCTTGGCGAAGATGCACTTGAAAACGGAGTAGACGTACAGGTCAGCTCTTGGGGACGAGGCGCCCCAAACCGTTTTCCGGCCAGTGCGAAATCAACCGCAAATTATGCGAACTCACAACTGATCAAAATGGAATCCGTAATCAATGATTACTCAGAAGGAATCGCCTTGGACCCGGCTGGATTCCTGAGCGAAGGTAGTGGCCAGAACCTCTTTCTCGTAAGAGACAAACAAATCACAACGCCTCCTTTGTCAAGTTCAGCATTGGCAGGCATAACCCGTGAATGTGTAATCACCATCGCGAGAGACCTCGGCATTCCGATTCGAGAAGAAACACAACCACGCGAAGCCCTGTATATCGCTGATGAAGTTTTCTTCTCTGGAACAGCAGCTGAAATTACACCGATCCGTTCCGTCGATAAGATCGCGATTGGGGAAGGCACGCGCGGTCCAATAACTGCAATGATTCAACGGCGATTCTTCGACATCATTCATGGTCGGGAGCCAGACACTCATGGATGGCTCACATACGTATACCCTGCCGCTAAAAATACCAACGGCAACAAACAGGCGGCTCCAACACGCGGCTAGTGTGAAAAAACAAAGTCAAGCCGACCCGTATGCCGCGGGTCTCGCTTTACTCGCACGGCGTGAACTGTTCACCGAGGAACTTCGCAATCGATTACTCCGACAAAATTACACACCAGAACAAGTTGAAGACACCATTCGACGCTTGATCGAACGAGGCTCCCTTAATAACCTCCGCGCCGCCAAAGCTTATGCGAGACACGCGATTCAGAATAAATCCAGGGGACGAAGTCGAGTTCTGAAAGAACTCGGCCAACGAGGAGTCTCTTTAAGCGACTCTCAACAAGCAATTGACGAAGCTTTTGGTGATGTTACTGAAGCCGCCCTCTTGAGTCGGGTACTTAGTCGAAAGCTTAATGGTCCGATCACAAGTCCGACACATTTTCGTCGCCTTTATACAGCCCTTCTTCGCCAAGGCTTCGACGGAACCGCTATTGTGAAATTACTCAGGACCAAAACAGCTTCAACTGATTTCTCTTACGATCAGTAACCGCGATCGTCCTCAAATGTGAAAAAATGAAGCGAATGACATCATCACACATACGTCAGAGTTTTCTTGAATATTTTGAACAGCGGAACCATTCCATAGTTCCTAGTTCGTCTCTGGTTCCAATCGACGACCAGACTCTCTTATTTACCAATGCTGGCATGAATCAATTCAAGGACACGTTCCTTGAAAAAGAACAACGTCCCTACCAGCGTGCAACTACATCACAGAAATGCATGCGAGTAAGTGGTAAACACAATGACCTAGAGAACGTTGGGCCATCATTACGACACCATACCTTCTTCGAGATGTTGGGCAATTTTTCTTTTGGTGACTACTTCAGAACAGATGCTCTGCCTTTCGCCTTAGACCTGTTAACTAAAGAGTGGAACATTCCATCTGAGAAATTGATTGCCACAATATTTAATGGAGAATCAGAGATTCCACGTGATGATGATGCGTATTCGGTGTGGGAACATTTGATTCCTCGAAATCAAATCGTCGAGTTGGGTCTTGCTGAGAATTTTTGGACGATGGGTGAGACTGGACCATGCGGTCGCTGCTCCGAGATCCATTATCACCGGGGAGATCACCTTCCCTGTGTCGAACCCATCTGTCGGGGTGTCGAATGTACCTGTGACCGTTATGTTGAGATTTGGAACATTG
>CAZWIL010000124.1:3863-6639 GCA_964634175.1 uncultured Vicinamibacteraceae bacterium
ACCTCTGCCAACCCCGTCAATAGACACGGGGATGGGTCTTGAGCGGATCGTCGCGGTACTACAAGATTCTCTCTCAAACTATGACACGGACCTGTTTGCTCCACTGATACAAGATATCAGCGAAGTCACGGGCACCGGCTACGATGCTTTAGCCAGCACTGTAACAACGAAGACGACAGACACATCGATACGTGTGATTGCCGACCACATGCGTGCCATGACATTTCTAATAGCCGATGGAGTCCTTCCATCAAACGAATGGCGCGGTTACGTACTACGAAAGATTATGCGCCGCGCAATGCGACACGGAAAAAAACTAGGAATGCAAGCACCCTTTCTCTATCAACTGGTTGATACGGTCATCGATCAGATGGCTGTAGCCTATCCTGGGCTGAGATCCTCCAGAGACTCTGTCGTTCAAGTAGCTCGCCACGAAGAAGAGCGCTTTGACGACGTTCTTAACGACGGCTTGCCCAAACTTGAAACCGTTATAGCAGATGCAGTCGCCACTACCGGTAAAATAGATGGCGGGGACGTTTTTCGTCTCTATGACACTTATGGTATGCCATTCGATTTCATCGAAGACCTTGCCACAGAACGGAAACTGAGTGTGGACAAGGATGGTTTTGAAACCGCCCTTGAACAACAGCGAAAACAATCGAGAGCGCACCAAAGTTTCGAAACAGACAAGACGGCCACTTTTAGCTACTACTCAGCGGAAGTACAAAGCAGGATCACGTCAACCACTGATCAGTTCGAAGGATACTCATCACTTCAGACTGAAGGGGTTCCTATCTTGGCACTCTTCAACGAAGATCGTGAACAAGTCGACGAATTGACTACAGACTCCAGCGGAGCCGTAATCTTGGCGCGAACTCCGTTCTATGTCGAAGCTGGTGGACAAATATCAGACGATGGGCTTTTAGAAACTGATTCAAGCAGAGCGGCCGTCATAGCGATGGAGCGCTTGAGTGGATTCGGACCACGAGTGCATACCGTGCGAATGGAAGCCGGCGTGTTTCGAGCGAAGAGCCTGATTACTGCCTCAGTTAACAAGACAAAGAGAATAGCAACATGCAGAAATCACACAGCCACACACCTTTTACACGCGGTCTTACGTAGCGTGCTTGGAAACCACGTTAAGCAGGCCGGATCGTTTGTGTCACCGGACCGACTGCGCTTTGACTTCTCGCATCTATCACCCATCACAACCAATGAGTTGGCAGAGGTAGAGCAACAGGTTAATACTCACATCTACGCCAACCACGCTGTGACGACTAACATTCGACCAACCGCTGACGCCATGGCCGATGGTGCGATGGCACTATTTGGAGAGAAATATGGTGAGCACGTCCGTGTCGTCTCGGTATCAGATATCTCCATAGAGTTATGCGGAGGAACACACTGTCAAGCGACTGGCGATATTGGCCCATTCGTTATTGCCCAAGAGACGGGAGTCGCTTCTGGTGTGCGACGCATCGAGGCTCTAACTGGCGCGTCGGCCGTACAATTCCTCCAATTACGACGTCAGACTCTTGACCAGGTCCTCAACAGACTGGCTGTTCCAGTCGGTAGCACCGTCGAGGCCATTGAGCGCTTGCAGCAAGAAGCAAAACGACTAGGCAAAGAGGTCGAACGCCTCAAAGTGCAGACTGCCATAAATAGCCAGAGTGACGAGAACAGCGAAGAAACGACTGAAGTTCAAGGAATTACGATCGTGACACGCCGGGTAAGCGACTTGGACAGGCGATCGCGTCGAGCCCTAGCTGATTCACTGAGGAACCGTCTAGGAACCGGTGTTGTCATCCTCACCTCAACAGATGATCAAAAAGTCGCACTCTTGGTCTCCGTGACAAAAGATCTAATTGATCGCCTACACGCAGGTGAAATAATAAAAACCCTCGCACCAATCGTAGGTGGTAAAGGAGGTGGCCAAGCCGAGCTTGCCGAGGCTGGTGGGCGTAACCCGGACAAAATAGACGAACTGTTTTCCGAAAGTCGACATGCAATAGACCGCATGCTAGCCGATCATGGCGCTTCGAAATGACGCCACAACCTGCAACCACTACTAACTTTCCAGCACTCTCTCTAGAGCAAAACACTTTGCCTTATGGTTCGCCTTGATACCTGGCTAGATATCGCATGTATATTCCGGACCCGGTCAGAGTCCCAACGTGCTTGTAAAGGTGGCAAAGTTTCGCTCAATGGACACCGAGCAAAACCTCATAACCAAATTCGAATCGGTGACGAACTTGACATCACGTTCTCAGGAGGACGAAAACGGCGATTTTCCGTCACTGGACTAGCCGAAACCCACATTCCGAAGAACCAGGCTAGAACACTCTACCTCGACATAACTCCACCCCCGACACCCGATGAACGTGAACTACAAGATCTCCTGCGGCGGGTGAAACCTGAAAATAGGGGACCGAAAACAGGTCGGTCAATAAGACGTAAACGAGATGTAAACGAAAAACTTAGGCGAGATCACTAAAACCCGAAGTATTTAACCAAAGGTCAAGATCTTGTGATCAGAAACGGTCAAAGCCATCCACAAAGCCTTAACGCCAAGAATTCGTGTACAATTTAGGTAGATATTAAAGAAACGACGGTCCCAAAACATAACACAGGACAACCTCGACGTGGCGAATCATAAATCTACCATTAAGGCGCACAAACAGAACGTTGCCAGGCGATCCCACAACCGTGAACTGCGAACCCAAGCCAGACGCGCCCTGAAAGCAGCGCGTGCAGCAATCGACAGTGGTGACAGTTC
>CAZWIL010000125.1:0-6603 GCA_964634175.1 uncultured Vicinamibacteraceae bacterium
CGCCCGAACAGACAAAAGACCTCCCAATTCCATCTGATGCCCGCAAAACAAGGTCTTCGCACTGAATCGGATCTCCGTCAACCCGAATGACACTTGGCCCGAGGGTTTCTTCGTATGTCGCGACCAAGCCATCACCGTTTCTCCGTCTGACTCCAAATTCAGTAACGCCATGCATCAATTCGTGAGCAACTATGTCCAGCGTAGTGATAGGCGTACCTTGAGAGGTAGTTCCGAAAATCGCCAGACCCTGACTTTCAGGACCGAATGGAGGAGGCACAAAAAACGCATTATTCCTCGCGAACGCTGACGAGGAGCGCACGCCGTACAGTTTTGAATTCTGTCCGTTGAGACCACTCCATGAGTGTCGCTTGAAAAAATAATCGTACGTCCATCCCATATGAACATGGGTATCCACAATGCCTCGCCTGGTCCAGTTGTTATCACGATTAGTCGCAATGTCTCTTGGAAACACGACCCCGCCTGCAAGACGGTTCAAATCATCGTCACTCTTCAATGGTCCGAACGTCACGATGTCACTTGGTCGCAACTGGTCGCGCGCTTCGTATCTCGCTGACGATTTCGTGGCACTAACCTTCTTTGAATCGCCATGTACCCCCCGACCGAACCCAATCGCACTCTGTCGGTGCTTTTCATCAAGCTTCATTACCATGTCGCCATCATGGGCATCCACAAAATAGCTCACCGCATCGTCGCCCGTTAACTGATATGCCAGAGAATAGGAACCGTCCAATCGACGAACAATTTTTAATGGCTGGGTCGGTTGACGCGACGCCAAGCTAACGCCCTCGTTCTGTAGGGCGACCACGTCGCTTACCGAAAATACTGGGTTCGGGTTGATCTCAATCCCCGTGTGAATCGAGCCAAAAATTGAGACCGTTTGACGGCCGTTCTTCTGGCGAGCGATATGTGCGCCGTAGACGGGAATGCCCCGAAACGACTGGACAAACCCCTCGTGTTTCCGTCCAGAAATCTGAGTGTCGGCGTGGCTGGCTTCAATTACAAGTTCACCTGCTGCAATCATGTCCTCAATGAGCGTATCTACTTTCCTAAGTTCTGAAGCGTCAGACCAAGCGCCCACCGATACCCTCGTGACTTCTGATATGGGTTCACGCTCTACCGCTGGAGATGACAATTGCCAGGTCAACACAGCCACAAGAGTCAGTAGCCGTACTGCAACAGCCCGCATCGCCATAAACATCCTATAGACCTGATTGGTCACGCGTCACCATCCGGCCTAGCTCCACAGAACATGTCGCCCCTTGACTGCCAATTAGAGTTGTTCACTCTCTGTCGGGACAATGCGTGAGAGCAGATATACCATTGCGACACCCATAAGAATTATCAGTGGCCCCTCAGTGAGAGTCCATGAGACCGGCATCTCTGCCCACACATCTATAACTGTCATCACAAGTCCAAACCCAATCGACACACGAGCCACGTAGAACAACAATGAATGATAATGACGAATATTCGATGACAAAATCCAGAACAGCCCTCCTGTCACTGCGTAGAACGCTGACAGTGAACGAGTCAGGTACCAGGTAATTGGCGTGTCCGGAAGTTGTCCCAATCCGAGCCACTCGTGGATACCTCCCATCCATGACTCCGGAGCAAACACGAACACAAGTGCGAACAGTTCGAAACTCCCACTGATACGAAGAAGCAACTGCAGCAGGCGCTGATGTGTCATGTGGTCACTCCGATTTACCATACAGTGAAACAGCTTCTTCTTCGTTACAAATTAAGGAATGAGCGGCGCCAGCGGAAACACAAAAACCATGGAGAATGACCAAGGATTGTCGTCAGTCAGAAACCGCTCACCATTCACGACATCACCAAGTTTCGGCAAACCAGTTGCGACGTAGTCCAAAGACCCTTCAATTTCGACATTTCTCCACCAGTTGTCTTCTGGCAACCACTGAAACACTAAAAATGCCGTGTCCCACTCGAAATTCAACTTGTGAGTGTAGCTACTAGAGTCGCCCGGACGTTCTGCAGCACTGAATTTGTCGACAATGTCGAAATGAGAGTCGATCCAGCCACCAGTCTGTTCCGGTTCGACTAAACTCAGATTGAGTTCTAACTCGAACTCAATCTCATTCCCACGAAACGTCGCCTGTCCCGCTTCGAATGCAGTCTGCCCGGTAAACGGATTCTTATCAACTGTGCCAGTGGGGATAAAAATCGTCTCCACTGTAAACCCGACCCGAGGGATGGTCGTTGGAATGCCGATTGCGAGGACTAATTCAAATGCTGCTTCGGTCACGCTATTCAGGATGACGCCGTCCGCAAGATCCTCAATTTCTGGTGGTCCAAATATCGGCTCAAACGTTACCGCCGGTTCAATCTTGAGAGACGGGGCGCACAAAAATGCACACCGAGCACCAGCGTCCTGCGCTGAGAGCGGCGACACAAAAAGGACGCTAATTGCGAGCACGAATATCGTTCGGATTATCGTTGCCACTGTACTGCCTCCAGACCAATCCAAACACGTCACAAGTAACCAATGTTAGGATGAATCGTATGTTCACTCGCGTGATTCCGACTACCGTCGTCAAGCTGACGTTCGTCATCGTCTGTACAACGGGCTGCTCGCAGGAACAAGCTTCACCCAAACCGAACAACTCCTCAGACCGTTTTGTAGGGTCATCAGCCTGCCAAGACTGTCACCTTGATATTTACAACCGGTGGCAAGACACATTAATGGCAAATGTACTGCAGAATCCTCTTGAGCGCCCAGCAGCGATTCTGGCTGATTTTGATCAAGACAATCCACTCGTCACGTTTGACAAGGAAGATGTCGCATTCACTTACGGCAGTAAATGGAAACAGCGTTACTTCAAGCGCGTCGGCAGCGACCTGTTTGTCTTTCCGGCTCAATGGGATGTCCGGCAACGTGAGTGGCGACGCTATCACCCTCAGCCAGGGGGAGATTGGTGGACGGAATTTTACCCGCTGGATCCCATGCAACGCCCAACCGGACCCCTCTGTGACGGCTGCCACTCAGTCAACTACGACATAGAAACCAAAACCCCTACCGAGTGGAACGTAGGTTGTGAAGCATGCCACGGACCGGGAGAAACGCACGTCCTAGACGCCGTCAATGCCAATATTGTCAACCCTGCACGACTGCATCCCATCGCGGCAACGGATGTCTGCATTCAATGTCATTCACAAGGTCAGCCACACACAAATCCAATCGGTGACTTCTATTTTGACTGGCCCGTCGGTTATCGCCCAGGGCTTCGTCTCAGTGACTACTGGGCCCTGGACGAATCACACCTCGGCGAAGAAACGTTCACCCACTGGCCCGATGGTTCGGCACACAAGAACCGAATGCAAGGGAATGACTACATTCAAAGTCAGATGTATGTAAAGGGAGTGTCGTGTTCAGGCTGCCATGACGCTCACGGTACCGACTTCGAAGCTGACCTCATCCTGCCTGCTAATGATTTATGTCTAACGTGTCATCAGCCTCAGCTCCAGCCTGGACCGGCTGAATCTGTTACGGCCCATACCCGACACGCCATCGATTCGGAAGGCAGCCAATGTGTTACCTGCCATATGCCTGAGATTGCAAGGACGGTGGGTGCAACAAATGTTCGAAGCCACACCTTTAAATTCATTTCCCCGGCACTGACCGAACAACACGGCATTCCGAACCCGTGCACGACTTGCCACACCGAAGAGACCAATGCGTGGGCCCTAAACGAATTGCGACAGTGGGAACACGTGTCATCGTGGCGGGTCGCACCATGATCGACATTGCTTCGAGCTGGCTCCTGCCGGAATGGGCACCGAACGCCCACCCTCCGCTCGTGCATTTTCCGATTGCATTATTGACCGCCGGTGTTCTCTTTGACGGACTTGGCTTCGCGCTCCGCCAGCAAATTGCATGGAGGCATGGCTCAACTGCACTGTATGTCATCGGCACCATACTGATGGGAGCGACCTACGTTACGGGTCAGGAAGCCGCTGCGACTGTATTCACCCCCGGCCTCGCCCATGGGCTGGTCAATGCACACTGGACATGGGCGACGTGGACGTTGGCCTATTTCGTCATCCTCACACTTGGACGGCTCGTAATGAATTTCCGTTCCAGCTCGACGAACACATCCAAGTCCACGGGCGATTACCCAACTCGGAGACTTTCGTGGACCCCTTTGACAATCCGAATCGCTTTCCTGCTAGCGGGAATTGCCGGACTATGGCTCGTCATGGAAACCGCTGACCGTGGTGGACAACTCGTCTACGAGTATGGTGTGGGAGTCATCGGAACCCCATAAGTCGACACCATCCGCTACATCTCACTATCCAATTAGGTTCGACAGAACCCCTTAATGAACTGACTGACATAGTCGTCTCCGTAGGGGCAAAGCACACGCCGTTATAGGCGACTTGTTTTCAGTAACAACATGCGTTCCGACACCAGAATAAAGTCAAGGTTGAAATAACCTGCGCATAGCGCTAGTCTGAAGTTTAAGGGCAGTGAGACTTTTAGTGTTCTGCGTCCTAAGAGACTTGGAGCGGCGACTTATCAGCATGAATCTACTGTAAAAGGGGAAATCGATGCGTAGTAGAACACAGGTGATATCCGTAGCGTTGTCGACAGTTGTGCTCGTTCTGTTTACGGGATTGAATGCCTGGTCCCAAGGTATCTTCCGAGCAGACTTAACTGATGAGTGGGACAACCCCATTGTCGGCGCAGAAGTGACCATGACGGCTGCGGCCACAGGAATCGTACAGGAGACGACCTCGGCCGACGACGGCGGCTTCCAGTTCATGCAACTGGCGGCCGGCGAGTGGGAAATCGAAGTTTCTGCCAACGGTTATGTGGGGATCCTGTCCGGGGTAACCATCCGGCGACTAAGCGAGAACCGCCGGCTAAGCATTGAACTAGTAGCCGCCCCGCCTGGTGGACTATTTCGAGAGGGTCTCGCGTTTGAAGCAGAGGGTGGCACCCCGAGTATTGAGTTCAAGGGCGATGGCACGTTCGAATTCGAAGACGCGGAGGATGAGGGAGAGGGGACCTACGGTATCGTCGACCTGAGTGCCGTCCTCACTGTTCGGGACTACGACGGCCCCGATGATAAATACTCTATATCCCAACCGATCATCGTGACATTTCCCTCAGACCAATTCATGAGCCTCACGTGGGATGGCCAAGTACTCGCCCAACAGTAAGACGTAAGATCGCGAGAAGACGCTCCCGTAACACTTGTCGCCGAGACTGAAAATTCTGAAAAGAAAACACCAACTAATGCTGGGCGAGAGGGGCGGTCCTCTCCCCACCTTGTTAGGAAATAGGCAGACACAAACACGGCAGCTCGCTCAAGTTGTACTACCTTGCTCCCCCACCACCCGTCGTGGTGTCCAATGAAAACGGATCAGGCCCACGCCCTGCGGCAAATTCCTGTTCACGCACCCGCGCACCGATGAACATGGCCGCCATCCCGTAGTTCCCTTCGTGGCATCTGGGCTCATAGTAAATTCGATTATCCTCGTCGCTCTGCCGTTTCAGTTCTTGCCGAACAGTCCACGGTGCCGTCCACCTAGTCGAATCTTCCATCGTCACCTCGTATCCGAGGGTGTCGGCGTCGACACGTCTATACCGCTCAACAAGCCTTAGATTGGCACCGGACCCGCGATACGGAAACTTAGGTGAAAAATTCGTCGTTTCGATAACCAATGTGTCGCCTTCCCAGTGGCCACGTGAGTCGCCATGGCGCAAGCGGATCTGGGTAGGCGGATGAGTTCCGCTGAGGTTGACCACACGCTGGTACCCTTGGCCCTGTCCGGTGTCATAAGCCACCGCAATCGAATCTTCACCCTGCACAATGCGACGAAACCCGTTAAAGTCTGGCGTTTTCCCAAGCATGCAGCGATCGCCCAAGCTCTGGTCTTCGGGACCATCGTGGCGGTTCATGCGGGTGGTGTTATAGAACGGCGGCACGTCAAAACGGCGCGATGATATTGGCCCATACTCACCGCCCTCACACGCACGTGCCTGTTGTTTACAGGTCGGCGTATTCTGCATCAGTGCTACCCGCCATTCGCGCTGGGTTTCGTCATGCTGTTTCGCCTCAGTCGTCAGGGCAGGGATTCTTCCGTCCGGCGGATCCACGACGAGCGAGGTACGTGGTCCCGTGGGCTTTACCGAGGTCCAGACTTCACCATACGCACCGGACACATCTTGCGGACTTCCGCGTGGACCACGACGATCACGCCCCGAGTTTCCTGATCGAAGCTGATCCTGTTCGGCCCGTTCTTCCGGTGTTGTAAATTCTCGATCACCAAACTCGGTTGGTCGTTCAAAGGGCGTGGTGTACACATCAAGCCAGATTCCTTCTAAACTTGGATTTCCCCAAGTATCTGTGGCGGAAGCCTGACCACTCGCTGGAATCATGTCGAATTGAAGCACGGCCAAAACAACAACCACTATGGCAATCACGCTAAACACTTCACGCCGCCCATCCTTCATGTCGCTACCTCCTGAGACTAGGAAATGTCATCGACAACACAGCGCACGCTTCACCGACTTCCAACACCGGCGAGAACACTTCACCGGACACCAAAACTGAT
>CAZWIL010000126.1:0-6579 GCA_964634175.1 uncultured Vicinamibacteraceae bacterium
TACATCGTTTGTAGGTCAGCCTGGTCGTGCTTCGACGCCGCTCTGAAGCCGTACCGTACTCCATCGTATCGTGCGAGATTAGAGCTAGCTTCGGCAGGTGCAACCAGATAGTAAACCGGCACCGCATACTTAATATGGGGTAATTGGACGTCAACGAGAATCGCCCCACGCTGTACAAGTGTCTCCAGCGCTGTATCAAAGGCCTGTCGAACCTCGTCATTAATGCCCTCAAGCACCGGACGAGGCACGCCAATTCGCACGCCAGTAATTTCGCCCGGAAAGATTGACTCGGTATCTGGGACTTCAAGAGAGGCTGACGTGGCATCAAAGGGATCGTTGCCGGCGATTACCTGAAAAACGGTCGCGGCATCGGCGACCGTTAGTGTCATGGGACCTATTTGGTCGAGAGATGAAGCAAAAGCTAGGAGGCCGTAACGAGATACTCGTCCATATGTAGGTTTTAATCCGACGACGCCGCAAAACGCTGCTGGTTGACGGATGGATCCGCCGGTGTCAGATGCCACCGATGCGGGGCAGAGACGCGCTGAAACGGCGGCCGCGGAGCCACCGCTAGACCCGCCGGGTGTATGAGCGACGGACCAAGGGTTGTGGGTTGGTCCGTACGCGGAATGTTCAGTTGAAGAACCCATTGCGAACTCATCGCAGTTGGTTTTTCCTACGATAACCGCCCCGGCGTCGTGTAGGCGCTTAACGACCGTGGCGTCATAGGGCGGACGAAATCCTGACAGAATTCGAGACGCTCCGGTGGTGTTGGTATTACGGGTGCAGATGACGTCTTTTACGGCTATTGGTACACCAAGGAGAGGTTGGTCTCGCCAGCTGTCTGGTTGGCGGTCAATCTCTTCTGCGCGCGCGCGTGCAGTCTCTTCGAACACCGCTGTGAAGGCGTTTAGCTCTGGTTTTAAGGTGCAAATTCGTTTGAGAAAATGGTCACAGATATCGGCGGCTTTGACCTCTCTAGCTACGATCGCAGCTCTGAGCCGCGCGATTGTCCAGTCTCGATCTTTCATTAGCCGATCACTTTTGGTACCCGGAAAAGATTTCGAGGACCGGGGGCGGGTGCGTTACGGAGGGCATCCTCGGTTGATAGCGATGATTTCGGTATGTCTTGGCGAAGCGGTCTTAGGTCGGATTCTGGATGCCACGTCGGAGGGACATCAGTAGTCTCAACATCTTGCAGTCGTTCTGCGTAATCAAGAATTTGACCGAGTTGCTGTAAGAAAAGCTCTTGCTCACGCTCAGTCAATTCCAGATGTGCGAGTTGAGCTATCCGTTGTACGTCAGCTTTGGTTAATGAAGATGGCATAAGGACCGTTTCCTATTCTACTCATGATATCTGGCTGCATGGGATTTCCAGACTGATCGGGCCAAGTGATTCTGTTAGGCGCCGTCGTTATATGGGGGCCTATGCTGTTGCCAATTTGGAATGAGGTTGACAGAGCTATCCTAGTGGTAGGTTAGCTCGCCAGCTTCGACACGAAAATTAAGTCGATTCGGTTGCGGAGGAAGTGGGCACGTTGTGTAGGGATTAAACGCGCATGGTGGATTGTACGCTCGGTTGAAGTCTACCTCGGTCCACCCGTCTTCCCCTGGCGCTGGTGCGTATAGAAATCTTGCCGCCGGATAGGTTTCCACCCCGCTGGTGAGATCCCTGAAAATGAACCACAATTGGTCACCGGAATGGATCGAGAGCATTCTTACTTTCTGTCCAGCGACTGTCAGCTCTACTGATCCGTGACTGGTGAATTCTTCAATATCTCCCAGAATATTCGGCAACTTCACCGCAGTAGGGTTGTCATGTGGGATGAACCGCGCGGGTATACGGTAGCGCTCATCGACGGGAAACCATTTTAGGCCGCTGAAATTTCTCAGGATGTCGCTAGTGGGGTCACTCATCCGAACTGCGAGCCGGTCACCACTGTAGTGAATCCATAAGGTAAGGTTTCCGACTGTTACATCGTGGCGAATACTCTCCGTCGGAAAGAGCCGTGTCGTTGTCGTCTGTTTTCCGTTGACATCAACGGCTTGTCCCTCCGCGGCATGCAAGAAAACCTCACGCCCTCTTAACTCAAATACCCCGACTTTCTCGGGGCCTTCCGGTAGGACAAAGTCGTTTAGCGGACTCGAACCGAAGCTGTTGGCTCCTTCATGCAGAAAGTGAAGCGCCGCTATGGTCAGCCAGCCGTCATCACTTGCAAGATTGGCCTCGCGTGTTTCTCGCCATGCGTCCTGCTGAGCTTCGTAAGCGGTTCGCTGTCCGGACGAAGTCGAGACGCTCACAGTTAACGTGAGAATTCCAAGTAGGAGTACGGAATATAGAGTGGGCTGGTTGTTCACGACCTACCTCTTTTGCAAAGTGTTTCTTGAAACTTGGTGTCTGCGGCGAGAATAGAGGACTTATGAATGCACGTCAATTGTTCCAATCGACTTGGTCAAGTTACTAAAAACTCTTTTTACCGTGGTGGTGAAACGACAATGTTACGAATCGTAGTCGCGATTGTTAACCAATAATTGTTAGAGAAATTCTCGCAGGATGTTCAGATTCTGCAAGTCCATAGGATCGGCTGAGACAGATGACGCGGACTGAGTTTCCGCTTTTGGTGTCTCCATAATCATCGGGAGACCGCGAAATCGTTTGTCGCGCAATAAACGTCGGAACGGTGCAGTTCCAATGTAACCTTGACCGATGTTTTCGTGTCGATCGACTCGACTTCCTAGAGGTGTCTTTGAGTCGTTTAGATGAAATAACTTAAGACGGTCACACCCGATGATGTTTTCGAATTCTTCAAATACCGCCGCGTAACCGTCACTTGAGATGATGTCATAACCAGCCGCGACCATGTGACAGGTGTCTAGGCAGATGCCAATGTGGGCCGTTGAATCGACTCGATCGAGGATGGAATGTAAATGTTCGAAGCGGTGTCCGAGAACCGTGCCCTGGCCGGCTGTTTGTTCCAGCAGCAATTCTGTAGTTCCATCCAGTCTTTGTTGAAGGACCTCAGTAATCGATTCAGCTATTCTTTTCAGGCCTTCTTCTTCGGAACTTGACGTATACGCACCGGGGTGAAGTACAAGCCCAGCCAGTCCGAGCGAATCGGCCCGGCGTAATTCTTCAGAAAGTGCTTCAGTAGATCGACGTCTCAATTGAGGGTTTGGTGATGCTAGATTGATGAGATAACTAGCATGTGCCACGACGGGACCGACTGACGTGTCGTTCACGCGTGCGCGAAACTGGGACACTTCATTGTCGTTGAGAGGGCGGGCCCGCCATTGATTAGATGATTTAGTAAAGATTTGGACTGCTTGGCAACCTGTTGCGACTGCCCGGTCGATAGCACGGGCGAAGCCACCAGCGATCGACAAGTGGGTGCCCAGTATTGGATGGGCTTGCGCAGGTGAGTGTCTGTGAAGGATCATTAGTGTTTGTTCCGTTAGGCTTAATCAACATTCTATTTCTTTAGGTTTCAGAGGCGCCATGAGCAAAAATTCTTTCGGTACACAACAGACCCTCACGGTGGGTGGCGATGCTGTTCAGATCTTCAGCCTTCGCACACTTGCGGAGAGGGGTTATCCCACCGTCGACCGACTACCGTACTCGCTGAAAATACTGTTAGAGAACATGCTCAGGCGGGAGGATGGTCAGTATGTCACCAAGGAAGACATCGAGGCCCTTGCGCAGTGGACTCCTGGTGCCAGTAGAGAGATTGCGTTCATGCCGGCGCGAGTGCTTCTGCAGGATTTCACAGGAGTGCCAGCGGTTGTTGATTTGGCTGCGATGAGAGACGGTATTTTGTCACTCGGCGGTGACCCGGATGCAGTCAATCCGTTACAACCAGCCGAGTTAGTAATTGACCATTCTGTTCAGGTGGACCATTTCGGCGTTCAAGGCGCGTTTGAACGTAATGTGGAACTTGAATTTTCTCGTAATCTTGAGCGGTACGACTTTTTGAAATGGGGACAGGAAGCGTTTCGAAATTTCAAGGTTGTTCCTCCTGGCACCGGAATTGTTCATCAGATCAACATCGAATATTTGGCCAGGGTTGTATGCCGAACCACTTCCGACGGTGAAGTGTTGGCCTACCCAGACACACTGGTTGGTACGGACTCCCACACCACGATGGTCAATGGTCTCGGAGTAGTGGGATGGGGCGTTGGTGGCATCGAAGCTGAGGCCGCGATGCTTGGGCAGCCCGTCTCTATGCTTGTTCCAGATGTTGTCGGTTTTAGACTAACTGGTCGACTTCGTGAGGGCATGACCGCCACTGACTTAGTGTTGACCATAACGGAGAGGCTTCGACGATACGGCGTTGTCGGGAAGTTTGTGGAGTTCTTTGGTCCAGGGCTGTCATCGCTGACTTTGGCTGACCGTGCCACTTTGGGCAATATGTCTCCGGAGTACGGTTCGACGGTGGCAATCTGTCCAATCGATCAGATGACAGTTGATTATCTGAATCTGACCGGTCGCGATTCGAATCAGGTTAGCCTCGTTGAAACCTATGCGAAAGAACAGGGCCTTTTCGGTGCGGGGCCTGCAGACCCGTTGTACTCAGATGTGGTTACTCTTGACCTTGACACTGTCGAACCAAGCATCGCCGGACCCAAGCGACCGCAAGATCGCGTGGCCCTTAGCGCTGCAAGTTCTGCTTTCGCACTTACATTGAAAGAGAGTCTCGGGAGTCGGGCTGAGGCTGTGGCGTCCAAGGACACTACGACGGATGGCCTGACCCACGGAGCTGTTGTTATTGCGGCTATTACCAGTTGTACCAACACTTCGAATCCCAGTGTCATGCTGGCTGCTGGCTTAGTAGCGAAGAATGCTATGGCGAAAGGCCTTCGTCCAAAACCGTGGGTCAAGACCAGTCTTGCCCCTGGTTCTACGGTCGTGACGGAATATCTGAAGGCAGCCGACTTGATGGAGCCGTTAGAGCAACTCGGTTTTGGTTTAGTGGGATACGGATGTACCACGTGTATTGGTAACAGTGGACCACTGCCAGATGACGTTGCCGCGGCGGTGAGAGACCAGGATCTCGTCGTTACCTCCGTCCTGAGTGGAAACCGAAATTTTGAAGGACGTGTCCAGCCTTTAGTTCGGGCGAATTATTTGGCATCGCCGCCGTTAGTTGTCGCCTATGCGTTAGCCGGAAGTATGACGGTTGACGTTACAACCGAGTCTCTTGGTCAAGATCAACAAGGAAACGATGTTTTTCTGAAAGACTTATGGCCGACAAGTGCAGAGATTCAGGAAGTGATGGCTTTAGCGGTTCATCGCGACCAGTTCGTTTCAAAGTATAAGAGTGTGTTCGATGGTGATGAACGGTGGAGTGAATTGTCTGCATCAGGTGGGCGCCAGTTCAATTGGAACAAAGACTCGACATATGTCCAACATCCTCCATTTTTCTCTGATCTTGCCGCAGACCCGGACCCACCAGGCGACATTATTGGAGCGAGGGTATTGGCGTTACTGGGTGACAGTGTGACGACGGATCACATATCGCCAGCCGGGGCCATACCAGTTGAGAGTCCAGCTGGGCAGTATTTGGTGGGTCGTGGTGTCGAGCCAAAGGATTTCAATTCTTTCGGTAGTCGGCGCGGCAACCATGAGGTGATGATGAGGGGAACCTTCGGCAATATCCGACTCCGTAACAAATTGGCACCAGGGACCGAGGGTGGATGGACTCGATATCAACCGGACGGTGAGCAGATGTCGATTTACGATGCCGGCATGCGCTACAAGACTGATGCAACACCGTTACTTGTGATGGCGGGAAAGGAATACGGCTCCGGGTCATCTCGCGATTGGGCCGCAAAAGGCACGATGTTGCTGGGCGTACGTGCGGTCATCGCAGAAAGCTTTGAGCGAATTCATAGAAGCAATCTCGTTTTCATGGGTGTTTTGCCGTTGCAATTCAAAAACGGTGAGAGTGCGGATATTCTGGGTGTGAACGGGCAGGAGAGTTTTGAGCTACGGGGAATAGCTGATGGGTTAGGGCCACGGTCGGACATTCTGGTGCAATGTCTCCGACGAGATGGGTCGACGGCTGAATTTTCAGTGACTGCCAGAATTGATACTCCAGAAGAGCTGAACTACTACTATCACGGTGGAATCCTGCCTTACGTCCTGCGACAACTTGCTAATAGTTAGGATTTGATAATGACACAACAAACCTTGCGGATGGTGTTCGGGTTTGGCTTGGTCGTGGTGATAATGATGATGACGACGATACTTTCAGAGACGATGACTCAGAACTCTGTTGATCAAACCGAACCACGGCAGGTTTCTTGGGATCTTACCGAGATCTACCCGACCGACGAAGCATGGACTCGTGAGAAGGAAAGACTCGAGCTAGAGATTAAAGGGTTGTCACAGTACGAAGGAACGCTGGGTGAAAGCGCTGCAGCGCTGCGGGTTGCTCTCGACGCGATTAGCGCTTCTGATAAAGAACTCGCTCGGTTGTATGTGTATGCCTTTCTTAAAGCCGACGAGGACCGGCGGATTGCAGAGAACCAAGAGCGCCGAAGCACTGCGGCGTCGTTGCTTTCAGAGTTTGGTGAAGCAAC
>CAZWIL010000127.1:0-6461 GCA_964634175.1 uncultured Vicinamibacteraceae bacterium
GTTCCTTCTCCCGAAAGGCTTCAAAACGCTCATTGAGATAGCGGCGAAACCGATCGTCGAATCCATCGGCGTCTACGTCTAGGGCTTCCTCATAGACACTATCGCCGCCACCTCCAATCGACATTCGCCGCAGTCCGAAGAGGAATTGTCGCACGCCTGCTTGACCCCATTCGTCTTCGATAAATTCGAATACTGCATGCCCAAGGTTGTATACCACCCGTGCATTAGCAAAGCCTCCATAACCCTGAAAATCAGTCATCGAGGGAACACTGTCCGATACTGCGACATCTCGGACTTGCATCAGATCTAGCGGACGCCAGATTCCGGCCATGTAATCGGCTATGCCTTCATCGACCCACAATGGAACGCTTCTGCGAATGAGAGACCTGGGCACAATATCAAACATGAAGATGTGTGTTAGTTCGTGAGTGATAAGCCGATAGAGCCCATCGGGCGGCTCATCCAGCGGCAGAACGATTCGGTCACGCTGAGGTTCTGCGAACGCGCCTACTCCCTCTGGACTCGCTCCGGGGATAATGTTTTGTTGTTCAAATTCGCTATGCGTCTTGAAGATCACCAGTGGTACGACAAACGCCAGTTCATGTTGCAAGTCCGCGCTAATCTGCTGATAGGCACTTTCTGCGTAACCAGCTACGCGGTCGAGATGTTCCTCAAGTTCCGGGTAGTAGTAAATCTCAAAGTGGTCTGTCGTATAAATGTGCCAATCGAACTTGTCGTATTTGACACGGTTCTTGCCGTAGAACGGGAAAAACTGAGCATCCAACGTTATGGTTGCTAGCGGTGATAGGAACAGTGTCACACACACAAACACCAATCCTTTAGACAGACATGAGATGACGTTCTGATTCATCAGGAAAATACCTCTAACCCGACCGATGGTAATCGATGGACTGACATCAACGATATCAATTCATCTTACTGTAGCTGTGAGTGCGGCCGCAACGCTTGGTGGTCGTGAAACATTGGCGTCGCTGGTAGTGTAAAACCAAGAGAAGCACGGGAACGGTTCAGCTGGTTTGATTTTAGTGTCCGACGGGTTCAGGCAAGCGTGTGATCGAAACGATGTTATGTGTGGGGAAATCGTGTTTGTTTGATCCGGGGAAGCTTGGGAATAGACCGTAACTATTAGCGATGATTCGTTGAAACCTGCTATTTTTGATTAATTTGGTATAGATTACGACCAGTGGCTTGAGATCATTACACTTGAGTTGGTAATCTGGTTCAGACGGCGAGTCGGTAGTGACCATGTTCCGAGCGATAGTTCGTGTTAACAGGTTAAGGATGTCAAGTTCTGCCGGTAGCAGTCTAGGGTAAGGATTTATATCATGAGAAGATGGACTGTAGCTGTCGGAGTCGCGCTAGCCTTAGCTCTGTTGACCCTGCCAAGTGCTCCGGGTTTTACGATTTCCTCTTTCCCGCTGTTCGGAGGTGAGGTCGCGGCAGCCTCTTGTGAAGCTGATGCTAAACCTGCTCCGCTCGACTATACCCTGAAGGATATGAATGGGGATGATGTGGACTTGGCTACGTTTAAGGGGAATGTCATTCTGTTGAACTTTTGGGCGACCTGGTGTGGGCCATGCAAGATTGAGATTCCAGGTTTTATTGAGCTTCAAGATGAGTATGGTGACCAAGGGTTCGTCGTTCTTGGCTTGTCAACCGATGACACTGCCGATGAGATTAAACCATTCGCTGACGAATTTGCAGTCAATTACCCCATGCTGGTTGGTCTCGGTGAAGATGACTTCCAAGAGGCATGGGGGCCGATTTGGGGACTTCCGATGAGTTTTTGGATCGATCGCGATGGTACATGGTGCAAGACACACATGGGGATTGGTACGAAGGAGGAATTTGAAGCAGATCTCAAGTCGCTGCTTTAACTTGTCAGTCCGCCCTCCACTTCAGGCCGACCAGGTCCTGTCGTGCACTCCCACAACTCCTAATCATTAAATTAGTAGCACTGTGAAACTCTAAAGTGATCAACTTGGCTGATTGTGGCTGTAGTATGATTCGCTAATGTTAAAGGGCTTCAAAAACGCTCGTCTGGCTTGTGGGTGTCGATTGCGATTTAAAGACGGTGTGGAGGGTAGCCCGGTTACTGTTGTGATTGAAAAGAAGGCTCTAAGCTGTCGATTGTCGATTCACGTCGAAGGGATGGCTGTTTATGACTTCCGCGAGGCCCTAAGAGCTTCGACCCGTATAAGTCCTATGTCCGCCGGCGAGTATGAAGAAGAGGGGTGATTGTTTTTTACGCTGGCATAGGTACTAGCCACGTTAGTTCCTCTGGTAACCATAATGGCGAAGCTTTCATCAGAAATCGAAACTGCCTGTCCTTGTTGCGGTTCGATGCTTGTGGTTGACGTCGACCTCAAACGCGTGGTGTCGTGGCGAGAACCTGAGCGAGAGGACAAGCCGAAGCTTGACGACGCCCAGAACATTCTTGCTTCAGAGAAGGCTAGACGCGAAGCGCTGTTCAGCCAATCGGTGGCCGAGGAAAAAGGCCGAAGCGACGTGCTTTCTAAGCGTTTTGAAGAGGCTCTTAAGCAGGCGAAGAAGGAACCTGTCGAAAAACCGATGCGCGATTTCGATTTAGACTAGAAATAGTCAGTTGACGATGCCGTAGACCGAGCAAGAACGCAACGCGCTTTCTTTAAGTCTTGAATTTTCTTGGAAGTTCACTCCATTTCTCCTGATCTTTGTAGTACATCGGTTTTTGGTCAGGGTGTCGTTTCTTGAAGTTTTTAAATCGTCGCCGCAAGTGATCAATCCGTCGATCAGAGGAATGGATTTTGTGGTGTGGTGTGTCCTGCAGAAGTCTTTCAGCTTTCCACACGTTACGTTTCGAGAGACGCCAGTCGTAACGTCCTAGAACCCGAAGATCAACTACAGCATAGCCTGTAATTCGACCAGTCATGTCGACGTATGGATCGACATAGCTCAAAGCCAGATTTCTGGCCGACCTAAAAACGGGCTTTCGACCGTGGAGTCCGGGGTCACGCGATCGCGCTACAGAACCCCAATATTGACGCCAACGATAGACAAATAGTACGTGATCGAGTTGATCGACTGATTCAAGACTCATAACAAGTGGCGGATAGCCGTGGCATTCGAGGATGACGGCAGCGGCGAGCGCTGCTTCCATGCAATGGGAGTTCCAGTGGTCGAGAACACTGCGGAAGCTGCGGAGAGTCGCTCGGTGTGGCGGTTCGTTGTTATACGGGAGTTCGTTCAGGAATCTTTGAACCTGCTGTGGAGTTTTCAGTCGCCTAACAAGCTTCCATTCCTGTGAAGTGAGGCGCGATTTAGTTGTGTCCATAAGGTGAGTGTGATGTTCTACGCACGATCAGGCGGTAACAAACGATGTTCAGGCTGCTGACGTGAGACTGTGGCGCTGTGCGAATTCAACGGAAATTTTTTCAGCCCAATAACCATCAAAGTTATCTGACGGGCGAGTCAAGAAGCCGCAGTGGCCTCCGCACTCGGTGATTGTCGTTGTGATCGCTGGGTTTGCTACAACCGAAGGTTCACTGAATTGATCCGATGGAACGAATGGGTCGTCTTTCGCACTTAAAATAAGAGTGGGTATCGCGATGTTGTTAATGACCCTGAGGCTGCTTGCACGAAAATAGTAATCGTCGGCATCCTTGAAACCATGATGTGGTGCTGTGAAAGCCTCGTCAAATCCACGGACTGTCCTGACTCCTGATAAAGCTTTCAGGTTGAAACGACCAGGGAAAGCTCTGGCTTTTCGGCGCATTCGTCCTCGAAGATTTCTGACAAAATTAAGTTCATAAAGGAGGTTACTGGGCTGTTCCAGTGCGTCGACACACCGGCTGAGGTCCATGGTTGGAGACACTGCACACACGGATGTGATTGCATCAGCTGGCCCGGATGGTCCATGTGCACCGGCCAATCGGAGTGCTATGTTTCCGCCGAGAGAATAACCAATAACTGCTATTCGCGTGAGCCTGTCGAGTCGGACAAGTTCTTCGATAATCGCTGCGGGGTCGGATGACAGGCCTGAGTGATATAGCCCATTGGATAGATGTTCCGTCCCGCCACAGTTGCGTTGATTTAGTAGAACAACATTAAAACCAATCGAAAACGCTTTATCCGCTAGACCACGCATATAGTGAGCGGCACTCGAGCCCTCGAGTCCATGGAGGGCTAGGAGGGTGGGACGTTGGCGTCGATGGGGCTGCCAGTGACAATGGGCAAGAACACGAGCATCAGTTGCTACGTCAAAATAACGGGCTTGTGGAGGGGGTAGTCTTGAAAAATGTCGAGGGCAAGCCCATGTGTACAACGTCATGAGGTGTCCGCCCTCTAGTCCGTGAAGAGGAATGAAGCTGGCGTGTGGTTCCGGTTCTTCAAATGGTTGAAAGTCGTCCCTAGAAGCAAGTTGCATGGTCGGGGAATTAATGTCTTTACCGCGGGCGGTATCCGCGTTCATGTGCGTAGCCGAGTCGTGGGCCATCACAGATGAGAATAGTTCTTGGCTACCACGACTTTATCAGTTGTCTTGAAAAGTTGCTGAGGTTCGGATGTCAGAGCTAGCGAGCTGGACGTCACCATTGAGGTCATAGATATGGAACCGACCAGTTTGCTTGGTCTCTGGAAGAGCTATTGGATGTTCTGTGATCAAGAAGTCAAGATCATACTGGTCGGCGAGCCGCAGTGCGGTTGTGGCGTCCAGTGATTTGAAATCACCAAGATCGGTGACTCGCTGGGAGAGCCGGTGGGCAATATCCGCAGAATAGATTGCTATGCCTGTGTCTTTAATAATTTCGAGAAATACATCTTGACCACCGGAAGCGCGGATGCTCGTACCGTATCGGGCTGCGTGGTCCGGTTCTGCGAGAAAATGTGTGCCGAGTGGTTGACTAGAGGCCCATTCCATTACTTCGTGCCAATCACTAGGCGCGAGGTCGGCTTCTAATACGGGATGCCCGGTTCGTTCCACGAACATGACATATCCGCCTCGGCCAAGGGCTAGTAATAATAAACAGATCGCCATAGCTGGGCGAGGTGCCTTACGAAGCCAATCTAGTTTTGAACGAGACCATAGAGGACTCTCGACAAGTAGCCAGGCTAGATAAATACTTCCGAAGAGATCCAACAGCCAGAAGATTCGATTAAATTGGAGTTGGACCACGAGAGCTATTCTCGCACTGGCAAACGGCACAGAGAGCAGAAAGAGGCCGAGTAAGACAGCGCCCCCGAAAATTAATCCGTCTTCTTTTGTCGAATTGATGCCTAAAGCGCGACGATACCAATAAACGTAACCGATGAGAACTACGACCGCACAGTGTCCGAACCAAGTGATCGGAAGCCATTCACTGGCTATTAAATAGTCTTTGGTTGACAGCACACTTGACCAAGTGGGGTCCATGACAACTAGTTGTTCGCGGAGCGGGCCAGCGAGGAGAAACGTTGCGCCGCCGACAGCCATAAACGCCAGAGCGATTAAACCAGGGCGTGCGTTACGGTCAGAGACGAGAGCAGCTGATCCGACGAACACAACAAACCATAAACCAGTCGTGGGGTGAGCTAGAAGCGCTATCCCGGTGATCATTAGTGCAAGCCAGGTCCTACCACGAAGGAAAGCTGCAACAGCGCATAAGCCAATTGAGAACGCAAAGAGCCGCGGGTGGAAATAGGATTCGAGTGTGTTGACAGCTGTGTCTGGAATTTGGTGACGGATGGTTAACCCAATGGCCAAGGCGGAAACAGTCCACCAACTGGTGTACATAGAACGGCCAACTGTTACGATGGCTCCAAATAGGAGCAACAGCGTTAGTGCATATCCGATTAGAAATCCAGATGGTATGGAGATGTTGGAATAGCGCAGGATGCTGGCAAACCAGTCGTCGAAAAAGAAGAAACGGTCTTGGGCGGCGATCAATGGTGCGTCATGGGGATACATGCTCGGCGTGAGCTCTTGCAACACAACCGGAATATAGAACGCTTGATCTGAAACACCGTAGCGATAACCTCCCACATTGAGGAGTACTAGGCCTCCAAATCCAATTGCTCCGAGTGTAAGTAGTAAGAGACGTCGCATCTGTTTGCCAACCGGTATATCGACCGACTCGAACACTCACATGATGGCAGTAGCCTAGACCTAGTGATATATAGTGTCGAAGTGTGCAATTGTGTGCAATATAGGTGCAAGGATGATCTGTTTCTCTTGTCCAAGATGGGTATCACTGAGTGCGGGGCACAACGTTTGAGTGCCGTCCATGACGGACAATGCCTAGGCGTAGACCTCGAAGACGACGAGATGGATCACGAGGCGCTGAGGGTCTCGCCATGGTTGATCCAACATAAGACTGAGTAAGCACTTCATAGAAGGTAAGTTAGCTGCGTTGTACAATGCCGGCGATGAAACTCCGTGAGCTTGATGTCGGTTGTTTCGGAGGTGGGACCGGTCTCCCAAGTCT
>CAZWIL010000128.1:0-6187 GCA_964634175.1 uncultured Vicinamibacteraceae bacterium
AGACGGATAAAAGACATACGGCACGGTCGCCCAGGCACCTCCGGAAACCGCTGACAGATACCCCACTTGATCAATTAGTCCCGTTTCGGTCAATCCACGGAGTTGACCTACTGTCGCAGCATGTGACCGCGTACTGCCTCCCGAAAAACAAACACCTGTTGACTGAAACGGTACGGACCAATGGCCCGACTGCTCAGGGTGAGTAGCCTGGGCTCCCTTAGTTAACCAAATACGAACAGGAACATCTGAACGCACAGTTATTCAGGCCTGGGAAGATTACCTGTCGGGTACTCCATCGTAAATGGGTCAGGAAGTGGAAGTGTAGTAATCGGTCCGGTGGATAGTTGATCTAATGACAATTCTGGGTTCTCAGGATCAGGCATACCGATCGTGGTCGCGTCACCCGTAATCAGTATCACAATCTGGTCAGGTTTTAAGTATTCTCGCGCAACTCGAATTACGTCATCGCCTGTGACAGCACTGATCCGGTTACGATAATTCAATAGATATTCAGGATCACGACCGGTATATTCGTCACTCGCAAAAAGATTGGCCGTGGATGACGCATTCGAAAAGTTTCTCGTGAACGTCTCAATAAACGACGCTTTCGACGTTCGAAGTTCCGCCTCGGTCACCTGCCGATCACGGACCCGTTCAATCTCCTCAAGAACAATTGAGCTAGCCCTTGCGACGGTCTCACTTCTTGACTGAAAACTCACACGGAAAACCCCATCATAATAAATGCCCACACCGAAATTAGAATACGCACTGTAGGCTAAGCCCTCGTCAGAGCGGATTCGTGTTAACAATCGAGAAGTAAAACCCCCACCCCCCAATATATCGTTCATGACTAGTAGGGCGTAGCGGTCAGGATTGTCTCGTTGGATCCCTAGGTGACCAATTGAAACCCTACCTTGGTTCACATCAGGTTTGTCTATGACATAGACCCCTGGCTGAGGTTCGTAAACTGATTTTGGAACCGGCGGTACCGCAGTCGCCTGAGTAGCCCAACCCTCCATACTTGCTTCGAGTTTGGGAAGAATTTCATCCGCTGTCACATCACCGGCAACTGAAAAAATGAACCCACCAGGGTGATAGTACTTCTCATGGAATTCAGTGAGATCGTCGCGCGTAATTGCCTCGAGCGAGTTACGGGTAACGGGCCGCGTCGAGAAATGCTCATCCCCACGCATCAATCGACTCCATTCCCGTGCCTCAATAGTTCCGGTACTGTCGTTGCGCCGCCCCATCCGTTGCAGACTCTGACTCTTCGCTAGCTCTAATCGAGACTGGTCAAAAGCTGGATAGCGAAGCATGTCGAAGAAAAGTTCAAGTGCCGCATCAAGGTCCTTGGTCAAGCTGTTAAAACTGGCGCGGCCAGAAGTCGCTCCAACGGAACTTCCAATCTCCGCCGCAAGAAATGCCGTCTCTTCATCAAAATCTGCCGCGGAGAGTGTTGTGGTGCCACCGGCACGCATCTGACTCCCGGTCAGGCTAGCGAGGCCCGTCTTTACATCCGGATCGAGGTAGCTTCCCGTTCGTACAGTTACCGAAACTGAGACCAAGGGAAGCGTATGGTCTTCCACCACGAAGGCCACCACACCATTCGACAAGACATGTCGATGTCGCTCAGCAGATGGCGGATCGAACTCCAGTGTTTCAAAGGACAACGCTCGCGGATCGGTGGGAACAGTCTGACTTATAAGACTGGTCTCATAAGTCAAGACCAGCACAATGAGTAGCAATATTTGACTGGCGCGCCAGCGGATCATCGTTCTTCTCCCAGCGCGTCAAGACGCTCTTGAATAATCGTCATCACCGCTTCCGCTAAGTCTTTATTCTCAGCCGGAACCTCCGCAACCATTTGTGTCGCTTGAATCAAGAACTGCTGCAGTTGCTCGGCATCAAGCTGTGCAACAGCAGCCATCGTTTCACGCGCCTGCTGGCGCTCCTCCTCATCCAAACCATTTAGCGCAGGCTGGTTCTCTGTGGCCTCGGTGTCACGACGGTAATACACTGCGACGGCACTATTTTCGTCAGTGAAATAGAGATTGGCCACACGTTGGATATCATCCGTCGTTACCGCATCATAAAGAGCAGGGTCCGTGTTAATCGTCTCCCAACCTCGGTTGTTCTCTCGAAAAAGTAATTGCATCATCAACTGGAAGTTGCCTCGTAAATCACGATACGTACTCGCCGCATTCTGATTCTTTACTTTCTGTAGCTCCCGCTGTTCGACCGGCTCTGTTTTAAGCCGATCGAGTTCAGCGTAAATAGCCTGTTCTACTTCTTCTGGCGATCGTCCTTGACGAGCGGTGCCTCGTATTTCAAACATTCCTTCAAACTTGAACCCAGATTGTCCTCCGGACGCACTCGTCGCAACCTCCTGATCTTCCACGAGCGCACGATACAAACGTCCGGTCCGACCGTTTAAAAGCTGTCCCAAGACGACCAAAGCCGGCTCGTCGACATGACCATCAGGTACGGAGTGATATCGGATCGTCACCTGGGGATTGGTATCTGCATACGCGATCATCCGCTTGGTAGCCAACTGCGGCATTTCGCGCGTGCGTGGCTCAAGAGGTGAAATTGCTCCTCTTGGGATGCGTCCAAAGTAACGCTCTGCCAACTCAACCGCATGTTCAGGGTCGAAATCACCAACCAGCGTAGCCACGAGATTATTTGGAGCGTAGTACACATCAAAAAACTCCAGCGCTTCCGTTCGTGTCATCCCCTCGAGATCACTAGGCCACCCTACCACCGGCCAACTGTACGGCGATGATTCCCAAAACATCGCATCAAACTGTTCTTGGAATTTGCCAGTCGGCGTGCTGTCCGTCCTGAGTCTCCGCTCTTCATGAACAACATCACGCTCTGCATAAAACTCCCGAAAAACTGGGTTTAATAAACGGTCCGACTCCATCCAAAACCACAATTCCAATTTGTTGGCCGGCACATTAATGAAATATACGGTGAAGTCGTAACTTGTCCCCGCATTCATCCCCGAAGCGCCTTGCTCTGTGTAAATACGGCTAAACTCCTCCTTGACCAGAATCTCTTGCTGCCTGGCCAACAAGTCGTCAAATTCCTGAAGAAGCTCTTGATGTTGACTTGACCGACCCTCCGGCGCGTTCGGGTCATCAATCCGGCCCAATCGATGCGCCTCAAGAAGCGCCGCCTCTTCAATCGTGAGTTTTGCTTTGACTTGGTCCAATTGTTCAATGATCGCCAAATCTTCGTCGATATTCGTCGTGCCCACGGTATGAGTACCCTTGAACATCATGTGTTCAAATAAATGTGCTACACCGGTAATTCCAGGACGCTCATAAACTGAACCTACGCTAGCAATCCAGCCGGCCGCAATATTCGGGTCACCCGGTCGCGGAACCATCAGAAGCTGCATTCCATTCTCGAGTTCATATTCGATCACTGGGACCTCCTGTGCTTGGGCAGGTCCCTGAACCGGCAAGAATAGAGAACCGACAATAACGAAACAAAGCAAAGCAATACGGTGTCTCATGAAATACCTTTTCTTATTTTACTCACACGACCTTCCACGACGGGAGTGCAAAGGACAAGGCGAAGGTTCGTAGATTCTCAAACAATCGACCACGCCGTCATCGACCAGACTGTGAAGCTACGGGAAACACACGCTCGCCCGTGTAGTCTCTGAGACCACAAAAGCCAGATGACTTATAACCATGCTTGATCAATAAGGCCGCGGCACGCGCGGCCCGACCACCACCGTTTCAAGCGGTCAGAATCATCTTGTCTCGTGGAAGCTCCGTGAGACGCGATTCCAATTCAGCCAGTGGAATATGGATATAACCAGGACGCGTTCCCAACCGCTCGAGTTCCCAGAATTCCCGTACATCCAATAAGATGACATTCGAATCAGAAAGCACCTGGTCCAAATCACCCGGCTCAACACGCATCTGGGCACCCACGGCGTCGGGAAGATTATCAGGCACTCGAATCTGCTCCTGCCGAGCCACTTGGTTCGCCGCACAAGCCAACGAAACTCCCAGTCCCATCACAAGCACCAGAAGGAGCAACAAACTGTTTCCCTGTCTCTTTGAATGTCTCATTTAGTATCAGGGCTACCGTGGAGAAACGATCCGAACGTACCGAGCTACCTACCGTATTTCCTCGCGGGCCTCTTCCTCGAGCAATCGCGCACCGCGAAGAATCCCACCAAGAGAGTAATTGGCTTCGTGACACGCGTACTCATAAATACGGTCACTGGTTGCCGGCCAGATGTACTCTCCACTCCACGGCTCAGCCCACACCGTAGAATCATCAACAGTGAATTGATAGAGCAGGGTATCGCCGTCGAGCGGAGTAAATCGTTCTATGACATGTAAGTTGCGGGACGCACCAGATAATCCTGGTGTGTCATTGAAATTTGTCGTGTCAACCACGAGGGTGTCGCCTTCCCAGTGCCCAACCGAATCACCAAGCCAGCGGCGAATCTCAGACGGCAGGTGATCCTGATTCATCCGGACGACCCGAGCATCATGAACCATTTCAACCAAGATCATTATCTGGTCTTCGGTCTGCACAATCCGTTTTAGGTTGTTGTAAAGCACGGGTAACATTGGTGGCCCAGAAGTCGACCCAAAACCGAGTAGACACCGCTCAGCCAGGGGACGCAGCTCCGGGTCGTCGTACGGACCCGCCGCATCAGCGCCGTTCTCAAGAATCCACCATGCTGTTCCAGTGTTAGGTCTTGCAAACGCAGCCCTGGACGCCAGCCGTTGCCGAGCTTCGGCTGTCAACGGCGGCCGCCGACCATTGGCAGGTTCCGTAATAATCGAGGTTCGGAATCGCCCGTCGATTGCAAAAGCAGCGGTGCCTCGATCCATCCAAAAAGTGTTATAGCCTCCGACGTTGCCCGCCGCGCCGGTCGAACCATCTCCACCCACCGGTGGCGCTTCATTGGGAACCTCACTGGCAGTCTCACGCGCGGTGGGTAAACCAAACGATTCCGATAATGCTTGCGGTTCTTGGGCCGCTATCGCAGCAGCCTCCTCTTCACTGAGAAAAAGGTTGTCGCCAAACCCTTGCGGGCGTTGAAGCGGGGTCAGGGTCGCCGTGTCGTATGTACCGGTCAAATCAGGTTGGCCATTGGCCGTGCGCCTGATCTCGCTATTGCCCTGTTGAGCCAACACTGCCGGCCCACTGGCACTCACAGCAAGGCCAAGAATCAATACCGTTGCAAGGTGACGATCTGACATCCTATCCTCCCTCGGCGAAAATCCTTAAGCGCATTCTACCTCTGAAAAGACGATCATTGCTCTGAAGTCGTATCAGATTATTGACCAGAGCGGTCCTCCGCCTCACGCTTACTCAGATAGGCGTGGACTGCCTCGACATCCTCAGCCGAAAGTAAATCCGAGAAGTCTGGCATCCCGCGATCAACGAAGGCCTCACCCCGAACAATTCCGTCAAACGCGTCGAGTGTTCGGCTGCTGACAACTCGTAGGTCAGATGTCACTCCGCTACTGACTCCAAGGATGCCATGACAAACGGCACAGACCTGATGATAAACATCGTGTCCCCTCAGTTCGACTTCGGTGTACTCGAGCCGCGGAGCTGGTAGAAGAAAAGGTGCTGCTTTGGTCGGCACCGCTGGAACAACCCCACGACCATCAAGCTTAAAAACCAGTAACCGTCCTAAATTCTCGTAGTGGCTGGCCGCTGACAAGCCAGCATCCATCCCGACGATGACATTTCCGCCCCAACCGGCTAGAACCGCAATGTACTGTTCTCCAGCAAGTTCATATGAAATCGGCGGTGCGACAATGCCGATGTTCACAGGAAGTTCCCATACCTTTTCCCCGGCGTCGGCAGTGTAGGCGACAAAACGCCCATCGGACGAGCCTTGAAAGACCAAATTTCCAGCGGTCGACAGAATCCCTCCATTAAATGCACCGGGATGTTCAACGCTCCAGACCTCGCGCTGTGTCACAGGATCCCAAGCCTTCAAAAACCCTTGGGATGGCGGTGCGGGCATTTGGAACAACAACTCGGCGTACCGACTTAAATCGATACCAACGTTCCATCCCGCCGCGTTGTATTCAAAGTTCTCGTCCAATGAATAGTGAAACGGTGATTCGATGGCCGGAATGTAAACCAACCCCGTCTCCGGACTAAAAGACATCGGATGCCAATTGTGACCACCGCT
>CAZWIL010000129.1:0-6172 GCA_964634175.1 uncultured Vicinamibacteraceae bacterium
TTCTGGGCCGCGACCCACTTACCGACAGCGCGCTTCTCGAACTCACAGAACTCCCAGATGATTTACAGCTGGCAGTAGCTAACTTTGGTGACTCTTCACAAATGTCGCCCGGCGACTGGGTCATGGCTATTGGAAACCCATTCGGCTTCGGCCACACTGTAACAGTCGGTGTGATCTCTGCAATTGGTAGACCGTTTACGGCAGTGCCAGGTCGGTCGCAGGACGTACTGCAAACCGATGCAGCTATCAATCCAGGAAACTCAGGGGGCCCTCTGCTCAATATCCGAGGAGAAGTTGTTGGCATCAACACCGCAATTGTCAGCGACCGACAGTCAAACGTAGGAATCGGCTTTGCTATACCAAGTAATACCGTGCGTGAACTTCTAACGGAACTACGAAGCGGTAAGGTCACCCGTGGTCGCATCGGTGTTCAGATAATGAATGTCACTCGGGACTCATTTGAGGATCTTGGCCTAACCGAACGCATGGGTGCGATCGTGTCTTCGGTTCAGGAAGGTGGTCCGGCTGACAGCGCGAACATGCAACCAGGTGATGTGATCGTGGGCTACAACGGTACTCGTATTGAAAACACAGAAGATTTGCAGAGCAAAGTAGTCGCAACGCGTCCCGGCACAACCGTTCCGGTGGTTGTCATGCGGGCCGGAGAAGAAGTCACACTCAACGTCATTATAGAAGAGCTCGACCTAGACACGGAAACCACCGAACCGACTGAAACCGTTGAAGACAATCTCAGCGAAGGTTTTGGCATGACATTGCAAGATTTGACGCCACAGACTTCTGCCCGTTTGCGCCTCCCCGATAACACGGAAGGCGCCGTAGTTGTCGACCTCGAAAATGGCGGTTCCGCAGAAGCTGGGGGAGCCCGACCGGGAGACGTCATTGTGAGCGTGAACCGTATCAACGTGACGAGTGCGGCCGATGCCATTCGTGAACTAAACCTTGTAGAATCTGGTCGGACAGCGTTTTTACTGGTCCAACGAGGCCCGAACAGGGTGTTCTTACAAGTAGCTAAGGAATAGCCGACAGCCAGCCGGCCCATGTCGTTACTTCGCGAGATAATCGCTCGGCGGATTGGCTCAAACGGTCCGCTTGCGTTCGCGGAGTATATGGACCTTTCGCTTTATCATCCGCGGCATGGTTACTATTCCCGTCTCGACCATCGTTCGGGACAAACTGGCGACTTTTTTACGAGTGTGGACGTCGGAACGATTTTTGGCGAACTACTAGCTAAACAGTTCGCTGAGATGTCATTATCGATTCGGCAACTTGCGGAGTCTGAGTCCAATCGTTTTTTAATGCTGGTAGAAGCCGGCGCGGGGAATGGCACCCTTGCCTCTGATGTCCTTGACGCGACTGCCAAAAACCACCCTGAATTGTACGAAGCAATTCAACTAACCTTAGTGGAACAGAGTGCAACCGCACGAGCCAGTCACGTCGCGAGTCTTGGAACTCATTCCGAAAAACTCGGACTATCGACCGACACCCTTCCCAACAAGATTACAGGGGTTATTTACGCCAACGAGCTTCTTGATGCGCTACCGGTCCATCCGATTGTAATGACAGAATCGGGTCTCAAAGAAGTCTATATCGACCTCGATCCGCACAATGAAGAACGATTCGTGGAACGACTTGGACCGCCGTCCTCAGTCGTAATAGAACATATCGACCGATTCGGCATAGCACTGGAGCCGGGTTGGCGAGCCGAAATAAGCCCGGCCAGCGTCAGCTGGGTGGAACAGGCAGGTCGGGCTCTCGACTTGGGGTTTCTCGTGCTAATCGACTACGGGCATGCTGCTAATCAGTTGTACTCAGCAACCCACGCTTCAGGGACGCTAGCAACTTATGAACGTCACGTGGTTTCACAATCCCCAGCCCACATGGACGCTTCGTGGTTACTGAATCCTGGCTCGGTCGATATCACAGCACACGTTGATTTAACTGCAGTCCAACAAGCCGCCGAAAGTGTAGGTCTCGAAACCCTCACGGTCGTTGATCAAACCTATTTTCTTCTTGGTTTGAGTTCAACGGAAACACAAACTCCAGGAAACACAATCCAAGAATTGAAACGGCGGTTGGCCCTGAAAACTCTACTTCTCCCAGGTGGCCTAGGAAGTAGTCATAAGGTAATGATTTTTGGTAAGAACGTTGGTCGGTTACGGTTACGTGCCAGTTCATTTAGCACACGTACGACCTAAGAGTCCCTCTCATCAAGGAGTCAGCAGGTGACAAAGAACGTAGAGCGGGAAATTAAATTACGCTTTTCGTCGAAGAGCGCGGCACACGAGGCGGTCAAAAGTGTCAGTGCCACCCCTCTTCGATCGAAACGCCTTCAAGAAGATGCACTATTTGACTGGCCCGATGAGCGACTACGCCAGAGTCAATGCACATTGAGAATTCGCCAAGAGAATGAAGACTGCACTCTTACCTTTAAAGGTCCGCCTGAATCAGCAAGCATGAAAGTACGTGAAGAAATCGAATCGACCGCCGGCAACAGCTCCAATCTAGTAACAATTCTTGAGCGCCTGGGCCTTGAAGTCTGGTTTCGGTACGAAAAGTATCGAGAGGAATTCACCTGTGATGGAGTCATTGTTGCGATTGATGAAACTCCCGTTGGGACTTTCATTGAACTCGAAGGCGAGGAGAGTGTAATTCACCAGATCGCTACCAGTTGGGGATGGCGTCAAAAAGATTACATACTAGACTCCTATCGGGATATTTTCTTGAAGGAATCTAATACTAAGGGCCCTGGCACCAGCGATATGGTTTTTGATGCCTGAAGATCCACTCCCTCCAGCTCTGATTTTAACGGCGGGCTTAGGTACTCGTCTCGCACCTCTCACACATGCACGAGCTAAGCCAGCAGTGCCAGTGGTGGGCGTCCCAATCATCCTGCGAGTGCTTCGATGGTTAGCAGAACAAGAAGTTCGCTCAGTCGTGCTGAACCTGCACCATTTGCCTCACACGATAACCCAAGTAGTCGGACACGGTAATGACTTTGATCTTCGCGTCCGGTATTCGTGGGAGTCAACTATTCTTGGCAGCGCAGGAGGAATACGGCTAGCTTTATCAATGCTGGGAAAGCGTTTTTTTGTGATTAACGGCGACACACTTGTTAACGTAAATCTACGAGATCTTCAACGAACTCATGAGCGTGCTGACGCAGATGTCACTCTGGCCATCACCGACCACCCTCTGAATTCCCATTACGGTGGAGTAGCCGTAAATCAGAACGGTTTCGCACGCAATTTTTGTCCTCCCGGTGTACCGTCCCAGCATTTCGTTGGCGTCCAATTAGCCGAAGCATCGGTCTTTGACGGACTCCCTGTTGGCATGCCGGCTTCAACGGTAGGAGGACTGTATGACAATCTGTTATCAGATGGGTCTGGACGAATTGCTACTCACTACTTCAAAGGACATTTTTACGAAGTCGGAAGCCCCTCCGACTATCTGCATACATCCCTTGAAGTCGCTCAACATGAAGGGCGCATTAGTCTTCCAGCCGGACAACGAAACCACATTCATCCAACAGCCACCCTCACTCGAACGATCTTGTGGGACGATGTTGTAATTGGAAAACACACTCGCCTTACTGACTGCATCGTGGCAGATAGAGTATCCCTGCCAGATTACACCGTGTTTTCTCAAAAAATTCTTATAAAGAAATCGAACGGCTTCTTCTCACTACCCTTGAACCGATAGTGATACAAAGTGAACCATGGCAGGATTAACTCCATCAATCGCACAGAGAGTCAACAAATATCTCGAGCGAACCGGCCTCAAGTCCGTCGCACCGCTGGAAGTAATACCAAGTGACGCCTCAATGCGGCGCTATGTTCGGGTCGTCATCTCATCCGAAAACTCTCGAATGCTGGTAGTTTACCCAGGTTCGATCGATACCCAGTCGCTGTCGTTTCTCAACGTGTCTCAACTACTCGACAAGATGTCAATTCCCGTGCCAACCATTATTAACACTGAAGCCGACCTAGGTATTATCGAACTCGAAGATCTCGGAAATCTAAGCCTGCAAAATGCACTATCCTCTGCTTCACTAGATTATAGAGAGACGCTCTATTTAGAGGCCATCACAATAATCGCAAACCTACAACACAGAGCTCGATCATTTGAGACAAGTAATTACGTTCCCTTCAAATCGGTTTTCGACACCGAGAAGTTGATGTGGGAGTTTGATTTTTTTTTAGACCACTTTCTCATTTGCGCTCGCGGCGTCAACCTTTCGCCTGAGCAACGGTCAGCCCTCCGAGATGAATTCGTCCCTCTCGCCTCCGAACTAGCTGCGGAACCTCGTGTGTTATGCCATCGTGATTATCACAGTCGAAACTTAATGCTGCATAACAATCGACTCTATGTCATAGACTTTCAAGATGCGCGAATGGGGCCTGATACTTACGATCTAGTATCGCTGCTCAGAGATTCCTATATAGAGAACCCTGCAGATCTAATCGAAACAATGATCGGAAAATACTTAGAGCTGGCGAAGACGGCTAACGTTGCATTATTTCGCCAACGTTTCGACTTGATGTCTGTTCAGAGACACGTGAAGGCCCTCGGCACATTCGGGTATCAATCAGCTATCGGCGGTTCGTCACGATACGATGACGACATACCTCGAACGCTACGGTACCTAGTAGAGGTGTTCGACCGCCGTGAAAGATTCACTCGTCTGAGAAAACTCCTATCGCCTCATTTAGGAGAACTCGGGTAAATTGGACTGCTGGCTTATATGACGACCTACATCGAACATATCGGTTCACACGAAGGCCAAGAGGTCACCCTGCAAGGCTGGCTCCATAAACGACGGTCCAGTGGAAAAATTCACTTTCTGACCATTCGCGACGGAACCGGGCTGCTTCAAGCAGTGATATCCAAATCAGCCGTGGGAGAAGACGCGTTCATCCTAGCGGACCATCTCGGTCAAGAAACAGCACTCATAATTCGTGGCGTAGTGCGGGCGGATGACCGAGCACCGGGTGGATTTGAAATGGACGTCGTTGACTTCAAGGTCGTAGGCAAATCACAAGACTACCCCGTTACGCCGAAAGAGCACGGAATTGATTTTCTTCTCGACCGTCGTCATTTATGGATACGCAGTTCAAGACAACAGGCCATCTTACGAATACGACACGAGATAATTAATGCGATTCGAAATTTTTTTAACGATAGGGGTTTTGTACTCGTTGACACACCTATTCTCACACCAGCCGCCTGCGAAGGGACAACTACATTGTTCCCAGTTTCGTATTTTGATGATACAACCGCATATTTAACACAGAGTGGCCAGCTCTATAACGAAGCCAACGCCCTCGCGCTTGGACGAGTATATGCATTCGGCCCAACCTTTCGTGCCGAGAAATCTAAGACTAGACGTCACCTCACTGAGTTCTGGATGGTCGAACCAGAAGTTGCCTACGCCACACTAGACAACGTAAATGATTTAGCTGAGGCACTAGTGGTTTGTGTAGTCAAGCATGTACTTGCAACGAAGCGACGAGAGCTAGCCATTCTTGAACGAGACACCAAGACACTAGAAAATATCCAGAGTCCGTTCCCTCGTGTGTCATATGACGAAGCTGTCGAGTTATTAAAGGAAGACGGGCTTCCCTTTAAATGGGGTGATGACTTCGGTGGTCCGGACGAAACTGCTCTGGCAAAACGATTCGACCGCCCTGTCATTGTTCACCGATACCCTGCCGCTATCAAGGCGTTCTATATGCAACCTGACCCAGATCGACCCGAACTTTCACTTTCAGTCGATATGTTGGCCCCTGAAGGTTATGGAGAAATCATAGGCGGCGGCCAGCGACTTGACGATTACGACCTGTTGTCAGCTCGGATTGACGAGCACAATCTTCCCAGGGAAGCCTTTGAATGGTACCTAGACCTTCGCCGCTACGGGTCAGTCCCGCATGGTGGATTCGGAATGGGCCTTGAGCGTGTTGTGGCTTGGATATGTGGCCTCGACCACGTTCGAGAAGCCATTCCCTACCCTCGAACAATCTATCGATTGACCCCATGACCGACTAAAACAAGGAGTTTTGAGAGCGCTCCTCCCGTTGCCGGTCCTGTTTCCAACGTGATATATTTTTCATACGTCGATCCTGAAAAAGTGGGCGTTTGCCCACTTTTTGTTTTT
>CAZWIL010000130.1:0-6169 GCA_964634175.1 uncultured Vicinamibacteraceae bacterium
GCAAGACCCCGCCGGTGTCATCGGAGACGACCCCGCCAATTCCAGCGTCTTGAGCGGATGCCGCTTGCGTGAGAAAAAGAATTCCTGCCAAGGTGAAGACAACACGGACAAGGCCTGCGCGATGATTCCACATACATCACTCTCCTATGCGAGATGAAACACGTAGGTGCCTGGTCTCACTTAAAAACCAGCCATCCTGTGGCGATCTAAAGCGTCACTGGCGCAAAATGTAAGCTGTAATTAACACCAAGTAGTTAGTGTCGTCAACTTAAAAATACTGCAATGCCTATATTTATTAAAGACCAATATGTATCGGAGGGCAGGTTAGCCAAGCCGTGGCAGTGCGATGACGTTGGCGCCGAAGGAGCGGTGATGAGGCGAGTTATTCCCTTGGTCCGACCTCAGAGGCCGATGAGTTTCCGGTCCTTCCTCCATAGGGTCCTGTTCTCTCCCCATAGTCAAAGGGCTCCGGGTCTGGAACGGGCAGTCCACGTTCTTTCAGTAACTCACGAAGTTGGGCAGCTACATTCGGACCGTAGTGTATGGCCGTACCTGGGTCCACCATTACACCGTCGGCGACCCGTAATGGTGTCCAGCCTCTGTTATTTACACTATCGATGGGAACGTTTGCGGCCACTAACAGGTCCATCGCGCCGGGCGAATCCCAGTAGGCCGCACCGTGGAGTGCAGTGTCTCCGTTGCCGTCAACAGTTGTCGCATCTCCGCCGGCTTCCAAGCACAGTTGTACCGCTTCGGCAGACATCTCGGGCGTTCCAGGATTTTCGCCGGGATTGTAGAGGCCGACGCCGGCAGCAGCCAGAAGTGGCGTTGTTCCGTCTTCATTCGGGAGTCGAGGGTCGGCCCCGTTCTCTAGGAGTAGACGCATCAAATCAACATCGACACGATGCGCAGCCAAGAATAATGGGGTTGCATCAATAACGTTCAAGAGGTTGCGACCAGTAATCGAACCAGGTGCCCCTTGTGTGGCCTGTGCGTCGATGTCGGCGCCATGTGCCAGAAGTTGCTTCGCAAGGCTCAGGCTGTCGACCTGGCCTTCAGGAGCTGGGAAGACGGTGTTGAACCCTCGGTTCGGGCGGCGCGTCCACACGATCTGATGCAGAGCCGTCCACCCTTGCCCGGCAGCATTCGGGTCGGCGCCGTGGTCAAGCAAAAAAGCGGCCATCTCATAATGGGCACTCATGACGGCAAGGACTAAGGCGCTCGTACCATCCGACAGCGCCTCGTTCACATTTGCTCCCCCCTCAAGGAGTGCTTGAGCAGCGTCAATTGCGCCAGCCCGCGCGGCAAACGTGAACGCAGTAAACCCTCTGTTGCCCAACTCATTGACACCACGACTGGTCTTTGAGCGCGCTTCGATGTCGGCGCCGCCTGCGATAAGAGTTTGTACGGCGGCAGCATTGTTTTCAGCCGCAGCCCACATCAGTGCCGTCTGTCCTTTCCACTCTTCTCTTCCGTTGACATCGGCTCCCCGGTTAAGCAAGTGCTGCACGACGGTAGCGTTTCCCGTGCGCGCGGCTGTCATAAGGACGCTCTCGCCTCCCTGCTGAGTGCTATTTGCATCAGCGCCGGCGTCCAGCAGCTTCTCAACCATCGCTGCATTTCCATTAAGACACGCGAGCGAGAGCGGCGAGACCTCATACCGATTCGCGACGCGCACGTCGGCACCGGCACGGATCAATTGGTCCGCCACATCGAGGTTGTTACCACTCACGGCCAGGAGCAGAACGGACGTGCCGTCAACCTGCTGCACGTTCACGTCGTCACCCCGCTCTAGTGATGTGCGCACGGCCGCAGTGTTGCCGGTCGTCACGGCCTCAATGAGCGTGATGTCCTGCTGTGCGGCCGCACCCACGCCAAAAACCACCAGTAGTGCCCCGACCAGCAAAATTTTAAGGCCTTTTCGTGACGTATCAATTGATCGTTGGTTTTTCATGTTCCCGACTCCTACTCGTCGTACTGCTGTGCCTGTCACAATTCGCGTAGCGACCAGTCGGCCGCGAATGACAAGTCTGCGTTTAGCTCAACGGGTCACTAAAGTCGACCTGGCCAGTGCTGTCGCCGATCTGTTCCGGATGAACACCGACCTTGTCGAGCATGCTCATCAGAAGATTCGACACCGGCGGGTTCCCGGTCGTTGCAATGTGACGACCGCCCCTAAAGTCGGCCCCGCCGCCCACAATGGTTAGTGGAACGTCGATGTGCGTGTGTAGTTGCGGATCACTTAGGCCGCCCCCATACAGCAGGAGCGAATGGTCTAGCAATGTACCGTCGCCCTCAGGTGTGGACTGCAGCCGCTTCAGAAAATGGGCAAACAACTCCACGTGGTATGCGTTCAGTTTTGCAAGTCGAACCATGTCTTCGGTGCGATTGCCGTGGTGTGATGCCGTATGGTGGCCTTCGGGAATGCCAAGTTCCGGGTATGGTCGGCCACCCAGTTCCCGGCCAAACATGAACGTGAAGACGCGAGTCGCGTCGGCTTGGTAAGCGAGCCACTGCAGGTCGAACATCAGTTTGACGTGATCTTCGTACCGCTCAGGCACGCCAACCGGCGGCTGCGCCAAGTCCGATGGTGGCTGTGTCTCCTCAAAATTCTGCTCAAGCGTTTGGATACGTTTTTCGACTTCACGGATCGCCTCAAAATATTCGGTTGACCGTGCTTGGTCGCCCGCACCAAGTCTTTGTAGTAGTCGTGTCATCTCCTCGGTCACGTCATCGAGGATGCTTTGGTCCGTCTGTATTCCACTCAACCGTTCTGCCGCAGTGCTGCCATCGCCGAACAGACGTTCGAACACGATGCGTGGAATGTTTTCGAGCGGTGCAGGGGTTGTCGGAGTGCGCCATGAAATGGTGTTCTGGTAGAGCTGGCTATAACCGTTTTCACCGATTCCCACGAGGTGCTCTAGGTCGATTCCAAGTTCAAGCGACGGCAGAGCCGTCTCCTGACCGAGTACTGCGGCGGCCATCTGGTCGGCTGTCGTGCCGGCTCGCACGTCGGCCCCTTCTGTTTTCTTGGGATGCGTACCGTTCAGCCAGGCTGAGCAGGCGCGGGTGTGATCGCCGGAGCCGTCTCCTAAGGATTCGGCTTGCGGCAGGTCCATCCCGCTTACGACCGTCACCTGTTCCTTGAACGGGGCCAGCGGCTCCAGAATCGGCGAAAGCTCGAAGTTGCGTCCTGCCGTCTCTGGCTTCCAATAGTTGGCGCCGTGATGGTTCATGGCTACCCCGTTGGGAATGTACAGAAACCCCAGTCGACGAACCGCGGGTGTCTGAGCCGAAGCCGCCGGGACCATCGCTTCGAGTAGTGGTAACCCGACCGCAACGCCCATACCGCGAAGAAATGTTCGCCGCGGTAGTGCCTTCTTGGTAAGAAACGTCATGGTCCTGGTCTCCCTCTCATTTGAAACGGCATGCTTTTCACAACACCAAGAATAAGCGACGACAGACGATACTCACTGTCGGCCGCTTCACGGGTAATTATTCGAACTGCGGGTGCGTCGTAATATTCGATGCCACGACCCAAGGCATAGGTGAGCAGCTTTTCCGTCATGGTGGCAATAAAGCGATCCGATCGTGCCATCAAGGCCTGCTTCAATTCGGGGACATTGCTGAACCGTGTTCCGTCCGGAAATGCGCCAGAACTATCGATCGGGGCGAAGAGCGCGGCCCGGGCGTCGCCCGCTGCCTCGACTTCTCGCCAGCGCCCGGTTGAATCGAAGTTTTCAAGTCCAAGGCCCAGCGGGTCCATCATTGAGTGGCAACTCGCACACGCCGGATTTTGACGGTGGGCAGCGATTCGTTGCCGCATCGTTATTGGCACCGAACCAGTGCTTGGCTCCTCGTCCAGCGCAGGGACGTCCGCGGGAGGTTCTGGTGGAGGGGTGCCGAGGATATTCTCGAGAATCCATTTACCGCGAACCACGGGAGACGTCCGGTTTGCCAACGAAGTAACCGTAAGAATGCTCGCTTGCCCCAACAATCCGCCACGCACGCTGCCTGCGGGGAGCGTGACGCGTCTGAAGTTGTCCCCATACACGTTCGGGATGCCATAGTGCTTCGCGAGGCTCTCGTTCAAGAACGTGTAGTTTGACGTTAACGCGTCAAGAACGCTCCGATCCTCCCGGATGATGCTTTCGAAGAAAAGCTCCGTCTCTCGTTTCATGGCTTTCCGCAAGCCATCGTTGAAATCAGGATAGGTGTATAGGTCCGGCGTCAAGGAGGGGACGTTACGCAAGTACAGCCACTGGCCAACGAAGTTGTCGACCAGTGCCCGCGAGCGGTCGTCGGCTAGCATGCGCCGAACTTGTGTCTCGAGTACGGCCGGGTCCTTGAGTCTGCCCTGGGTCGCGAGTTCGAGTAGCTCGTCGTCGGGGATGCTGCTCCACAGGAAGAACGATAGACGCGATGCTAGCGCGAGGTCGCTGACTGGGTAGTAGGTGTTTGACCCGTCCAGGGGTGCATCAGCCTCCGTGCGGAAGAGAAACTCCGGGCTCACAAGCAGGCGTCGAATCGCGAGTTCAATACCCGCCTCGAACCCGCCTTCTGACCGACCTTGGTCGTAAAATCTGAGTGGTCCCTCTAGGTCTGTCGCAGTGACTGGTCTCCGATAGGCACGTCGAGTCAATGTCGAAATGATCGTCCGTGCACACGCGAGGTCCTCGGAAGGATTTGCCGGATGACATGTAAAGATGTGTCGACGGCTCGGCGTGTCACCTGGTCCTTCGACCTCAAAGGGGCCAGTGATGTCGACCCGACTGAGATACGCGCCCTTGCGGGATCCCGGGAGTGAGCCTGCCCCGCTAGGGTAGGGATGCAAGTACGGTTGCTTGAGACTCTCGAGCAACGCGGGCACCCTGTTGATAAACGCTACCGATATGTCTTGTGGCCCAGCCTTCGCCGTAAAGCGAACTTCCCAATCCGCGTCTACACCGCTTCGGTCCTCACGTTGATATCTGCGAGACCGTGGTGGTGGCGGTGGCGCGTCCCGTGGCTGGCGTGGGTCACGTACTTGAGCCGCAAGAGCTCCCCGCTCCGTCGCAGGCAGAGTAAACACCTCCAGCCGCTTGCCATCCAGCGCGACCTCAAGCTGCTGTCCCACATCGTAAAGGGGTACATCAATTCCGCCGGCCCCTACGGCTTCACGCGCGAGGCGCACGCGGATGGTGTACTCGCCGTCGACAGGAAAGTTGTAACGGATCAGCGTGCCTCCACGCGTGCCTAATGGCAGACCGTCGATCTGGTCGTCTTGGGGCAAGTCGGCTGCTACACGAAAGACATCAAAATTCGGAGTCGATGGAGGAGTGCCGACGGCGGTACGACTGATGTTCTTTGCCGCGGTGAGATAGCGCTCCATCAATGTAGGCGGGACCTGGAGGACGCCCGCTATGTTGTCAAAGCCATAACTGGAGCTATCAACCGGAAGCAACGATGCAACGTCTATATCAAGGTTGAGAAGGTCGCGAACGGCGTTGCGGTACTCGGCCCGGTTGAGACGGTGAAACGTTTCCGTTCGGCCCGGATTGGGATTGGCGGCCGCTGCGCTGTCAAGCTGCGTCTCAAGCCACGTCACAAAGCTGTCAGTCGTTGTTCTGTCAGGACGGAGCGGCGCTTCCGGTGGAGGCATGAGCCCGCCGTGAAGCTTCCGGACCACCTTCTCCCATGTTTCTGCATCGGCGCTGACGTTCGTAACGTCCACGGCGTCAAGGGTGAGGTCGCCCGAGCGTGTCTGCTGGTTATGGCAGGTCACGCAGTACTGCGTGACAAAGGCTTGCTGGTCAGGAACCGGTGGTGAGGTTCCTGATGATTGCAGCGGCTGTGCATGGAGGCCGGTAACTCCAGCCAGTACAACCAGATATCCAACGATTGACGGAGTCCTGGATGGCATATAGTTCCTCAAATACACCTTACTCCAAAAGATGTGAAGTATACACCGAACACGGTCAAAGGTCCTTTACTGGATGTCGAGTGGTGCCCGGGGTAAGACGAGGACCGTAAATCGCGGTTTTGGCCCCGGAATCATTGGGCGCGACGCGCGCGCTGTGGTTCCAAGGTTCCAGATCGCTGGGCGGTGGCGCACTGTCTCGTAGCGTATCTTCCAACTGACGGCCTTTGCATTGCCGGATTGAGCGTCCGGCTATCGCTTAACCCTTGT
>CAZWIL010000131.1:0-6116 GCA_964634175.1 uncultured Vicinamibacteraceae bacterium
TTACCGTTCACAACCTGGTTGCGATTGTCTCGTGCGATAGAGGCTAAGGAAACAGTTGGCATTGTTGCGGGACCCGTGAAAATGGGTCGGAGTGCCAGCGGTCGATCGATTGTGCTTGAAACACGGTACTCAGCGAAGTGGTCAGGTCGCACGTTACGAAGTCGGATATTTCAAGGGATTGATATTGACGTGCGTGCGGAATCGACACGTCATCCTTTTGCCTCGGTTCACTTAAGTGCGAGGCATCAACATGTTGGAATGGTCTGAAGTCTAAAGCGTGGGAGTACACGACCACGACGAAACATACAAGAAATTCGGATGTTTGCTTGTCTTTATCAGCCATCACAGTCCAATACTGTCCGTCTCGGATCTGACAATGCGCTTGTTGATTTTGCTTATGAATATTCGCCACGAGTTGAGGTTCATGGTCGAGATTTAGTTGTGTTGGATGTTAGTGGAGGGAAACACCTGTGGGGAAGTGCGCATGCTCTTGGCGAACAACTTGGGCGTGTTGCGATTGATCGCAATCTTGTTATCTGCATTGCTATCGCTAGCACAAGGATGGCGGCGTTGCTGATGACTCAAGATCGATGCGGGCTGACGGTAATTCCACCAAAGACCGAAATGAAGGCACTATCGCCGTTACCACTCGCTGTTATTACGAGGCTCTGGCAAGCGCAATCGAGTAGCGCAAATATGGCGAACTGTAAGCGTGGCCAGTTGCGTACAGCAAGCACTTTAGCGGCGCAGTCACTGTCGTATGTTGAACCGGTAATTGCATTGTTGCCAGTGGTGAAGCGATGGGGAATTACAACACTTGGCGATCTTGCAGCGTTGCCGACGCATGAGTTGTTTAACCGTTTAGGACGCGCTGGTTTAGCACTCCAGCAGATCGCACGAGGGGAGGACCGTCAACCACTTGTCCCTGCACTAGAGAAAGAACGATTCGAAGAAACGATGACACTTGAATGGCCGATTGAAGGCCTTGAAGCATTGTCATTCGTTCTTGAACAGGTGCTCGGAAAATTATGCCAACATCTGGATGCAAGTGGGATGGCTGTCTCGATGTTGCGGATGCAGTTGACAGTGGTTTCACGAGATATTCATGAGCGAACGTTTCGATTTCCGGTAGCGTTAAACACTCCGAAAGTTTTACGAACCCTTATTCTTCTTGACCTAGAGACGCATCCTCCTGCCTCGAGTGTGGATCGTGTGACAGTTATAGCGACCCCGGTTCCTACTGGAGCGTTGCAACCCTCTCTGTTAGATCGGACTGTACCGCCTGCGGAGAACTTCACGACGTTGCTGGCTCGGTTGGAAGGTTTAATGGGAGATCAGCGATGTGGTACACCGGTGCTGATGAATACTCACCAACCCGGTGTGTTCGAGATGCAGCCGTTTAATCCAAAGGGTTACTTTTCTCCACTTAATCAAACGCGGGTAGGTGCAGGTCTTGTGCCCGTGTTTCGACGATTCCGCCAACCGATAGCAATCCGCGTAGTAATTGAGCACGGGGTTCCCGTGAGGGTGGTGATTCCATATCCATGTTCGATCAATGGCAAGGTTGTTACACATGCGGGGCCATGGCGAAGTTCGGGGCACTGGTGGATGTCTTCTTGTGCGGTGTGGGATCGAGATGAGTGGGATGTCGAGGTAAATGGTTGTGGGGTGTATCGAATTTTTCTGGAACGGAAGTCTGATTGTTGGTTTGCAGAAGGAGTCATAGATTAGAAAGGCACACGTGTATATCGAGCTTCATACCGCTTCGGCATTTTCTTTTCTTGAAGGCGCATCATTACCAGAGGCATTAGTTGAGCGAGCTGCAGATTTAGGATATCCGGCACTGGGGTTACTGGATCGAGACGGATTGTATGGGGTGCCACGGTTTCACAAGGCAGCTGTTGCAGCTGGTGTGAAACCCATTATTGGAAGTGAAATTACGATCAAGGTGCAAGGCGCAAACCATAGGCCAGGTTTGCCGCCAAGTGTTTTAAATTTCTGGCAATTACCGATTTTGATTGAGACCAGGGAAGGCTATGAAAATCTCGCTCGACTTATCACCAAGATGAAATTGAGGGCACCGAAAGGTAAAGGTGCGCTTGAACTGGATGAACTTGAAGGACACACCGATGGATTAGTTGCTTTGATCGGACGTCCGGCGTTGATGGGATGTTACTACGGTGTCGGAGGGCTGCTCGACCGGCTACTTGGAGTGTTTGGGCGCACACAGGTCTACGTGGAACTTCAGCGACATCTTCTAAGAGAAGAAGAGCACGACAATCAGGCGCTTCTAGCGATGGCGTCGGCGTATCGTGTTCCGGTGGTTGCGACAAACGGCGTGCGATTTGCTGAGTTTTCGGATCGCCCAATGTATGACGTGCTGACCTGCATTCGGCATAAAACTACGCTCGATCAAGCAGGACAGCGTCTTCATCGAAACGCCGAACGGTATCTGAAATCACCAATGATGATGGAAAAATTATTTTTGGATCTTCCAGATTTGATTGGGACGACGCACGAATTAGCTAATCGCTTGGGATACACGATGGTGGATCTTGGATATCGGTTTCCGGACTATCCCGTGCCTCCTGAAGAAACCATGGATTCGTTTCTTCAAAAAATTACAGAAGCTGGTGCACGGGGACGATATCGGCCGTATCACGCCAGGGCGCGTCGCCAGGTGGTTCGAGAACTCGATTTAATTCAGAAACTTAAACTGGCTGGGTATTTTCTAATTGTGTGGGACATCGTCAACTATTGTCGCCGTCACGGCATTTTGGTTCAAGGTCGAGGGTCAGCTGCCAACAGTGCAGTGTGCTACAGCTTAGGTATTACCGCCGTGGATCCTGTAGGGATGGAACTGCTTTTTGAGCGTTTTTTGTCAGAAGAACGTGGTCAATGGCCTGACATCGATCTGGATTTGCCAAGTGGCGAGCAACGGGAGCAGGTGATTCAGCATGTCTATACGCGTTATGGGCAGCTAGGTGCCAGTATGGTGGCGAATGTCATTACCTATCGCGGGAGAAACGCTGCTCGTGAGATTGGAAAGGTGTTGTCGATTGATTCGACAGAAATCGATCAACTAGTGAGAACAACTCAAAGTTTTGAATGGGGCGATTCGGACAAGCATTTGGAGTCATATCTTTACAAGAGTGGTTCCAAGGGGCTTCAACCGAAAAAGAAGCTATTCAGCATGTTGTGGAAGCAGATTCAGAATCTTCCACGTCACCTTGGACAGCATTCTGGAGGAATGGTGATTGCACACGGACGACTCGACGAAGTCGTTCCGTTGGAGAACGCCAGTATGGCGAACCGGACTGTTGTGCAGTGGGACAAGGATGATTGCGCTGAAATGGGCATTGTCAAAGTTGACTTGTTGGGATTGGGAATGTTGGCGGTTATTCAAGAAGCGATGATCCTCATTAATACGCCGCAACCCAGAGTCGATTTGGCACATCTGCCGCCTGATGATCCTGAAGTTTATCGAATGCTCCAACAGGCTGACACCATTGGTGTGTTTCAGGTGGAGTCACGGGCGCAGATGGCTACGTTGCCACGGCTAAAACCTAAGCAGTTTTATGACATTGTTGTCGAAGTCGCAATTATTCGCCCTGGTCCTATCGTTGGACAAATGGTGCATCCCTATTTAGATCGTCGGTCTGGGCGAGAACCAGTAACGTATCCGCATCCTTTGCTTAAGCCCATATTGAAACGAACGCTTGGTGTGCCGCTGTTTCAAGAGCAGTTGTTACGCATTGCAATGGTGGCTGCCGGATTTACTGGAGGGGAAGCAGAGGAGTTGCGCCGTGCCATGGGGTTTAAGCGTTCTGTGCGTCGTATGCAGCAAATCGAGACCAAGCTGCGTGATGGGATGAAACGAAAAGGGCTTGATGACAATGCAATTGAAGAGATCGTTCAATCAATTACCTCATTTGCGTTATACGGCTTTCCTGAATCGCATGCTGCCAGCTTTGCATTATTGGTATATGCAAGTGCTTATCTCAAGGCACATTATCCAGCTGCTTTCTACACGGCACTACTCAACAACCAGCCCATGGGGTTTTATAGTCCGGCAACATTAGTCAAGGATGCTCAGAGACGGGGTGTGCGATTTACTGGAATTGATGTTCAACATTCGAATTGGGAATGTAAAGTGGAAGAGGATGGCACGATCAGGCTGGGATTGAGCTACGTTTCAGGACTGCGAAAAACTGTGGGGCGGGCGATAGCTTCGACGAAGCCTGAAACTCCTTTGCGAAGTTCAGAAGTACAGGACAGTGCTGACCCAGCGCAGCCTATAAATTCAAATGGACAAGTGTGGTGTCCAAAATGTTGGACTAATGACCTGTCTGAATTGGAGAGCGATCGGGAAGGAATGGATCGGCATCTGTTATGCAACACATGCTCGCATGATTGGACGATTGTATGAGTCGAGAACGGTTTGACTCTTTGGATGACTTGATTGCTCAGTCGGATATTTGTCGAGAAGAGCTCGCCACTTTGGCCGAAGTCGGCGCGCTCAGTTCGTTCGGCTACGATCGCCGGGCGGCGTTATGGCAGATCGAAAAGGCAGTGAGAAAAAAGGGAATGCTTTTTGAAAAGGTCGAAGATGTTGATCGGGCACCTGAATCACCGCTGCCAAAAATGACACAGAATGAGCGAGTTGTAGCGGACTATGAGGGAACGGGACTTACGATAGGGGCGCATCCGATGTCACTACAGCGACGGGATCTAGCGATGCGTGGGGTATTGCGTGCTGTCGACTTGTCACAGGGGCAGCATGGACGTCGTGTGCGATTTGCTGGTTCGGTCATTACTCGACAACGTCCGACAACAGCAAAAGGGTTTGTATTTTTAACACTTGAAGACGAGACTGGGTTGGGGAATATTATCGTTCGTCCACGAGTATTCGCCGATCAAAAGGCACTCATTCTTGAACAATCGTTTCTGTTAGTCGAAGGTCGATTGCAAATTCAAGATGGCGTTACTTCAGTCAAGGCCGACCGATTTCAAAAGTTATGGAATGCCAGTCCCGCTACTGAATCTCATGATTTTTATTAATGTTTTCTTGCTAGAGTCAGGCCGCCATATGCTGAGCCAGTAGAACAGGGAAGATCGTCATTTGCAGCTAAGGTATCCTTCTCGTGTGCAGTCTTCCAAGATCGTGCCATTAAATCCGTTGCGCGGGCATTTTATGTTCGTGCTGCTCCTAGCGGCGGTATCCTGCTCTCCGTCCGAAACGCCTCTGCCATTAGACGACGACCCAATGGATGAAATGAACCCATTCTTTAGTGAAAGTCCGCTGCCATACCAGCTGCCACCCTTTGATCAGATCAACGTGGATCATTATCTTCCGGCATTTGATCAAGGGATGGTGCAGCAGTTGGAAGAAATTGATGCAATTACGAGTCTGTCGGAGTCTCCAACTATCGAGAACACTCTTGTTGCATTAGAAATTTCTGGTCGTTTATTGGATCGTGTTACGACCACTTTTTTTAGCCTGTCTGCCGCCGATACAAACGACGCGATGAACGACATTCGGTCTCAAATTGCGCCACGACTCGCTGCCCACAGCGATCAGATTCTGTTGAACGATGCTCTCTTTCAGCGAGTCAGGCTGTTGCACGAGCAACGAGTCACCCTTGCCGTTGACGCTGAGTCGCAGCGACTAATCGAAAAGTATTACATCGATTTCGTGAGAGCAGGTGCTCAATTGTCAGACTCGGAGAAGATCCGAATGCAGGCTATTAACACCGAATTGGCAACTTTACAGACCACATTCACTCAAAATGTTCTTGATGAGGTTAACGATTCTGCAGTGGTGGTCGATACCCGAGAAGAACTCGCTGGCCTGTCGGATAATCAAATCGCCGCCGCTGCCGAGGCAGCTGAGGATCGCGGACTTCCAGGAAAATATGTCGTCGCTCTCCTTAATACCAGTGGGCAACCGGTCTTGTCGTCACTCACGAACCGGGTTCTGCGGGAAAGACTCATGCGGGCTTCACTGGTTCGCGGCAGTCGGGGCGGTGAATTTGACAATCGTGCAGTCATTAGTCGCATGGCCCATCTTCGCGCTGAGCGAGCAGCTTTAAACGCAGCGCATTGAGCTTGATGAA
>CAZWIL010000132.1:0-1551 GCA_964634175.1 uncultured Vicinamibacteraceae bacterium
GTGTTCATCACACCGTGGATGAAACCGAGAGACATCCACTGGGCGATCAGATCCGCTTGGACAGCCACGACCGCCTCTAACAAAGCCACATAAGGATCTGGCGCGTCGGCGGCCGCCGAGTAGTGCCGGGCAATGGCATAATCGGCGAGCAGCCGCAGGGCATCGATATCGTTGCGTGCTAGAAAATACTGAAAGGTCCCGACGCGAATGTGACTTGCAGCAACGCGAGTGAACACAGCCCCGAGGAGCGGCCCTTCTTGGCGCATGACTCTTTCGCCGGTGGTAACAGCGGCGAGCGCCCGGGTCGTGGGAACTCCAAGAGCGGCCATCGCTTCGCTGACAATGTATTCGCGGAGCACCGGGCCGAGCGCAGATTTACCATCGCCGCCCCGCGAGAATGGCGTGCGGCCTGAGCCCTTCAACTGCAGATCGTAACGTGCGCCGTCGGTGTCGATGACTTCGCCGAGGAGGATGGCGCGACCGTCGCCAAGTTGTGGTGAGAATCCACCGAACTGATGGCCTGCGTAGGCTTGTGCAATCGGCTCGGCACCCTCGGGAATCGCGTTGCCAGCGAGCATCGCGACGCCGTCAGCGGATTCCAGCCAGTCGGCGTCGATCGAGAGCTTTGCCGCTAGTTCGCGGTTGAAACGAATGAGCTTCGCTTCCGGAACATGGGCGGGTTCCTGTTTGGCGAAGAAACGGTCTGGCAACTTGGCGTAGGTGTTGTCGAAGGGAATGTTCATTGAACCACGTGCGGGTGTGCAGCGTTAGAAGCTTCTACCACTTTGTGCGACATCTTCCGGAAACCCTTTTCGCTTTTTGTAGCCCGCTATAAGCTTAGCGGTTCAACGAGGACGGGGGTTAGTCGAGCTGTGTCGGATGCTCTCGCGTCTCAGGCGCGGTTGTGGAATGGAAGTAAAATAATTTAATGAACATTAACAAATTTTCAGGTTTCTGCTTATAGGAACGCATCACCGTGGGACGCCTTCTCATCCTCTTCATAGCGGTACCGGTCGTCGAGCTCGTCCTACTCATCGAGATAGGACAGCGTGTCGGCACCCTCGCCACGATCGGTCTCATCATAGGCACCGGGGTCGTCGGCGCGTCGCTGGCCCGGCAACAGGGCATCAGTACGCTGGCGCGCCTGCGCAACGATCTCAACGCCGGCCAACTGCCCGCCGAGCCCATCTTTGACGGTGTGCTGATCCTCCTCGCGGCGGTGGTGCTCATCACGCCCGGCGTGTTGACCGACCTCGTCGGCTTCCTCTGCCTCGTCCCGGCCTACCGGCGGAGGCTGAAGCGCTTCCTGAAGCGGCGGTTCGATCGCGCCGTCCAGAAGGCCGCCGTCGTAGCAGGCGACCGGTCACGCCAACCGCCAATGAAGGACGTGACCCCGGGCCGATCCGCCGGGCCGCGCAGCTAATCGGTAAGTCGCGCGGGCGCGTTTCGCCCCAAAGCTGGCTGGCTCGATGGGCCTCAGCCGACGCCAGTGGCGAGCAGGACCATGCCCCAAGCAGCGAAGACGATTCCGGAGCACCGGCTCACGAGCCG
>CAZWIL010000132.1:1561-6069 GCA_964634175.1 uncultured Vicinamibacteraceae bacterium
CCTGAACGGCTCCGTCGTCACCTGGTTGACGTCGGCGCCAGTAGCGAGCAGCGCTATACCCCAGGCGGCCAAGACGACTCCGGAGAGCTGGCTCACGAGCCGTCCACGAGGCAGAACCTTTTCGAGCAGCACGAAGACCGTGAGTACCGCGATCCACGGGAGATTCATGATTCCCAGCACGAAGAGGAGGGCCATCAGGAGCCAGCAGCACCCGAGACAATACACGCCGTGGTGCAGGCCCATCATGAGGGTACCCCCTCGCCCGTCGCTCCAATGCGCGGTGAGGAAGACCAGCGGCGACCGACAATGGCTCAAGCAGGCGTCCTTGAGCGGCGTCCATTGAAAGGCGCCGGCGAACAGCAGCACAACCCCGCCGATCATTGGTGTCGTGCTCCCCATCATCGAGGACAGCAGACCGGCGACGTGGAGACCCCAGTTCGCCAATGTCGCTATGGCCGAGAAACCGACCCAGACAAGTAGGTAGCCGAAGACGAACAACCCCGTGGGCACGAACGGCCGCCCGTCGCGTTCACGCTTCCGCATCACTCGCGCAAACAGCAGCACCATCGGTGTTGCCGACGGCAGCATCATTGCCACCATCATCACAGTCCACATGACGAACATGAAGAAGACGTCGTTCAGGGTCCAGGACTGGGTGCTGGGCACGGCCACGCTGGCGGCCATGGCATTGACGCTCATCGAGCCCATCCCAGCGGATAGTCGTACCGTGTAGGCCCAAGCGAGCCCGGCGAGAACCGCGATCGCCGAGACCAGCACTGCTCGGTCACGCCGAACGAGCTCGCTGTAGGACAGGTCGGGAGTCACCGGAAGACCACGGAGAGCCCTAGGCGTCCACGGCCCAGGCGATCTGTCCGACGGCGCCGGACTTGCAATCGTAGGCCATTGGCATGTCGGGGTCGTTCCACCTGGTCCCCTTACTGGGCGCGAGATCGGCGGACTTGTTTGCGAACTGGAAGGCGAGAATGAAAGCAGTATTCTGCATCGTCATCCGTTCACCCTGTTCGTTAACTAGACGTTCAGACACGATCTCACCGACTCCATCGACGTTAGCACGCACCGCCCCCTCCTGTTCGGTAACGTCTATGCGCACACGTCGCGTTGGCAACCAGGTAGAGGTTAAAGAGGCCGGCACCTCCATCGGACCACCCTGCTTAGCCTGGAGAATGGTCTCCAACGCCTGCTGCTGAGCGTCAGAGGTGCGGTCGTCCACATAGACTCGAGCCGTCGCGTCACCGTCAAAGAGCGTCGGGCCTGGGAAATGTAGGGCTAGTACGACATTAGAACCGGCGAGGTCAATGCCGTCGGCATTCCCTTCGCGGATACGGACCAGAAATGCTGTGCCGCACCAGTCCTGATCCATGACCATCAGCTCCTGCACACCGTACCAGCAGGGGCAGAGCATGTTGCAGCTACAGGTTTCGATCAACTCGCCGTCAACGTTCCAAGCCATGGCACCTCTCCTTGTCCGACGTTTGGTTCGATGTCTAGTGATGGTAGCTCAGACCGGCACATCCAAACCAGCACTGACGCAGCGACACTCTATGAACAAGCGCCACTGTCCCATTTCCGGTGACTTCCTGTGTTTTCATACGGATAGCGCGAGAGAACAAAAACATCGAGGACCGTCGAATGCACAATGGTTCGCAAAGCCATCATCGCACCTAGCCACTCACTGCTATCGCGAGGAACGATCGACCTCTGCCAGCAGTGCCCGGTAGCGCGCGTCCGCCTCTTCGACACGGGGTTCAAGTAGACGACGCTGGTCCGGCCACAACTCGGACAGCAGACTCCGAGTCTCCCACGGCTCAAGGTCGCGATCGGAATCAACTGCTTCCGTCAGCAGTTCCCGCAGTCTGGCGCGTTGCAGCGCTACCAGCTCGGGCACCCGCTCATCCTGATAGAACGATTGGTCATTGACGATCACGTAGATGGGCGCGGTGTGGGCTACCGTCATGTTCCGTTCCTCCTGACGCTCACCGAACGCCCGAACCGCCAGCCACAGGCTTCGGTCCGCCGTCAACGTGGTGCGAAGTTGGACCCGATCTCGGCCGTTAGCCGATTCAGAGGCCACGACCTCCCCATGCACCACCAGTTCCAAACGAGTCAGCCGGTCAAGATCTGGGTTGAGCGAAGCCTCTGCCACGACTTCGACCTGAGCACCACTTTCAAGATGCAACTCTTCTCCCAGCGACCGACCGTTCGCCGTCACCTCCAACAGCGGTCCGTTAGTGACATATAGGCGGCCAGCGCGAAACGCATCAAACCAAGCGTCGACGCTGAAGGGACCGTCGATCTGTACGTAGCTCCGTACGACGCCCGGTAGGTCCATATATGGGAAGTCGGATCCAGCAGCCGGGAGAAGCTTGTAGCCGAGGTTAAGGAAGCCGTACCACAGGTCTGTAGGTAATCGGCCTTGCTGCAGAATCTCGACGAAGTCAACGATCCCGAAGGGCACGTCAAGGGCGATACCGCGGCGACCGTTGAACAGTTCCGCCTGATGCGCATAGCCGGATAAACCACCCTGCTGATGTGATTGCTCGAAGACTTGGTGATAGAGAAAATAGCCTTCCGGACCAACGTGTAGCGGTTGTTGCAAATTGTGGTGAATCGTGTGTCCGCGATGGACCGTCCGTGGGTCCTCTTGGCCGGAAACGAGCGCGTGACCATCACGTTCGAAACGGCCAGCCGCGCCCCATGCCGGTTGGCCGAAATGTGTACCGGCGATGTTACCCATCTGCAACAGGTTTCCGACATGCACATCCTCGGCCGCCACCTGCGCCCACGCGTTTTCGTCTTCGGTTGCGTCTCGCTGGATGTGAATGTGTGCATCGCCGGAATACCACCCGCGATCCGGCTGATTGATGTAGCGCTCCAGAGCGATTGGAACAGTGTGCGTCTCATCGGGGAAAATCTCGATCTTGCCGTGGTGAACCCGATACTCGATCCCCCGGGTGGCAACGAGATCGTAAGTCCCAACGGGCACCCGGGCCTCGTAACTTCCGTTTATGTAAAACGCCTGCCTATGTTCGACCGGCCAAAAGACCCGCGGGCCAACCCACAGCCGGCGCACTTCGTCGGTGAAGCGATGCACCATCACCGCATCGTCCGAAGGCAACGGCATTCTTCCCGTCGAATCATAGAGCCCAACGCGGGCGGGCATCCGCTCACCCGATGCAGCGTCCGTCACCTCCAGCCTCACGCGGCCGAACGCTTCACGAACATCTGTGGTCCCACTGCGAACCACTTCAATATCGCACAGACATAATCCCCCTCGGCTGCCCACCGCGATGTCGACACCTCGAGTGCCTTGCCCGGCGAGGCGTGCCCGGTCGAGCGTCAGCGTAATCGCACGCAGCGGTCCTCCCGTCTCGGGCTGGATCTCCTCGCTACGTCCCAAACTGTTACCACCGTTCTGATCCCAAACAACCACGAACGGGTTGGTGAACGCCGTGGCGTAGGTTAGGGTTACAGTCACCGACTCATCGACGTCAAATCCATAATCATCGTCGATATCAAACCCAATCAGTCCACCCTCCACACACTGTCGACCGTCGACCGTTCGCATCTCGATCCCGTTCCGGTAGGCGCCGAGCCCCAGTTCGGAGTAACTCAGCCCATAAGTATGCGTAATGCGCCGCTTTGGCCAATCGACCTCCTGTACGAAACGGGCTTCAGTTCCGTGAGCGTGCACCCGCAGCACATCCACTGTCGTGGGCCACAGAACGCCACCCGCCACGACGGTCACAACGATGAGTCCGATTACGATATGCCGTTGCATATTGGCCTCCGCCTCGCAGCATTGTGCCACTGGTGGCTGTCAAATTGGCTGTCAAAAGTGAAGTAACGAAAACGGCTGGTCTTCGGATCGGACGTTTTCCTAAGAAATATGGTACCGAAGACGGGAACTGTCTTCTCGCGTATGGAGGCGGTTTACTTTATCCGACAGACTCTCAGTAGTTTCAGAAACTCGAAGAACCCTCAGAGACTCGGCACTGGCGCCGCGAAGGTGAGCGCTCGGACGGGATTCTCGACCATCATCTTGTGGATGTCCTCCTCCTCAACACCGAGGTCACGTAGCGCCGGCAGAAAGTTCTCCAATACGTACGAAAAGCCCGTGCCGCCGTACTTCTTCAGTTGGATCTTGTTACACACATCTTGAGAGAGTAGAACACGATCGGCGTAGCCTGCCTCGATAAGCTCGACGATGCCTCGTGCCACTTTCCCATCGTCGACGCCGCCAAGCCTCCCATCTGGCCGCCCGAGGGTGTCGAACTGGATAAACACGCCACGTTCGAGGAGCCGCTTCATGAACGGTAAGTCGTCGGCGATGCTATTGCTGTGGCCCATAATGACCCGCCGCAGGTCTGCACCTTCTGCCGCCACGGCCTCAAGCACGGTAAACTTCTCTTCGCCCCGTCCGCCGACGTGAAACGAAATGGCGGCGCCCGTGCTTCGACTGGCCCGGGCCGCTGCGCGGATGCTGTTCA